>JAZQYY010000032.1:0-3088 GCA_045633805.1 Acutalibacteraceae bacterium
GTAATAATTCGCTTTACGTCAAAAAACATAACGGTGCTATCCTCAACGGCAATTACGTCGTTCAAAAGCGCACCGCTTTCAGGCGCGATATACGCTTCCCCGAACATTTCTCCAACGGCAATACGGTCAACGATAGCACGATTCCCCCAATAATCATCTCGCTGAATATGGAGTTCTCCGTCTACGAGTACCGTGATATCATTTAGATGCTCGCCTTGACGAAGTACGTATTCCCCTTTTTTATAAGTGCGTAGCCGTGCGTTAAGGCAAGACAGCATCGAGGAAATCCCTTCTTCGGAAACGGCGGCGAATAATTGCGTTCTTTTCAATATCGGAATAAATTTTTTCATAAACCCCTCTTTTTGTTGTAAAAACAACCGACTTGTTTTAATTATTGTACTATAATATCATTACAATGTCAAGAAAGGAGACAAATTATGATTAGAAAAATAATTAAAATCGATGAAGAAAAATGCAACGGTTGCGGAGCTTGTGCCGCTGCTTGCCACGAAGGTGCGATTGAAATGATAAACGGCAAGGCTCGTCTTACCAGAGAAGATTACTGCGACGGGCTTGGGGATTGTCTGCCTGCTTGTCCTGTTGATGCAATCTCGTTTGAAGAGCGTGAAGCACCTGCTTATGACGAAGCGGCTGTTCTCGCCGCCAAAGCAAAAAAGAAAAGCCCTTTACCTTGCGGTTGTCCAGGTACGCAATCGAGAGCCATTCAACGCGAAGAACACTCCTGCCCCACAGTTAGCTCGCCTATTGTCAGCAGGCTTTCGCAATGGCCCGTACAGATAAAGCTCGTGCCTGTAAACGCACCGTATTTTAACAGCGCAAATTTGCTTATTGCGGCAGATTGCACGGCTTATGCCTACGGCAATTTTCATAACGAATTTATTCGCAATCGAATCACACTCATTGGTTGTCCTAAACTCGATGACGTAGATTATGCCGACAAACTTACGGCAATTCTTGCAGGCAACGATATTAAAAGCGTGACAGTCGTTCGCATGGAAGTGCCTTGTTGCGGGGGAATTGAAAATGCCGTGAAACGCGCTTTGATTGCAAGCGGAAAAATGATTCCGTGGAGCGTCGTTACAATCTCCACGGATGGAAAAATATTGGAATAACAAAGTATAGGTTGAAAAATTTCGTGAAACGTGCTATAATGACCATACAAACGCAACAAAGGAAAAACAGTATATGGAATACACCTTACAAGAAAAATACGATTTGATTAAACAGCACTTATTAAATACGCAATCCAAGAACCCTATTAAAATCGCAAAAGAATTGATGAATAAAGACTTTATCAATATGCACGGTCCTGAACATCATTTCCTTGACGGTGCGGCGTTTTTGACTGCGTATAAAAATGCAGGCGGTGATATTGATTTACCGACTTGTATGGAAACGCTCGCAAAAAGAACGATTATGATGCCAGGCGCAATGTGCGGATATTGGGGTGTTTGCGGTTCGGTAACTGCGGTTGGCGCTGCCCTTTCCGTTATTCATAAAACAAGTCCTTTGAGTACGGACGATTATTACAAGGATAATATGGAATACACTTCCGCCGTGATTTCTAAAATGAGTAAAATCGGCGGTGCGCGCTGTTGCAAACGAAATGCTTTTATCTCTTTATCGAATGGCATAAAATTCGTCAAAGAGAAATACGGCATCGAAATGGAAACGGAAACGATTGCGTGCGACTACAAACTGAAAAATTCGCAATGCATTCAAGAAAGATGTCCGTTTTATAAAAATTGAAAACGGGAATAGAAAAGAATTTCCCCATTCCCTTTTCTTTGTTTACTGCGTATCAAATTTTGAGGGGTGACGGTTGATTTTTCCGTCACCCCTTTTCAATGCCATTCTAAAATTAAATTACTATATTCCGTACATCAACACACCCAAAACGCCTGAAATTACGATAAGCAAAATGGGTGAAAACGCTTTCTTTTTCCACTTGAAATAACCAAGCGCGACCGCCAGCAATACGCCGAATATCACCAAGCCTTTCCAATCAAAGCTCACCGCGCTTTTCACAGCCCTGATATTCAAAATCACGCTCAAAAACATCGTGAGCGCCGTTGCTAAAATCATTCCGACGATAGCAGGTTTAATTCCGCCAAGCACCGCCTTTACACCTGCGTATTTCAGCAATTTCGTGAGCAAGGTTGCCACCAACAAAATGATGATAAACGACGGCAATACCACACCGAGCGTGGCGAGCATCGCTCCCCAAAATCCGCCCTGCGACGAACCCACGAACGTTGCCATATTCACGGCAATCGGTCCAGGCGTGGATTCTGCAACGGCGATAAAATTCAACAATTCTTCTTCCGTCAGCCAACCGTGCCCCAAACAGTCTTCACGGATAAGCGAAATCATACCGTAACCACCGCCAAAGGACACCGCTCCGATTTTTAAGAAGGTCAAAAATAACTTCAAATAAATCATTGTTCTCCCTCCTTCTGTTCGGGGGATTTTTTCGACTTGAAATACCCGATTAAGTAAATCAAAAGCCCGACAAGACCGCTGATTAAGATGTAAAAAATAGAAGAAAAGCTGACGGCGAACACGCCAAACGCTACCATACAAAGAAAAGTAGCCGACATAACGATGAGATTGAACGGTTTTTTCTTCATTTTCTTCAGCATTTTCACGCCAGCGGAAAGAATGAGAAACACAACGCAAACCTGAATCCCCTTAAACGCCGACGCAACCCAACCAATTGACAAAAATTGATTGAAAAACAACGAAATGAAAAAGATAATGGTAAACGACGGAATACACATCCCCAGCGTTGCCAAAACCGCCCCTAAAATCTTTTCTTTTTTGTAGCCGATATAGGTGGAGCAGTTGATAGCAATCGGCCCTGGCGTAGATTCCGCAATCGCTACCAAATCCATGAACTCGTCTTCCTCAATCCACTTCTTTTTGGATACGAACTCGTTCTCCAAAAGGTGAATCATGGCATATCCGCCACCGAAGGTGAATAGACCTATTTTCAGCATAGTTATAAATAACAGCCACAGCGATTTTAATCGCCCCATAGCGTTTCGTTTTTCATCCTTCATTGCAT
>JAZQYY010000033.1:0-8394 GCA_045633805.1 Acutalibacteraceae bacterium
TCTTCCTAAGACCGCTTGGCCTCCGACTTCGGAACTGATAACGTATTATCAGGATAGCTTACCGTTGTGTTGTTATCAATGCTTATTACCGGACTGTCATTCATTATGCCGAAAGTCAGAGCAGCAGCCATAATGACTGTAAAAACTGCTGCTGCGGCAAGGAATCTGTACGTTCCTGGGTTCCTGTCCCGTTTCGGACTCAAAGCATCTTCAACCAAATCATCATCAACATAATTTATCGCTTCAAACAAAATGTTTTTTTTCATATACAGTATCCCTCCTTTTCAAGATACTTCTTCAGCTTGTTTTTCATTTTAAACAGAATTGCCGAAACCTTTTCCTGCTTCATACCGTAATCTGCGGCAATTTCCTTCACTGAGTCAAAATACCAGTATCTTCTTAAAAAAATGTTTCTGTTTTCCCTGCTTTGCTCCCTTAGAAAACTGCTGATTACCTTTCCGAGCTCTTCTGCATCAACGATGTCCTCGGGAAGCGATTCAGAAGATATGCAGTTCTGCAGTTCATCGAAAGAAGCAAGCATTTCAGGCTTTCTTTTCTGAGCCGTGACATACTCCAAACGTTTTAAAGAAAGATTTTTTACAATTCTGCAGATAAATGCGGAAAAACTATTCGGATTCTCATCGGGAATAGAATTCCAGACCGTCAGATATGTGTCATTAACGCATTCTTCCGCATCGGATATGTTATTCAGAATGTTGTTCGACAAATGTCTGCAAAGCTTACCGTATTTTAAATCGGTTTCCTCTATTGCTTTTTCCGAGCGCTCCCAGTAAAGGCTTATTATTGATGCATCAGTCATTTGAATTCTCCTTTCTTTTGAGGTTCCTCATCTATAAGTACGGTTTTTTTGAATAATATTTCTGTTTTTATTAAAATTTATAAAAAAAACGACGTGTCGAAACACGTCGTTTTTTCTGGTGCCGATGGCGGGGGTCGAACCCGCACGGTATCGCTACCAACGGATTTTGAGTCCGTCACGTCTGCCAATTCCATCACATCGGCAAATCAGCTTTTCTATTATATCTCAATATTTTGTAAAAATCAAGAGAAATATTGAAACGGCGGCAAAAAAATTCTGCCGCCGCCATTTTAAAAATCCTTATCAATCGTCATCTGTCTGTAATCAAGAAACTCAAAGCCGAGGCGTTTATAGAGTCTGATTGCGTCAAGGTTGTCTTCACCAACCTCAAGTCTGATTCTTCTGATTTTGCCCGAGAGCTCTTTCTGAAGAAACTCAAAAAACTTGCTTCCTATGCCAAGACCTCTGAATTCTTCTTCAACAAAAAGCTCTTCAATCCAGGCGGCAATTCCACCAACCTCTGTTTCAAATTTGAGCGAAACCATTGCGTAGCCTGCCGCTTTGCCGTCGCATTCAAAAAGATATCCCTTAACCAATTCGGGCATATCGATTGCCGCATCAAATGCAGAGAGCATAACCTCATCGCTCGGAAAGTGCAATACCGCAGGGGGCGCATAAAACTTTTTGACCATTGTGAAAAAAGCTGCCCTGTCTTCTTTTATAAAATTTCTGAAAGTGATATTCATTTGCTTTTATTCTTCCTCGTTATCTTCGGGATTTATTTTGTCTGTGTAGATGAAATCATAAAGATATTCTCTCACGTTGTCCAATTCAAGCACCTCAACCCACTGACCGTTGATTGTGTCTGCTCTCATGTGCTCTTCAATCGGAGCTCTTGTTTGCTGAATTTCATAAGCAAGCAGTCCGTATCCGCCTTTTAATCCGATGGAGAGAAGCTCACCCTTGCTCAGGTCGGTCTGAATCAGCGGCAACACTTCGTTGATTGCATCAATCAGCGCGCTGATTTCGGTTTCGTTTGCCTGTTCCATCAAAGCGGAAATAACCTTTCTCTGGCGGAATGTGCGCATATAATCCGAATCAAGCTTTCTGATTCGACAATAAACAAGTGCTTCTGCACCGCTTAAACGAACGTTTTCACCGCTCTCCATTTCTTTGAAGCGTGTGGTGTTGCGGATAAACTTCGCTTCCTTTTCCGTAACCTCAACCTCAACGCCGCCGACGGCATCGATGATTTGGGTGAACATATCAAAGTCAACCAGCACGTAGTGGTCGATATCAATCAGAAAGTTATATTCAATCGTGTCAATAGTCAGCTGAGCTCCGCCGTAAGCATAAGCGGCATTGAGCTTGGCTTTTTTGCCTTTTGAGGGGATTTCAACCCAGCTGTCACGCAAAAACGACGTGAGCTTAATCTTGTTATGCTTTTTGTCAATCGAAACAAGCATCATTGAATCGGAGCGTGAATTGCCTCCTGAACTGTCGTCAACGCCGATAAAAAGAATGTTTGTAACGTCTTCGCTTCTGTTGAGCTCGCTTGAATTGATATATCGGTTTTCCTCAAGGTCAACTCGCGTATAATCGATTGACGTGAGCAAGCCGAAAGCCAGTGCCGCAAAAACGATAAGCAGAGTAAAAACCGTGAAAATCAGCGTTTTGAATAGACGGTGTTTTTTCTTCTTCTTTTTCTTGGGCTGTTCCTCGGGCTGCTGTTCATATTGCGGATACTGCGGCTGCTGATACTGCTGATATTGCTGTTGCTGATACTGCTTGTTGAAATAGATGTTCTGGCTGTTGCCGTCGTTCTCCGTAAGGTTATATGTCGGTATATATTCCTGACTGTTTGCAAGGCGGTTGTAATCTTCGGAGGAGAGATAAACCTTGCCTGTTTGCTCATTTTTATTTCGTCTGAATTTGTTATCGCTCATTTTTTTACCTCTGTAAAAAATAAATATCACGCTTATTCTATCGCAATTTGTCAATATATACAAGAGATAAATTGTAAATAATATATTTTATTCTTTAAAATCATTTGACTTTTTATGAAAGGTGATTTAATATATTATGGAGTACGGATGTTGAGAAGGCCGGGCAGTCGCGGGCAGTTTTTTTGAAACTGCGTGAGGAAAGTCCGAGCTTCACAGAGCAGGATAACGGCTAACGGCCGCCGAGGGTGACCTTAGGGAAAGTGCAACAGAGATATACCGCCTGTTTTTACAGGTAAGGGTGGAAAGGCGAGGTAAGAGCTCACCGGAGCACGGGGAACCGTGCTGCCCTGCAAACCCTATCCGAAGCAACACCAAATGGAGGAGAAGCTCTTTGAGCTTCGGCGCTTGCTCGGCGATACTCCGAAAGGTGGCTAAAGCCATGCAGCAATGCATGGCGTAGACAGATGATTGCCTTCAATGACAGAACTCGGCTTACAAGCCTTCTCGACCTCCGCTCAATTTTTTGTTTGTGTGTCTGATTATGAACGAACTTGTCACAATAACAGGTGTTATTGAATACATCACATTTCAGAATACTGAAAACGGCTACACCGTGCTCGATTTTTCGAGTGACGGTGAACTTTATACTGCCACGGGTAATGCGGGTTCGCTCTATTGCGGCGAAAGGGTAACTATGACGGGCATCTGGACGGTGCACCCCACCTTCGGCAAGCAGTTCAAAATTGAAACCTGCCGCCGTGAGATGCCTGAAACCGCCGCGGAAATGCTTTCGTATCTTGCTTCGGGAATAATCAAGGGCGTCAAAGAAAAAACTGCCGCCAAAATTATTGAAGCTTTTGGTGACGAGAGTTTTTACGTTATTGAAAAATACCCCGAAAGACTTGCAACAATAAAAGGTATATCAGCCGAAAAGGCAAGAGAGATTTCAAAAGAATTTATAAGCCGTGCCCAAGAAAGAGAAGCACTGATTGCTCTTGAAAAATACGGTATGTCAACCGCCGAATGTCTGCGTGTTTTTAAAATCTACGGTCCGAAATCGGTTGATACGGTTGAAAAGAATCCCTATCTTCTTTGCTCCGACGGAATAGGCATAACTTTTGAAAAAGCTTGCGAAATTGCAGACAGACTTCCCGTTAAACCTGCAGATGAATTCCGCATTGCGGCAGGTATACTCTATGTTGCAAGGCACAATCTGCATAACGGGCACACTTGTTTGCCAAGAGAAAAACTTATTCCCACAGCTGCCGCTCTTCTCGGTTGCTCTGCGGATACGGCGGATATTCAGACAGATAAACTCATTGAGCAAAAACAGCTTACCGCTTATATGCTCAATTCAAGAGAATTTATATTTATGCCGGATATTTTCAATGCCGAGAAAAAAGCGGCGGATAATATCCTTTTTATGAAGCATTTTACTCCCAAGAGTTATAATGATATTGAAGCTGAAATCAATAAAACCGAGCTTATCAGCGGCGTTTGCTATAACGAAAAACAGCGCCTTGCAATAAGAATTGCGGTTGAAAAAGGCCTGCTTATTTTGACGGGTGGTCCGGGTACGGGCAAAACAACAACCCTGCGAGGCATACTCAAAGTGTTTGAAAGCCAGGGTCTTGAAGTTGCTCTTGCCGCACCCACAGGCAGAGCCGCAAAAAGAATGAGTGAGCTCACAGGCAGAGAAGCTCAAACAATCCACAGGCTTCTTGAGGTTGAGTGGGACAGAAACGACAGACCTGTTTTCTCGCGCAACCGAAGAAATCCCATCAGCGCAAGCGCGTTGATTGTTGATGAGCTTTCAATGGTGGATATCACCGTTTTTTCAAGTTTGCTTGAAGCGTTGCCCATCGGTTGCAGGCTTATTATGGTTGGTGACTCCGACCAGCTTCCGCCTGTCGGTGCAGGTAACGTTTTACACGACCTGATCAATTCCAAGGCTTTGCCCGTTGTTGAGCTTAACGAAGTTTTCCGTCAGGCGATGGAAAGCCTGATTGTTACAAACGCTCACAAAATCGTAAAAGGTGAAATGCCCGAGATTTACAGAACGGATAAAGATTTCTTCTTTATGGACAGGGCTCAGCCCAATGCCGCGGCGGCAACGGTTGCTCAGCTTTGTTCAACAAGATTACCCAATGCTTACGGCTATTCTCCCACGGAGGATATTCAGGTTTTGTGCCCTTCAAGAAAGGGTGAAGCGGGAACGGTCAACCTAAACAAGGTTTTGCAGAAATGCCTTAACCCTGCCGCCAAGCATAAAAGAGAAAAAGCTTTCGGTCAGCGAATCTTCCGCGAGGGTGATAAGCTGATGCAGGTCAAGAATAATTATAATATCACCTGGCAGTCAGGCGAAAAAGAGGGTATGGGTATCTTCAACGGTGATATCGGTGTTCTCGAAAAAATCGATGAACCTGCGCACGTTCTCAAAGTTCGCTTTGACGATAAGCTTGCCGATTATCCGTTTGAGGGGCATACCGAACTCGAACACGCTTACGCAATAACCGTTCACAAAAGTCAGGGTAACGAGTTTGATGCCGTTGTTATGCCTGTAACGGGTGTTGTTGAACAGCTGGCTTACAGGAATCTTCTTTATACTGCGGTCACAAGAGCCAAAAAGATGATTGTGCTTGTCGGCTCGGTACAGACGGTTGAAAAAATGGTTGCCAATAACAGCAAGGCAAAAAGATATTCCGCTCTCAAGAATTTTATTATGCTGGGAGAAAGTGACTGATGAACTTTTTAAAAGCTCTTTCAAAATCTCTTTTTCCTCAGCGGTGTGCATATTGCGGCAAAGTAACGTTTGCGGGCACACTTGCCTGCTCGGATTGTAAATCTGTGTTGCCGCGAATCAAGGGCAAAGTCTGTGCAACCTGCGGCAGAGAAGATGAGTTCTGTTGCTGCAAGGGTGAAAAATATTTCGTTTCACAAGCAGCTCCGTTTTATTATGAGGGTGTTGTGCGCAGAGGTCTGCACGTTTTCAAATTCAGAAAAGGTGAACAGAATGCCGAAGCTTATTGCGGCGAAATGGAAGCTACAGTCAGAAACAGATACGGCAACGTTGCTTTTGATTGCGTTGTTTCTGTTCCGATGACCGAATCGGGTGTGCGCAAAAGAGGATATAATCAGGTTGATATCCTGTGCAAAAATCTTGCACCGCGGCTCAATTTGCCTTATGAAAAAGATGCTCTTGTTAAGCTTTATGAAACCGAAAAGCAACATGGCATCAGCTATCTGTTTCGAAAAGGCAATCTGACAGGTGTGTTTGATGTACCCGAACCCGAGAGAATAAACGGCAAAACGGTTTTGCTTTGCGATGATATTTCAACCTCGGGCGAAACTCTCAATGAATGCGCCAAAATGCTTTGGCTCAACGGTGCAAAAGACGTTTACTGTATCAGCGTTGCGCTGACAAAGCAGAATAAAAAACGCAGATAAATATTACATTAAATAGAAAGGCGGTGAAACGATGATAGGAACAAATATCGGTATTGACCTTGGCACAACTGCAATCAAAATCTTTGTTGAAGGCAAGGGTATCGTTCTTTGCGAACCCTGTGCGGCGGCTTATGAGGTTGCAACGGGAAAACTTATCGCAGTCGGTAAGCGTGCGCAGGATATGCACGAAAAAACGCCTGACGAAATCAAGGTTGTCAAGCCGATGATTCACGGCATCGTTTCGGATTTTACCGCCACCAAGCATATTCTTCGTTCGTTTCTTTCAAAGATTTGCAAAACAATGGTGTTCAAACCGAATGTTGTTGTTTGCGTGCCTTCAATGGTAACAAGCCTTGAGAAAAGAACAATCCTTGACCTCATAACCTCGGCAGGTGCCGCAAAAGCCTGCCTTATCGAAGAACCGCTTGCCGCCGCTTTGGGCGCAGGTCTTAAGAGTGACCGTCCAAAAGGCGCAATGGTTGTTGATATCGGCGGCGGCACAACTGATATTGCTGTTATAACAATGGGTTGCATATCTGTTTCGAGTTCCATTAAGGTGGCGGGTAATGCTTTTGATGAAGCGATTCAGCGTCAGATCCGTCGTGAACGAGACGTTATCATCGGTCTGAGAACTGCCGAATATATCAAAAAGCAGATTGGTTGTTCGTATCTTCGCGAAGTTGAACTCGGTCTTACCGTTAAAGGTAAACATTTTATAACGGGTATGCCTGTCAGCATTGAAGTCAGTTCTACCGAAGCTTATCTTGCAATGCGTCCTCAGCTTGAACAAATCAGCGAAGCGGTTCGCTCTGTTCTTGAATTAACTCCTCCCGAACTTGCGGCAGATATTATGAGCTCGGGTATATATCTCACAGGCGGAGGCGCCTTGCTCACAGGAATCGATGAAATGATTTATCGCAAAACAGGTATCCGAACCGTTGTTGCCGAAAGAGCGGTTGAGTGTGTTGCTCTGGGCACGGGTGAAGCTCTTAAACATATGGATATCCTCAGCCAGAACGGATATGTTTTCAAGTCACGTGACGAAATCGGCGGTCTGGAATTGAATAAAACTGAATAAACCTTGTCAAACCGTCCAACAATGTTATCAAACAACATAAAGGACGGTTTTGTTATGAAAAAATTCCGTAAAATTGAAATATCACTTGCGATAGGTCTTGTAGTTGCAATCGTATGTTCGTTGGTCGGCTTCGGCTATGATTGCAAAGAAATCAGAAGCAACGTTGTGCGCCTGCATATTCTTGCCGAATCCGATTGCGATGCGGACCAGAACGTTAAGCTTCTTGTGCGCGATGCACTTCTAAAAAGCGGTGCCGAAATTTTTTCGGGCACAGCAACTTTTGAAACTGCAAGCGAAGCTCTTGAAAAAGAAAAAGATAAGCTTATCGCAATTGCAGAAAACGTTTTAAGAGAGAACGGATTTGACTACGGTGTAACAATTAATCTTGTGCGCGAATATTATACAACACGCACTTACGAAAATTACACGTTGCCTGCAGGTGAGTATCTTTCGCTGAAGGTTGTTCTCGGTAAGGGCGAAGGTCACAACTGGTGGTGCGTGATGTTTCCGCCGCTTTGTCTGCCTGCCGCAAGTTCTTCGTCAGATATCGATGCAATTCTCGGAGCTGACGGTGCAAAAATTATCAACAGTAATCCAAAATATGAAATGCGTTTTAAAATAGTCGAGGTCTTTGAAAAGGTAAAGAGCTGGCTCTGAACGTATACATTATATATACGATAAAGAATTCGGTGTGATTATTCGGGAAAATTAATGTCGAATAATAATTATCAAAAAGAACAATAAAAAAGTTGAAAAAATTTTAAAAAAAGTGTTGACAAATCGATTTTGTTGTGATATATTATTCGAGCACCCCAAACGACGGGGCTGCACCGCACCTTGAAAATTAAACAACGAGAAGAAGAAAAAACCCTTGAAGATTAATTTGAGAAGTACTTTCAAGTACAACAGTAATTCTTGTGAAAAACAAGAAATAAAGTCAGTGGAAACTGACTGAGCGATTAAGCTCTGAAAATGATTTGAACGCCTTAGGGCGTTTAGATATAATTTTTAGAGAGTTTGATCCTGGCTCAGGATGAACGCTGGCGGCGTGCCTAACACATGCAAGTCGAACGGAACTTTTATGGAATGAGACTTCGGTTGAA
>JAZQYY010000034.1:0-53297 GCA_045633805.1 Acutalibacteraceae bacterium
GGTCTTTGCAAGGGTAAAAAGCTTTATGACAAGCGAGAAACCGCCGCAAAGAAGGATGCTCAGAGAGATATGGAGCGAGCAGTCAAGGGATAAAATCCCACTTGAAAAATTCAATACAAGCCTATATAATATAATTAACGTTTTCATAGCAAACACTTCACACTGACGAAGTCAGTATTTCACATCTGCCAAGCAGATATTTCACTTCGACGAAGTCGGAACTTCACTGCGATGCAAAGCATCGCCTATATGGGGATGAAAGGATTTCGACGGGGATTTTGAAGCATGGTAAGCGGGTAGTGGAGTGGCACCACTTTAAAAGTCACAATTCTTAAATATAAACGACAATAATAAAGTTTTAATGGCTGCTTAATGCGGCCCGTCTTGGTTAAGAGTACTGCGGCTTAACTAAAGGCGTCGATCAGCAGTGAACGTGAACGGGTAACGGCGGATAGCCCGTCATGAATAATCTGTCTACTGAACGCAAGAGCCTGTCCGGCGGCGCTTGCGGGAGGGAACGTTAAAAGACGGAATACACTCGTAGAAAGTCCCTGCAGAGGTTTTTCGGACGCGGTTTCGATTACCGCCATCTCCACCAATGTCAGACCTTGCTGCGGCAAGGTTTGGCAAAATAAATTTTTGAAAAGGTGAGAGTTTTTTCTCACAAAAGCGAATAATCAGGGGAACTAAAAATTTGATTGAGGGGAAAAGGAGGAAAATATATGGAGAAAAAAAGTTCAAATGCCATAGTTATTGCCGTCAGTGTGCTTGCGGTTTGTGTTGTTGCAGTTGTTTGCGCACTCATTCTTAAGGCAAACGGTTCAGGCATTATCAAAACAAACGGTAAAGAAAACAGCAAAACAGAAGCAACTGAAAAGATCGAAGAAACAACATATGTTTTCGATGAGCCCGCAGGTGTGGTTATTCCGTCGGAAGAAGTTTCGGCAACTCAGCCCACAGTTACACAGCCTGTTATAACAGAAAAACCCACACAGGCAGTGGTTGTTGATAAAGAAGAAAACGTAACGATTCCTCAGATGAATCCCGATGAAATGTCCAGCGGTCAGGCTGTTAAGCCGCCCACAAGCACAAGCGGCAACCTGCCCAAAGATATGTCTTTTGCAGGTCTTTATAAGATGGGCCACGACGTTTACGGCTCAAAGCAATATATTTATAATGACGACACAGACCCCGCCTGTGTTCAGGCAAACTTCGGCTATAACCGTCTTTATGACTGGGGCGCACAGCTTATCGATTTCAGCATTGATACAGCAAGAATGCCCTTCGAATATAACGGCAAGGAATATATGATTCAGATCTGGAAGGGTCAGTATATTTCGGGCGAAATGGGAACCGTTGGCGGTGAAGTCGGTCTTTATACCAGACCCAAGGGAACAATCAGCGCAATCGGACATTATGACTGCGCACCTTATGAAGAATGGCTCAATATGGAAATGACTGTTCTTTGGGATGAGCAGGGCAACGGCAATTATCTGCCCCAGCTTACAAGAGTTTATGAGCTCCATTGGTGGCCCACAGGCTTTGTTTTCGGCCAGCTTGCAGACAAAAAAGACAGCGACCCGCTTCGTGTTCTTTGCAGAATAACGTTCAAGGATGAAGAAATGGCTCAGGCTTTTGCACAGTCGCTTTCAAACGAAGGATTCAGCAGTGTTTCAAACTTTGATCCCACTGTTAAAGATACATATAAGATTCACGGCAAAGATGTTATATTCATTTGGCAGGATGTCAGATAAGAGCTTAAAAGAAAAGAGGTAAAAACGATGAACAAAACAACGCAGAAGATTCTTATTCTTGCAATCAGCGCTATTGTTGTTATCATTGCAACAACGGTTGCTCTTCTTGTTGTGCCTGATATGCTCAACAAAGAAAAAGAAGAAGCAACAACAGAGTATAAGCGTCCTCAGGCAACAGAACAGAGCGTTACACCCTCATATGAGTTTGTTGCACCCACAGATAACACACTCTCTACAGTAATGGATGCAACTCAGAGCGCGCTTGACCCCAATAACAAGCCCACATCCGCAACTCCTCCCTCATCAAGACCCAACAATAATAACAAACCCAATAACAACAATAAACCCAACACAAACACCGATAAGAATCCCAATGCAGGCGGTGAAAACGCTACATATCAGGACACTCAGTCAGGTCTGAACGTTAAGGATCTTATTGACGAAAACGGTGTTCAGGTTCTCGGTTACAGATACAGCAACGAAGGCAACGGTTATTACTACACCGATGATAAGGATTGCTGGCAGAAGAATGCAGGTTACAACGAAGTTTACGATAATATGGCTCCCATGACAGCTATGTTCATCGACCAGGTTCGCGTTCGTTTCAACTACGGCGGCAAGGACTGGATGATTCAGCTCTGGAAAGGTCAGTACGGCTGGCTTCTCGTTGGTGCTGAAATCGGTCTTTACACTGCTGAAGAAGGCGCAAACACAGGTAACGTTAATGATATCAACCACTATAACTGCGCAGACCAGGATGATTGGCTCTATATGTCAATGGATTGCTACTGGGCAGAGGGCAACGACGGACACTATGAAAAGGTGTTCTCAAGACCCTATGCAAAATATTGGTGGCCCACAGGCTTCGTTAAGGGTCAGCTCACAAAGTATACATGGCCCAGAACTGAGCTTAAGATGAAGGGCAGAATCACATTCAAGGATACTGCTATGGCTGATGCTTTCGTTGCAGAGCTCAAGAAGTCAGGCTTCAGAAGAGCTGCAGGTGCAGAAACAAGCCAGCTTGTTGATGACTCCTTCTACCAGAACGGTGCAGACGTCACCTTCCTCTGGTCAACAATCTATCACGATTGCTTTAAATAAGATTTAATTTGGTTGTCCCCATATATAGCGGATACTGTTAATATTTCATACAATTACTATTTATCAACGGTTCATTTTTAGTTGAAAATATATTGACATATCCGCAATTATATGGTAACATAAGATAACAATTGTTGCTCTTGCAATAAAAAATGAAAGGAATGGTTCGAAATGAAAAAGGTACTTGCAATTGTTCTTGCTCTTGTAATGGCACTCTCATGCAGCGCTATGGCTTTTGCTGCTGACGCTACAACTGCTGCTGCAACAACAGCTGCTGCTACAACAGCTGCAACAACAGAGGCTGTTGAAGATGCTGCAGAACTCAGCATCAAGGAAGTTCTTGCTATGATCCTTGATCTTGCAAAGGCTGGCATGACACAGTGGAACGATGTTGAAACTGTTATCATCAAGATTGTTGATTTTGTTGACGGTCTTGTAAATGGCATTTTCGCAGACGGCGTTGACGGTCTCATCGCTGAGCTTGAAGGTCTCTTCGAAGGTTTCGAAATCCCCGGCGTTGATGAACTCATCAAGGCTCTCAAGGAAAAGATCCTCTCCTTCTATGCTCCCGGTATCGTTCCCACAACAGAGCCTGAAGAAGTAGTTGATACTGGTTCAGCTCCCGTTGGTATCGCTGTTTTCGCTGCTGTTTCAGTAGCTGCTGCAGCTGCTTTCGTTTGCACAAAGAAGGACTAATTTAAGTTTTAGCTTCGGCTAACACTTTGTTTGATTAAATTAGCGCAAGAATTTAATTAAATAGTTCGGCGGAGCATCTGAAAGGATGCTCCGCTTTTTCTCTTCAGGTGAGTCCAAATTTTTCATTTAAGAGCATATTATTCCAATTGAGAAAAACCATTGAATAAATTGATTATATAATAGATTAAAACGGACAGTATATATAAGGGGGAAACCGAAATGAGCAAAATCAAAAAGTTATTTTCAGTGATTTCGCTTATGCTTTGCGTGTTGTTTGTTTTCAGCGCGTGTGAAGTCAGCGGAAGGGATAAGGACGATAAAAAAGAAAAAACCTCCTCAACCTTAAATGGTGAGATTGTTGATGCAGGTAACGAAAATCAGAATGACGTTACAGAAAACGCAACCGATACACCTTTTAAACCGTCAACAGAAAAGCTGGTTGCTCTCACTTATGATGACGGTCCCAATCCTTCAACAACAAACAGAATTCTCTCAACTCTTGAAGAGAATAACTCTGTTGCAACATTCTTTATTGTCGGCAGCAGAATTGACAGCAGCCGCGAAACAATTCAGAGAGCCGTTGATATGGGTTGCGAAATAGCAAACCATACACAGGACCACAAATATATCAACAAAATCAGCGATTCTGAAAGAAACTATCAGATTAGCACTGTTAACGAATCAATAAAGAATGATTTTGGCGCAGAAGTGAAGCTTTTCAGAGCTCCCGGCGGCAACTATAAAGGTGTGGAGAATTCCGTTGGCATGCCGATTATCCAGTGGTCAATTGATACAAATGACTGGCGCCATAAGGATACAAACAAACCCAGAAGCGAGGAACAGCGTCAGAAAGAGATGGATGATATCATCGACCACGTTATGTCAAACGTCAGAAGCGGTGATATAATTCTGATGCACGATATATATGATTTCACGGCGGATATGAGTGAAATTCTTATCCCCAAACTTGTTGCGGCAGGTTACAAGCTTGTTACCGTCAGCGAAATGTATGAAGCTTACGGTCAGGAAATGAAGGCGGGCGACGTTTATTTTAATTGCTATGTAAAAGAAGCGATTCATGCCGTTGAGCCCATTCCTGCAGGCGAATATTATGTTAAAACCGAAAACGGTGGAGGTCTGAATCTTCGAGCAGATACTTCAACGTCAAGTGCAATCCTTGCCGAAATTCCGGATAAAACCGTGCTCAACGTAACCGAAGCAGTTAAGGGCTGGGCAAAGGTCAGCTATAACGGACATACGGGCTGGGTAAGCACTGCGTATTTACGTGCAAATTCAGCCGGATAATTAACAGAAAATTCATATAAAATTTCGCAAAAATGTTAAAATTTGCGCCATTTTGTGTTATAATTATATTTATAGATTTCGTTTGCAGGTGATCATTTTTGAGTAACAGTCAGAGAAAACCAAACGAATATGAAGATGTTTACAGCAGCAGTAAAAAGCAAAAGAAAAGCCAAAGAAAAAACAAAGCAAAGAAGAACAAAACAAAAGAAACAGTTATCGGTGTTCTTTGTGCGTTGCTTTGCTTGGTTTTGGTTGTTTCGGGTGTTTTAACATTTTTTATTCGTTCGAAGCTTAATAAATTGAATTATAGTGACGGTAACGGTGGTAACCCCAATATAACTTTCAGCTACCTTGAAGAGGAGAATCTCAACTTCCAGAATATTGCTGATATTGAGGGCGCTGAATCTGTTAAAGAGATGATGAAAGCCTGGGCAACCAACGGTGGTGACCAGCTTTACAGCAAAAACGTTGTTAACGTTTTGCTGATTGGCGAAGACTATGAAGATGGCACAAGCCGTTCAGACTCAACCATACTTGTTACTATAAACAAGAAAACAAGAAAAATTATTCTCACCTCATTCCTCAGAGATTCATATACCTATATGAATATCGAGGGCGAGGACAGATATGATAAAACCAACCATTCTTATGCTTGGGGCGGCGCCGCAAAGCTGATGGAGGTTTTATCAAACAACTATAAAATCAAAGTTGACCATTTTGTAACAATCAACTATCAGTCCTTCATCAAGGCGGTTGATGAGCTTGGCGGCATCAACGTTATGGTGACAGATGCGGAAGCTAACTATATGAACCGAACAACGAAGCTCAAGGGTTTTGAAAGCGGTTCAAACGTTAACCTTGACGGTCAGCACGCTCTTGTTTTTGCGAGAATCAGAAAGCTTGACGGCGAAGAACAGCGTACAGAACGCCAGAGAAGACTTATAACAGCATTTATCAACAGTATCAGGGATTCATCTCTTGCTGACGTTAACAACGCAATTGACACCTTCCTGCCTTATGTAACGACAAACTACAGGGAAAATGAGGTTGTTAATCTCGGTGCAAAAGCTATAACAGAGGGCTGGCTGAAATATGATATCGTCAGTCAGGTTGCTCCTTCTGAAGAAACCAAGGTAGGTTTCCAGAATTACAGAACTTATACAGGCCATCTTGACGTGTGGATTGTTGACTATGTTAAGGCGGCAAGAGAACTTCAGCTTTCGCTTTACGGTCAGACTAATATATCAGTTGATGAGAGCACTCACGTTTCGGCAATTGATCTTGCCCTCGGCACAAAAAACGCATATAGCGATGAGGAGTATGACGAGGACGAAACAGATCCTTGGTATCAGTTCCCTGATTATACGTTGCCGGATTATGATTGGCCAAACTATGAATTGCCAAGTTATGAGCGACCGACTTTTGATTACAATATTCTTCGTCCCAACAGAGGCGAAACAACCACAGAGGAGTATTCTCTCGCTGACAACGGAGAAGAAGAAACCACGCAGTATGATGAAAATAACGGTGAAGAACCGGTAACAGAAGAATACGAAGAATAAAAAAACAGGCTTGCGCTTAACTGCGCAGGCCTGTTGCTTTTAAAATGACAAAAAGGGTTACCCAAAGGGCAACCCTTAAATCAGCATAAATTTAAATTGGGCTTATGCTTCTTCCTGCTTCTTTGCGAAACATTCGCTGCAGAAAACAGGTCTGTCCTCACGCGGCTTAAAGGGAACCTTTGCAACTCCACCGCAGGAATCGCAGGTTGCTTCAAACCACTCACGCTCGCCACGAGTTGCATTCTTACGTGCATCTCTGCAAGCCTTGCAACGCTGGGGCTCGTTTACAAAGCCTTTTTCAGCATAGAATTCCTGTTCGCCGGCTGTGAAAACGAATTCGTTGCCGCATTCCTTACAGATGAGAGTTTTGTCTTCGTACATGATTTTAACCTCGCTTGAAAAAATTTTTTCGCCCTGGACGGAATCGCACCGTCACCTTTGATGAACAACGCTCTGCTTTAAGCTACGGGGGCATATTGAAACTTCCTTTGGAAGATTTCAGATAACTGAACGGATTTTTTTTCGGATTCTCTGCAGTGCATTGTCAACGGCTTTTTCGCTGCAATCAAGCGAAAGGGCAATCTGAGCATAGCTTTTATCGAGAAGTCGAAGTTCGATAACCTGCTTTTCAAAATCGGTAAGAATGCCGTCAAGCAAATTCTTGATATCTTCCGAAACTATAATGGCAGGGTCATCGCTGCGGGAGAGGAGAGTGGATGTTTCTTCTTCGATTGAAACTGCGTTTGTGAGAGCGGCATTTTTGTTGTTGAAATTAGCTCTCACGGCAGAAACGATGCGGTTATTGATGCAGGTTTCGGCATATGATTTAAAGGGCACACCTTTTTCGCTTTTGAAGCTTTTAACTGCATCGAGGAAACCGAGCATACCTTCCTGAACAAGGTCTTCAGCCGAAAGGCGGGGACCGCCAAGCTTGCTAGCTTTTGCCTTGGCAACAGGCATAATTTTTGCAATCAGCAGTGCCATTGACTCATCATCACCGTTTGCGGCGCGAGATGCAAGCTCCTCATCGGTTAAATTTAACATTGCGTTTTCGGACATTTTAAGACCTCTCAAAATCCTCTTATGGAATATAATAAGATAAATATTGAATTTTGTCAACAACTTTTTGTATAAGAAATGAAAATATTTTTGTGAATAGTGAACAAAATATTGTAAAATGCTAAATATTGTGGTTTATTGTATAAATACAGTTAATTTTCGCATAGAGAAAAATCGGGAGGGTGAGAAATATTGTGTTCAAAAGGGTGGCAAATTATATTTTTGCTTGTATTTGACCTTGCTTTCCTCTGGCTTTTGGCAAAATAAAACTCCGAGGTTTATTCCTCGGAGTTTTTGAGTTTATCAAGAAATTCTTTATCTTTTTTAGTAAGCTCTGCTTTTGCAAGCATATCAGGTCGGCGCTCAAGAGTGCGCTTAAGACTTTGCTCCCTCTGCCATTTCTGAATGTTAGCGTGGTGACCCGAAATAAGCACCTCGGGAACCTTCTCACCGTGCCATTCAAAAGGTCTTGTATATTGCGGATGCTCAAGAAGACCCGAATAATGGCTTTCGAGAGTAAAAGCGTCTTCGTTTGCAAGCACACCCGGAAGCATTCTTGAAATGCTGTCTGCAACAATCAGCGCAGGCAGTTCACCGCCTGTCAGAACGTAATCGCCGATTGAAATTTCTTCATCAACAATTTCGTCAATAATTCGCTGGTCGATACCCTCGTAATGACCGCAAAGGAGAGCTACGTTATCAAGCTGTGCAAGCTCCTTGACTCTGTCCTGCGTTAAGGTTTTGCCCTGCGGCGACATATAAATCAAGTGCGGCTTCGCACCGATTTCGTCGCAGAGAGCCTTGTAGCAATCATAGATAGGCTGGGTTTGCATTATCATACCCGTGCCGCCGCCGTAAGGCGCATCGTCAACACGGTTGTGCTTATCAAGAGTATAATCTCTGATATTTCTGCAGTTGATTTCAACGTGACCGTTTTCTCTCGCTCTGCCGATAATGCTTTCGCCAAGCACGCTCAGGCACATTTCAGGGAAAAGGGTTAAAATATCAATCCTCATCGTCAAAAATACCTTTCAGCGGTCTGATTGTTACCCTGTCTGCCGCAACGTCGGTTTCAACAACAACGTCGGGAATGGCGGGAATGAGATATTCCTTGCCGTTTTTAGTTATGTGCCAAACATCGTTTGCACCGGGCTGGCTGACGTCTGTCAGTTCACCGTAGCAGATATCTTCATTATCTGCGTCAAAAACCTTGCAGCCGATGAGCTCAACGATGAAGAACTGATTTTTAGGCAGCTTTGCGTCACTGCGTTTCATAAAGAGAACTTTACCGCGCAGTTTCTGAGCAGCCTCAACCGTTTCAATTCCGTCAAGTCTGAGCAAAACAATGTTGCCGTGCGGCCTTGCAGATTTAACCTGCACCGCACAGCTTTCATTGCCGGCAAAATATAAGGTTTTGAATTTAGCCAAATAATCGGGAGAGTCGCACCAAGGATTGACGCGCATTTCGCCTCTGATGCCGTGAGTGCCGACTATCTCACCGATTTCAAGAAATTCTTTAATCAATTTCGACTGTTACCCTTGTATCCTGGCGGGTTGCAGCTGCGCGCATAACTGTGCGGATAGCCTTTGCAATCCTGCCCTGTTTGCCTATAACTCTGCCCATGTCGTTTTCGCTGACGTGAAGGTGGAAAACGATGCTTCCGTCTTCAGCGGGCTCATCCATGGTCACAGTTACTGCCTCGGGTTCTTCAACAAGACCCTGGGCAATGCTGACAAGTAAATCTTTCATAGTTTACCTCGCAAAAACCGTTAATTAAAGAACGCCTTCTTTTTTGAGAAGAGCCTTAACGGTATCTGTGGGCTGTGCGCCGTTAGCAATCCACTGCTTTGCCTTATCAGCGTCAACTTTAACTTCTGAGGGAGTTACTGTGGGGTTGTAGGTGCCGATTTCTTCGATGAATCTGCCGTCGCGGGGATATCTTGAATCTGCAACAACGATACGATAGAAAGGTGCTTTCTTTGCGCCCATACGGCGAAGTCTGATTTTTACTGCCATTTTGTTTTCCTCCAAAATATATAAAATATAATTATTTATAATGTATCAGCGATGCTGTATTACATTCCGAATTGTGAAGGGTCAAAGCCCTGAGGCAATCTCAAACGCTGTTTTCTTCTGCGTTTGCCGCCTTTTTTGCCGCCCATCTGCTTAAACATCTTCTGCATCTGTTTGAACTGGCTGAGCAATCTGTTAACGTCTTCAATATTCTGACCGCAACCGAGAGCGATTCTCTTTTTGCGGGAGAGATTGATGATATCGGGATTCTGACGCTCTTTTTCGGTCATTGAAAGGATGATTGCGCGCATTCTGTCAAACTTGCGTTCATCAACTTCGATATCCTTTGCCTTGTTGCCGATGCCGGGGATGAGGGCAAGCATATCCTGAATTGAACCCATTTTGCGAATCTGATCAAACTGGTCCATCAGGTCGTTGAGGTCGAATTTGTTCTGAAGAAGCTTCTTTTCAAGCTCTTCAGCCTTCTTTTCATCAATAGCCATTTCAGCTTTCTCGATAAGCGAAAGAACGTCGCCCATGCCGAGAATTCTGGAAGCCATTCTGTCGGGGTGGAAAGCGTCAAGCTGGTCAAGCTTTTCGCCCATACCAACAAACTTGATGGGTTTGCCCGTAACGGCTCTTGCGGAAAGCGCCGCACCGCCTCGGGTGTCACCGTCCATCTTGGTGAGAATAAGACCGTCAATGCCGAGAGCACCGTCAAACGACGTTGCAACGTTAACTGCGTCCTGACCTGTCATTGCGTCAACAACAAGCAGAATCTCGTGGGGTTTAACTTCTGCCTTGACTGATTTGAGCTCGTTCATAAGCTCCTCGTCAACGTGCAGACGGCCCGCGGTGTCGAGAATAACGTAATCGTTACCGTGGTCTTTAGCAAAGTCGATGGCTTCTCTTGCGATTTTAACGGGATCGGTCTGACCCATTTCAAAAACGGGAACGTCAACCTGTTCACCAACAACCTGAAGCTGTTTGATAGCTGCGGGTCTGTAAATATCGCAGGCAACAAGAAGGGGTCTGTGGTTTTCTTTTTTAAGCTTGAGAGCAAGCTTTGCACAATGAGTTGTTTTACCTGAACCCTGCAAACCGCACATCAGAATAACTGTTGGCGGATGGTTTGCATAGGCAAGGCGGCTGTTTGTGCCACCCATAAGGGCAACAAGCTCTTCGCGGACTATTTTGATAACCATCTGAGAAGGTGTAAGGCTTTCCATAACCTTTTCGCCGATGGCTTTTTCGGTTACCGAGTTGGTGAAGTCCTTGGCAACCTTATAGTTAACGTCAGCTTCAAGCAGAGCCATACGAACTTCACGCATCGCACTGCGTACATCTGCCTCGTTAAGACTGCCTTTGCTTCTGAGATTTTTAAACGCGGATTCGAGTCTCTCTGAAAGACCTTCAAATGCCAAAACTTTCACCTCTTATGCTATGTAATATATTAATGTATGTATCAGCTTTCAAGCATTGTCATAGCGGCGGCTTTGATGCGCACGCTGAAATCGTTGATTTCTTTTGAAAGGCTGTGGCGAAGGTTATACTCGGCAATCTGGTTTGAAACCTCAATAATCTCATCAAGACCTGCCTTGATTTCTTCATAACGCTTTGCCATACCCAGGCGATTTTCCATATCCTGAAGCTGAGTTTCAGCTCTTTTGATTGCATCTCTGACGCCTTGGCGGGTGATGCCTTCGTTTTCAGCTATTTCAGAAAGAGAGAGGTCATCATTATAGTAATATTCCAAAAAATCACGCTGCTTTGCCGTGAGCATTTCACCGTAAAAATCGATGAGCACAGCCATTTCATAATTCTTTGCCAAACCAGACCCTCCTTTCATCATTTTTGAGCCGAAAACGGCGGTAATTTCTTAAAAAAGAGCAAAAATCAAGACGGTTGTTAATTCCGCTCCGAAAAGGTCAGAAAAAACAGCCGACCTGTAAAGTATGTTCGCTTTACAGGTCAGTATTATACTAAAAATATATGCCATTGTCAAGTGTAAATTTTGCCGTTAATTGAGCTTGTTATCCACATTTTTCTCACCTTTTTGACAGAAAAACCGTGGAAATTCAATAACTTGTGGGATTTTGCGGCGTTTAACACAAGATATATCCACTTTTCCACCTTTTATGGTGTGGAAAACTTTTTCACACGCTTTCGGTGTTCAGTTGTTGTAAAGGATAAAAACTTTACAGTGTGTATAATTTTGTGCTTTTTGCGCATCCAAAACGGCAAAATTAACGTTATTTTTGCTTATTTCAGAGTAACGATTGTAACACCGTCTTCACCCTCGCCGTAAACGCCAAGTCGGCTTGTTTTTACAAACGGAGAAGCCTTGAGATAGCGCGTTACCGCACTGCGAAGAGCACCTGTGCCCTTGCCGTGAACAACGGTGAATTCGTTAAGTCCCGTGCGCAGACCCATATCTATGAAGCGGTCGAGCTCAATAAGGCACTCGTCAACCGTCATACCTCTCAGATCAAGTCTTGTTGATGCCGCCATATTCAAGCGGCTTTCGCCGTGGAGCTTCGGTGTTGATTTGGTTTCTTTCTTTTTGGGTGCATTCTCGCAAAGGCGGAGGTTTGAAAGCTTGACTCTTGTTTTGATTGAGCCTGCCTGCACCTCAACGTTGCCGTTTTTATCGGCAGGGGTGATTACTTTTGCGGTTTTGCCGATATCGCGGATGATAACCGTATCGCCTGCAACAAGTGTTCTGGGAAGAACGTAATTGCCGTCGTCATCTTCAATGCCGATAACGGGATCAGCGGCAGAATCGATTGCATCAACACCCTTTCTGACCATAGCTTTTGCTCGTCTTGCGAGTTCTGCGGCATCTTTTGTTTTCTGCTGTTCTTTTTTAAGCTTTTCAAGCTCCTGCAAAAGAGTGTAAGCCTCTCTTTTGGCGGATTCAACAACACGCAATGCCTGTGATCGGGCTTTTTCCATTTCCTGCTCGCGAAGCTTTGAAACCTCTTCTTTAAGCTTTTCTGCTTCAGCTTTTTCTTTTGCCGCTTTATCGGCAAGAACTCGGGCTTTGTCAAACTCGCTTTCCATCTTTATTCTTGTTTCTTCAAGACGGTCAACAACGTTTTCAAATTCTTTGTTTTCAACCGAAACGAGTTCTTCTGCTCTGGCGATAACGGATTTATCAAGACCGAGCCTGTCGCTGATTGCGAGAGCGTTTGATTTGCCCGGTACGCCTATAAGCAAGCGGTAGGTGGGGCGAAGAGTTGCAACGTCAAATTCACAGCAGCCGTTTTCAACCCTCGGAGTTTCAAGCGCGTATGCTTTGAGCTCCGCATAATGAGTTGTGGCGGCTATTTTTGCGCCTTTTTCGTGAAGCGCCTCGAGCACAGCCATTGCAAGCGCCGCACCCTCAACTGGGTCGGTACCTGCGCCAAGCTCGTCAATGAGAACAAGACTGCCTTCGCCTGCTTTATTTAATATACTGATTATATTTGTCATATGTGCGGAGAAGGTTGAGAGCGATTGTTCGATGGACTGCTCGTCGCCGATATCCGAAAGGATTTCGGTGAAAACAGAAATTTCGCTTCTGTCGCCTGCGGGTATCATAAGACCGCACATAGCCATCATTGAAAGAAGACCGATAGTTTTTATTGAAACGGTTTTGCCGCCTGTGTTGGGACCTGTGATAACAAGGGTATCAAAGTCCTTACCGAGCATAATGTCAACGGGAACAACCTTTTTGGGGTCAATGAGCGGATGTCTTGCCATACACAGGTTGACGATACCCTTATCGTTAAGAATCGGGGGACAACCCTTGATGTTATAAGCATACTGTGCTTTGGCAAAAATAAGGTTAAGTTCGAGTGCGCATTCATAGCTGTTTTTGATGCTCTGTGCAAAATCGCCTGCAGAAGCGGAAAGCTCAAAAAGAATGCGTTCAATTTCTTCTCTTTCCTTAGCCTGAAGCACGCGGATTTCGTTGTTGGCTTCAACAACAGCCATCGGTTCAACAAAAACGGTTGCGCCGCTTGATGAGGTGTCGTGCACAAGACCGGGCACTTCACTGCGGTATTCGTTTTTAACGGGAACAACGTATCTGCCGTTTCGCTGGGTGATTATGTTTTCCTGCAGATATTTTGAATGAGTCTGAGAACGGGTGAATTTTTCAAGCTGTTCTCTGACTTTGGATTCCTGAATTCTGATTTTGCGTCTGATTTCGGCAAGAGTGGGAGATGCGTTATCAGAAATTTCTTCTTCCGAAATGATTGCGTTGAAAATTGCGGATTCAAGGAATCTGTTAGGCATAAGCGAGCTGAAAAGCGGGTCAAGCACGCTCTGCACACCTGCGTTTGATGCTCTCCATTGTGAAAGAGTGCGGATAACGCGGAGCACACCGCCGATATCAAGCAGTTCTTTTGTGTTAAGAACACTGCCTGCGTTGGCTCTGCTTAATGCGTTATTAACGTTTTTTAGTCCGCCGAAAGACGGACCGCCGAAACGGGCAAGCAGCATATGCGCATCCGTTGTCTGGTTAAGAAGCGAACGTGCAAGCTCAAGATTAGTTTCGGGTTTAAGGTGAAGCGCATTGTAACGGGCATCCTCACAGCTTGTGAATTGGGCAAGCTTTTCAAGGACTTTATCAAATTCAAGCGCTTTCATATGCTTATCATAAAAATCCATTTATTAATCCTCTTCGGTGGTGTTTTCTTCAGTGATATCTTCACCTGTTGCCGCCTCTTCAGTTGTAACTTCCTGAATAACGGTAACGATTTCGGTCAAAAGCTCGCCGTTATCGTCGGTAACCTCTTCGCCATCCTCATCGGTTACGGGAACTGCCGTTGTGAGTATTTCGGGCTGAGTGGGCAAGGGCTCTGTTGTTGTTTCAATTTCGGGAGCTCTTGTTGCAGGCATACTGCCAATAACTTCCTGACCATCAACTGCCTGGATTGAAGCAACGTACATACCGCCGCTTCTTTCACGCAGAGTTATTTTCATATATTTATCGGGCTCGGGGGTGATATAACCGTCATCGGCAACCTGTGCCCAGGCTTTGTTGTTGATATAACCGACAGAAAGAATAACGGAGCTACCCTTTTCTTCAATCTCATAAACCTTGGGGGTGTAAGCCGATTCAATGCCTGTGATGGGAAGAATATAGCTTTTGAGAGCGGCATCATAGGTGATGTCAAAGGCACTCATATCGATTGAATCGTGCATTGCGGCGATGTTGATTTCAGTGCCGAAAAGGCTCACGAAATATTTTTCAATATCCTCCTGCGGCACGATGATGCCGAAAACGTCACCCTCAGAATAGGGGTATTTTTCTGTGCCTTCTTCGCTCATAAGCAATGCCCAAACGGCACTGTTGAGAAGCTGAGAAACATCCGCCTGCTTCAAATCGTCAAACGGGTCGGGGTCAAACATAACAACAGGCTTGAGCATCTGCTCATATTTCTGCTTATCAGCCGTATCGTCGGCCATTTTTTTGATTGAGTCTGCGGCAAACTTAACGGTTGAAACCGCACCCACAACGGCAAGAATCAAAACAATTATGCCTATGGGAAAAGCAAGCTTGCTTTTGCCGCTTTTGTTGGTTTTTTCTTTCATTATGATTCCTCCGCAGTTAATGGTTTATCTTATCTGACCTGTGCCGCTGATAACGTATTTTTCGCTGACCATATGTGCAACGCCAAGCGGACCTCTTGCGTGAAGCTTCTGGGTAGAAATGCCGATTTCTGCACCGAAGCCGAATTCACCGCCGTCTGTGAATCTTGTTGAAGCGTTAACGTAAACAGCCGCTGCATCAACCTCGTTTTTGAATTTTTCAGCCATCAGGTAGTTGTTTGTTACGATAGCTTCGCTGTGGCCTGTGCCGAAACGGGAAATATGTTCAATTGCTTCGTCAATATTTTCAACGATTTTCACACTGATTTTATAATCAAGATATTCTTTTGCCCAATCGTCTTCCGTTGCGGGAATTGCAAAGGGAAGAATTTCGCAAACGGCTTCGTCGCCTCTGATTTCAACGCCGCATTCCTTAAGCTTTTCACCGATTGAAAGCAAAGCGACCTCTGCGATATCTGCGTGAATAAGCAGGCTTTCGCAAGCGTTGCAAACCGAAACTCTGGATGCCTTTGCGTTTGCAACGATTTCAGCTGCCATATCAATATCTGAATCTGAGTCAACGTAAACGTGGCAGTTGCCAACGCCTGTTTCAATAACGGGAACGGTTGCGTTTTCAACAACAGAGCGGATAAGACCCGCACCGCCTCTGGGAATAAGCAGGTCAACGTAACCGTTGAGCTTCATAAGCTCTGTTGCAGCTTCTCTTGAAATGTTTTCAACAAGAATAATGCAGTCTTCGGGCAGACCTGCACAAGCAACCGCTTTTCTCATAACGTCGGCAATAGCTTTGTTTGAGTTGATAGCTTCCTTGCCGCCTTTGAGGATAACGGAGTTGCCTGCCTTAAGGCAGATAGCCGCCGCATCAGCGGTAACGTTGGGTCTTGCCTCAAAGATAACGGCAATAACACCGATGGGAACTGCTACTTTTTCAATCTTAAGACCGTTGGGTCTTACTTCGCCCCAAAGAACCTTGCCGACGGGACTTTCGCTTGCGGCAACCTGACGCAGACCCTGCGCCATACCTCCGATTCTTGCTTCATTAAGGCTTAAACGGTCAATGAGCGCTTTTGAAAGACCGTTTGCTTCGCCTGCTTCAATATCCTTTTGGTTTTCGGCAATGATGAATGCCGCTTCTTTTTCGAGTGCATCAGCAACGGCATTGAGGGCGGCGTTGATTGCCGCGGAGCCTGCCTTTGCAAGTATCTTCTGCGCCTGCTTGGAGCGTGCGCCTATATCCGTTAAAATGCTCACTGTTTTATCTCCTTGCTTTGAAAAGTGTTCCGGTCTGTCTGCCGTCAAGAAGTTTATAAAGCTCTTCGGGGTCAGAGCCGTTCATAACAACGGTGTTGATTCCTGCTTCGGTTGCAATCTGTGCAGCGTGAAGCTTTGTTATCATTCCGCCCGTGCCTCTGTTTGTGCCTGTGCCACCTGCAAGAGCAAGAATATCATCGGTAATCTCATCAACGCTGTGAATGAGAACTGCGTTTTCGTCTTCTCTGGGGTTTGCGCTGAAAAGTCCGTCGATATCGGTCAGAATTACAAGCAAATCGGCATCAACGATCTTTGCAACGTGAGCCGAAAGACTGTCGTTATCGCCAAAAACGATTTCTTCAACGGCAACGCTGTCATTCTCATTGACAACGGGGATTGCGCCGTATTCAAAAAGCTTCATAAATGAATTGTGAAGATTTGTGTGTCTTTCTTCGTTTTCAAAGTCATCCTTTGTCACAAGGAGCTGACCTGTTATATTGCCGTATTCACCGAAGAATTTATCATAGAGAAACATCAGTTCGCACTGACCGACGGTTGCTGCCGCCTGTCTGCCGGGAGTATCCTTGGGTCTTTCTTTAAGACCGAGCTTACCAACGCCAACGCCGATTGCACCTGAAGTTACAAGTGCAACCTCTTTGCCTGAATTTTTGAGGTCGCTGAGCACTCTTGCGAGGGCGGACATACGGCGGATGTTTATTTTGCCTGTATCATAGGTAAGGGTTGAGGTGCCAACCTTAACAACGATTCTGTTGATTTCTTTTTTGTTAATCATATTGGTATCTTCCTTTTTATTTTGCGGAGTTTATAATTTCTTTATAAGCCTTTTTGCTTTTTGTTTTGCCTGTAACGCAAAGAGAAATCTGTGAAAAATCAAAGATTTCGTCTGCGGTTTTGCGAATATCATCGAGTGTTACGGAGCGGATATTTGCAATGATTTCTTCTTCGGGAACAATTTTATTATAGAGAAGAAGATTTCTTGCGTTTCGCGAAGCCCTTGCCGAAATATTTTCAAGCTCCATAACGAAGCCCGTAACAGCCTGTTCTTTTGCTCTTGCGAGGTCTTTTTCAGTAACGGTTGAACTGAAATCGGAAATAATTTTCAGCGTTTCAGCTATGGCTCTTTCTTCTGATTTTTCATTAAGACCCATTGCAACCGTGAAAACACCTGCTTTGAGGTAAGAAACACAGGCTGTGTCGATTGAATAAACAAGACCGAGCTTTTCTCTGATATGCTGAAAAAGTCTTGATGAAGGTGTGTTGCCGAGAATTGAGGATATCAGCAGAGCAGGCTCGCGGTTTTTGCTGCCCAAAGGCATTGCAGGGAAGCCGAGTACAAGCTGATTCTGCATAACGTTTTTTCTGACGGTTACCGTGCAGGGGTTATATTTTGCACCGACGGGGTTAATCGGAAAATCGGTGTTTTTAAGGTCGGCAAAATACTGCTTGCATATTGCGAGAACCGATTTTTCGTCAAAGTTGCCGCTTATGCTGATAACCGTTCTTTCAGGAACGTAGAATTTTTCAAGGTGAGCCTTAAGGCTTTCTTTTGTAACGGAATCAACGGTTTCTTCGCTGCCGAGAATATCACAGCCGAGCATACTGTTTTTCCATATATTTTCATAGAAGGTATCAGCGCACATATCCTCTGCGCTGTCTTCATACATTGAGATTTCTTCTTTGATAACACCTTTCTCAAGCTCAATATCGCTTTCGTCAAGCCTGGGGTTTCTGACCATATCAAACAGAATATCCAGCGCCTTTTCGGTGTGCTCCGAAAGCATACGGGCATAGAAGCAGGTGCATTCCCTTGCTGTATATGCGTTAAGGTAGCCGCCGATTTCATCCATTTCAACGGCGATATCAAGAGCCGAGCGTTTCTGCGATCCCTTGAAAACCATGTGTTCAATAAAATGTGACGTGCCTGCCGTTTCGGGGGTTTCATAGCTTATACCGCTTGCAACCCAGACTTCTGCCGCACATATTTTTGAGTTTTTGTTTTTTTCAAAAACTATGCGCAGTCCGTTGGGTAGAGTTATTATTTTTCTTTTATTTTCCATTATGTATCAGCCTGTCAGTCTTTCAGATTTTCAAAAACAAGGGTTACGGTGCCGAGTGTGATTCTGTCGCCCGTTTTTATATAAGCTTTTTTATCAATTTTTTTGCCGTTGATAAGTACGCCTGCCTGTGAGCGGATATCCGCCACGTACCAGCCGTCTTTGGCACAAACAATAACGGCGTGAAGCCTTGAAACGGTTGCGTTTTTAAGCAGAATATCGCAGTTTTTGTTTCTCCCGATTGAGGTTTCGCGTCTTATAAGAGGAAAAACCTCTTTGCCTGCAATGTTTATGAGTTTTGCACTGCCGAGTGATGGTGGTCTGCGTTTGAGCAGAGCCGCAAAACAAAGCAGAAATATAAGCAAAGCCATTGACGGCAATGCATATCTTGAAAAATCAAGTAATGATTCGAGCATAAAGTTACCACTCCATATACTTATACAGATACAATAATATTCTTATTTTTATAAAATGTCAATTAGTTAATAATAATTAAATATATTTAAATATTATAGTGACATTTTGTTAATAATATGTTATACTGTTTCAGATAATAGATAACTATGTCCGGAGGGTAGCAACGCGGTGTTTGAACAGATAATTAATGTTGACAGAATGGAGCAGGCGGTAAGCCTTTTCGGCTCTTTTGATGAGAATATCAAGCTGATTGAGAAAGAGTTTTCCGTTACGGTTATCAGCAGAGGCTCGGAGCTCAAGGTTACGGGTGAGGCTGAAAACGTGCAGAAAGGTGTGCGTGCTGTCAACGGTTTGCTTACTCTTATCAATAAGGGCGAATCTCTCAGCGACCAGAACGTGCGTTACGTTCTTTCGCTTGTTAATGACGGCAACGAGGATAAGCTTGATAAAATGGCGGCAGATTGCGTTTGCATAACGTCAAAAGGCAAACCCGTTAAACCCAAAACTCTGGGCCAAAAAAAATATATTGAAACAATCCGCAAAAACACGGTCACTTTCGGCATCGGTCCTGCAGGTACGGGCAAAACCTATCTTGCGGTTGCTATGGCAGTTACCGCTTTCAGAGCAAAAGAAATCAACCGCATTGTGCTCACAAGACCTGCAGTTGAAGCGGGTGAAAAGCTCGGCTTTTTGCCCGGTGACCTTCAGCAGAAGGTTGACCCTTATCTGCGTCCGCTTTATGATGCGCTTTTTGATATGCTCGGTGCAGAGAATTTTCAGAAGCATCAGGAAAGAGGAGATATTGAGGTTGCTCCGCTTGCATATATGCGAGGCAGAACGCTCGATGACAGCTTCATAATTCTTGACGAAGCGCAGAACACAACCCCCGAACAGATGAAGATGTTTTTAACCCGTCTCGGTTTCAACTCAAAGATGGTTGTTACGGGCGACGTTACACAGATAGACTTGCCCGACGGTAAGCGTTCGGGTCTGAAGGAAGCAGTTAAAATTCTTAAAAATATTGAGGATATCGGCACTGTAAGATTCAATGAAAAAGACGTTGTGCGTCACAGACTCGTGCAGGATATCATCAAGGCGTATGAAAAGCAGGAGGAGGAACGCAACAGAAAATGAGCAAGGTTAAGGTTATAATCTCAAACGAACAAAACGATTTCCGCATTCCCACAGGCGTGCGTATGCTTGTGCGCCGTTGTTGCACAGCTGTTCTTGTTCAGGAAAAGTTTGCTGACCCTGCAGAGGTAAGCGTTACCTTTGTTGACGATGATGAAATTCACAGACTCAACAAGGAATACAGAAATATTGACCGTTCAACTGACGTTCTTTCGTTTCCGCTCGGTGAAAACGGTGTTTACGACACAAACCTTGATACAGGCGCAAAAATGCTTGGAGACATTGTTATTTCAATTCCTCACGCTCTTGATCAGGCGGACAGATACGGTCATTCGCTTCAGCGTGAAATCGGTTTTCTTACCGTTCATTCAATGCTTCATCTTCTCGGCTATGATCACGTTAACGGCGGAATGGAAAGCGTGCGAATGAGAGAAAAAGAAGAAGCCGTTCTTACTCAGATGGGTCTTAAAAGAAATTCCAGTTATTATATGGATGATGAGAACATATGAAAAATCTGATAAAAAGCTTCGGCTATGCTTTTAAAGGCATTGCCGCCTGTATATGCAAAGAACGCAATCTGCGCATTCACCTGTGTTTTCTTACTTATATGTTCGGTTTTCTGACGGTTCACGACTTTTTTGAGGTTTCAAAAACTCAGTTTGCAATTCTTATTGCAATGAGTGCGGCGGTTATTTCGCTTGAACTCGTTAACACAGGCGTTGAAAGTGCCGTTGACCTTGCAACGAAAGGCGAAATCCATCCGCTTGCAAAGCTTGCCAAGGATGCCGCTGCAGGTGCGGTTCTTGTTTCTGCAATCGGTGCGGTTGCCGTTGGGCTTGTTATTCTTTATCAGCCCGCCGCATTCTCCGCAATGTGTGAATACTATAAAGTTCATATTCCCGAGCTTGCCGTGCTTATTGTTACGGTAGCACTCAGCCTTGTTTTTGTTTTTACAGGGCCAAAGGGAATTTTCAAAAAGAAAAAATAAGGAGCTTAAAATGACTAAAACTGCTTTTGTTGCAATCGTTGGTTGCCCCAACGTAGGCAAATCTTCGCTTCTTAACAGAATGTTGGGTCAGAAGGTGGCTATCGTTACCCAGAAGCCTCAGACAACCCGAACAAAAATTATGGGTGTTCTTACTCTTGGTGAAACCCAGCTTGTTTTTACCGATACACCCGGTTATCATCGCCCAAAAACAAAGCTTGGCGAAAAGATGATCAAAGCCGTTGGCGACGGCATTGCAGGTGTTGATGCCTGCCTTTTTGTGACGGAGCCCGAGGGTGAAATCAGAGAGGCAGAGCTTGAACTCCTCAAGCGTCTTAAGGCTGAAAAGGCACCCGTTGTGCTTGCCGTTAACAAAATCGATACGGTTAAACAGAAAGAAAAAATAATGGAAAAGATTCTTGCTTTTTCATCTGTTTATGAGTTTGAAGCTGTTGTGCCCGTGAGTGCACTTAAGGAAGAAAACGTTGACGTTGTTATTGAGGAGCTTAAAAAGCTTTCATATGAATCCGTTCATTTCTTCCCCGATGATACTCTTACCGATCAGCCCGAAAGAGTGCTTGCAGGCGAGATTATCAGAGAAAAAATGCTTCTGCTTCTTGATAAAGAAGTGCCCCACGGTGTTGCCGTTAGCATTGAAAAAATGCGTGAGCGCACCACGGGTGACATAATGGACGTTGAAGCGACCATTTATTGCGAAAGAGAATCTCACAAGGGCATCATCATCGGCAAAAAAGGCGAGATGCTCAAAAAGATTTCTTCAAGAGCAAGAGCTGATATGGAAAACTTTTTCCAATGCAAAATCAACCTTCAGTGCTGGGTCAAGGTTAAAGAGGGCTGGCGAAACAGAGAAGGTCTTATTCATAATTTCGGTCTGGATTAAATTCCGTTTTCTTCCGTCTATAAAATCTGCCTTTTCAGGGTAATTTATAAACGGGAGGCGATAGAATGGATAAATCGCAGGCTTGGCGAAAATTTTCACAAACAGGCGCAATAGGGGATTATCTTGAATTCCGCAACGTTGCCGCCGCAGTCCCTTCGGAGGCTGAAAAATATGAGAATGACTACCGACGCTCTGGTGCTCAGAGTAACAGACACGGGCGAAAGTGACCGTCTTGTTACGCTTCTGACCGCTGAATACGGTGTTATCAGAGCCTTTGCAAACAGAGCAAAAAAAATAAACAGTAAAATGCACGGTGCAACGCAGTCCCTGTGCTACGGTGATTTTTCGGTTTACCGAAGCAGGGACAGCTACATAGTTGACGATGCAACGGCAAAAGAGGTTTTCTTCGGATTAAGAGAGGATATTGAGCGTCTTTCGCTTGCACAGTATTTCTGTGCTCTTTGTGCGGAACTTGTGCCCGAAATGGAGCCTGCGAAAGATATTCTGCGGGTTGTGCTCAATTCGCTCCATCTGCTTGAAACAAAGCGAAGAAGTTGCGACTTTCTCAAAGCCGTAACAGAGCTTAAGTTGCTCTCTCTTTCGGGTTTTATGCCCGAGCTTGTCTGTTGTTCCCATTGCGGCGAGGAGCCGACGGGAGATTTCTATTTTAACGTTGCAGAAGGGTGCTTATATTGCAGAGCAAGCGGCAAGGGTGGAATAAAGCTGAATGCCACGGTGCTTGCGGCGATGCGCCATATATGCTCAAACCCGATTGAGCGCATATATTCTTTTTCGTTGCCTGCAGACGATGAAAAATTGCTGATGCAGGTGTGCGAGAAATTTTTGCTTTCGCAAACCAAGAGAACTTTCAGGGCTCTTGATTTTTATAAGTCTTTAATTTAACAACAATATATATTAAAGAAAGGAAAAAGAAAAAATGAACTCAGCATTTCTTCACAAGCTGTTCGGAACAACTCCGGGCAAAGGCGTTCAGCCCAAAGAAGCTCTCGCCTACAGTATTGCCGGCTTTGGTCAGAACTTTATCTGTACCATCATCGGCTCATACATCACCGTCTTTATGACCGACGCACTTCTCTTCGGTGCAAAGGGTGTTAAGATCGGTGCTATGGACGGTGCAATCGCAGTTGCGGTTCTTATGCTTGGCGCACGCGTTTTTGACGCATTCAATGACCCCATCATGGGTTCTGTTGTTGATAAGACCAGAACAAAGTGGGGTAAATGCCGTCCTTATCTCAAGTGGATGGCGATTCCCATCGGTATTATGACTATTGCCTGCTTCCTGCCCATTTTTAACCCTGCAAACGTTCTCAACAACACAGAAGCAGTTCGCACATTCACAATCATAGGCATTGTTTACGTTGTATGGAGCGTTGCTTACACAATCGCAGACGTTCCCTATTGGGGTCTTTCAACCTGCCTCACAAACAACACAGAAACAAGAGGTAACATTCTCACCGTTGCCCGTATGTTCTGCACAGTAGGCGCAGGTATCGTTACTGTTTTCGTTCCTATGATTACAGGTAACCTCACAGCAAAGTTCAAGTATACAGCAAACGATATTGCTCTTATCATCAAGGATAAGGCTGTTGAAATTGCAAAAATGACAGGCGAAGGCGGCGCTTACGAATCAGCTGAAAAGGCAGCCGAAACCTTTGTTGGCACAATTAAGGTTGGTATGGAAATCCAGAATGCAGAATTGCTTAAGTGGATTTACTTTATTGCTGCGGTTGTTCTTGTTGTTGCGGCTATCCCCATGTTCTTCTATGGTTTCAAGAACACAAAGGAACGCTTCACATCAGATGAGAATCCCCCCTCATTCGGTCATAACCTCAAGCTCCTTTTCAAGAATAAGGAACTTCTTCTCATCGTTCTTTCAGGTATTCTCGGCGGAGCAAGAATGGTTTATTCTTACACAGGCGGTCTTTACTTTGCAAAGTATATCCTTCAGAACGAAGGTCTTTACGGCGTTATCACACTTCTTGTTGTTCCCGGCGGTCTTGTTGCTTCGGTTCTTGTTCCCTGGATGTCAAAGAAGTTCACAAAGAAATGGTCATACATCGTTGTTCACCTCTTCGGCGGCGTTGTTATGACAGCTATGTATTTCATCGGCTATGATAAGCCCTGGAAGCTCATTGTTTGCGCAATCGGTCTTGTTCTTCTCGGTATTCCTCAGGGTGTTAACAACATTATCACCTATGCAATGATCGGTGATACAGTTGATTACCTTGAATGGAAAACAGGCGAAAGAGGCGAAGGCATCTGCTTTGCTATGCAGACTCTTATCAACAAGATTGGTATGGCAGTCGGCGCATTCATCGGTGTTCTTTCAGTTAGCATCGCAGGTATTGATACCGCTACATATGAAGTAACAGACGGCAACAAGCTCTGGGCTGTTCTTATCATCTCGGGTGCCGTCAGCATGTTTGCTTGCGCAGTTCCCATGTTCTTCTACACAATCACAGAGAAGAGACAGGCTGAAATGGTTAAGGAAATCGAAGCACGTAACGTAGCTCGCAAGAAATAAAAATTGCATAAACAAAAAGGCTTGCAACGAAATGTTGCAAGCCTTAATTTTTTTGCCTTATTTATCAGCGAACGATGCCGCCTTTCATTTTGTTGAGTTCACGGTAGCTGATAAGATAAACGTCATTCTTTGCAAGATATTCGTGAGTGTAAGGATCTTTCATAAGCTGATATTCCCAAACTCTGTCCTGCCATCTGCCGGTGATACCCTTGAGCTCATCGGTTTCAATTGAGGGATGAATGAAGGTTTCTGTTACGCCGTCAGGAATATCTGTCCAGATTTTGAGAATTGTATCTCTGTAGGTTTCATAGCTCTGGCGCATATCGTCATTCCAATCGGGGAAGAGAAGATAATCGGGAATAACAACGTTGTATTTCTTGCCCCACTTCTTTGAAAGAAGGGTGATTGCGCTGTAAAGGAAATAGGGTGTACCGTTGGGGCAGATTCTCTTATCGTGCTTTGTGTAAAGGCGGTAAGCATAGCCGTATTCGCCGCAGATGCGAAGAGTCATCTTTGCAAGACCGAGTCTGCCTGTATAATGACCGTAGAGTGAACCCATATGGTTATCAACGTGAGAGGGTTTCATGCCCATACTGTGAGCGAGGTCAATCTGTGCCTTGATTTCAGCTTCAAGGTCAGCATAGGATGCGTTCTTTTCAACGTCATCGCTTTCGTGCCACATAAAGCCTTCGTTATCAACAAGTGTTTTACCGTCTGTGAGAGGCTTCCAACGATATTTAGCCCATTCGCTTGTCATCGTAAGGTGAATACCGATGGGATATTCGGGATGTTCAATTGAAAATTTAACAGCGTCAGCGGCAGTGGGGCAGGGCATCATAACGGTTGCTGATTTAAGAAAACCGCCTTCAAAAAGCTCTGCAACGGCGGCGTTTGCCGCATTACACATACCGTAGTCGTCTGCATTAACAATAAGATATTTTGCCATTATTTTATCCTCCTTATGCTTTAGCCGCAAGGTCAATCAAATCGATTGAGCCAACGGGACAAACGCTGTGGCAATTACCGCAGCCTGTGCATTTTTCATAATCAACCTTTGCGCAGAAGCGGTCAATGCTGATAGCTTCCGCTTCGCAGGCTTTAACGCATTTCATACAACCAATGCAACCGGCTGTGCATTCCTTGCGAGTGTTAGCGCCCTTATCGTGGTTTTTGCAAAGCACTGCGGCTTTGACTTCTTCAAGGGGCATCATTTCAATAAGAGCGTTGGGGCAGGTGTTAACACACATCTTGCAAGCTTTGCAGAGATGGGGGTTGATTCTTGCAACACCGTCGCAAATGCTGATTGCGTCATACTGGCAAACTGCGGCGCAGTCGCCGAAACCGAGACAACCGTAGATGCATTCTTTGGGACCGCCGAAAATCTGGGCAGCCATACGGCAGCTGTGAACGCCCTGATATTCAAGCTTTGTTGCGGCGTTAACGTTGTGACCCTGGCAAAGAACAACAGCTGCAGAGGGTTTAACGTTGCCTGCTGCAAGACCTGTGATTTCGCCGATAGCTTTTGAAACGTCGTTTCCGCCGGGAGCACAGAGAGCAGTGTCTGTTGTTTCACCCTTTGAAAGAGCAGCGGCATAGCCGTCACAACCCGAGAAGCCGCAGGCACCGCAGTTGGCACCGGGCAGACATTCTCTGATAGCCTCTGCCTTTTCGTCAACAGGAACGGCAAAAACTTTGGAAGCAACCGTAAGACCGATGGCGGCAATCAGACCGATACCGCCAAGAAGGATTACTGCAAATAAAATAGGACTCATTTCAGCATTACCTCCTTAACCGAGAAGTCCTTCAACAAGGCCTGTGAAGCCCATGAAGGAGAGAGAAACAATTGAAGCTGCGATAAGAACGATGGGAAGACCCTGAAGGAATTTGGGAACGTCACAGCTTTCGAGTCTTGAACGAACGCCCGAGAAAAGAACCATTGCCAGCATAAAGCCAAGACCTGCGCCAACGCTGTTCACAAGGGATTCAAGATATGTGTAACCCTCTGTGAAGTTGAGAAGAACAACACCGAGAACGGCGCAGTTGGTGGTAATCAGGGGCAGATAAATGCCGAGCGCATTATAAAGCGGAGGCATAAACTTTTTGAGAATGATTTCAACAAGCTGAACAAGAGCGGCAATAACAAGAATGCAAACGATTGTCTGCAGATATTCAAGTCCGTTGGGGACAAGGATATAATTGTTGATGGGGTAGCAAACTGCGGTTGAAAGCGCCATAACAAAGATAACCGCCGCTGACATACCCATTGCGGTATTCAGCTTTTTGGAAACGCCGAGGAAGGGACAGATGCCGAGGAATTTGCTCAGAACGAAGTTGGCAGTGAGAATTGCCGTGAGAAGAATTGCGAAATAACCTGTCATACAGCAGAGCCCTCCTTCTTTTCTTCGCAAGCTTCGCCTTTGGCGATGAGAGCGCAGTTTTTAGCCATGGGGCAAGCGGAGCAACCGCCAAGCTCTGCTTTGGGCTTACCTTTTCTTTCAGCAAGCTTGTTGGCGCAAGCCATAAGAATACCGAAAGTGAAGAAGCCACCGGGAGCGAGAATGAAAATTGTCATCGGGCTGATAAAGCTGTTTTCGCCGATGAGTGTGAAACCGTCAAAGCCTGTGATGCCTGCAATTGAGAGAAGGCTTTCTGCGCCTGCAAAGATTGTGCCTGCGCCGATGATTTCTCTGATTGCACCCATGCAGCAGAGGGCAAGAGTGAAGCCAACGCCCATACCAAGACCGTCAACTGCGGAAGCAAGAACGGGGTTTTTGCCTGCAAAAGCTTCTGCTCTGCCGAGAATGATGCAGTTAACAACGATAAGCGGCAGGAAAACACCGAGCGACTTATCAAGAGCGGGGACAAAAGCTTTAACAATCATCTGAACGATGGTGACGAATGACGCGATGATAACGATATATGCGGGGATTCTGACCTTTGAGGGAATAATCTTTCTCAAAGCGGAGATAGCAATGTTTGAGCAGATGAGAACAATCATTGCCGAGATGCCCATACCAAGGGCGTTAACGATGCTTGTTGTAACGGCAAGCGTGGGGCAGGTGCCGAGAACAAGGCGCATTGTGGGGTTTTCACTTATAAGACCTTTTGTGAACTCTTTACGGAGTGATTTCTTTTCAGCCAATGTTCTCACCTCCTGATGCTTCGATTGCCGCATTGACTGCCTTTGTGACTGCATTTGAAGTTATTGTTGCGCCTGTGAGGGCTTTGATTTCGTTTTCGGCAGGAGCGTCTTTGGTTACGCTGATACCGAGAATTTTGCCGATGAACTGATTGAGGAAGCTTTCTTTTGATGCGTTAGCGCCAAGACCTGCGGTTTCGCTCATTGAAAGAATATTAACGCCTGTGACCTTGCCTTCAAGGTCAACGCCTGTCATAACGGAGATATCTCCGCCGTAACCCTTTTCAACGGTAACAACAACGTAGCCGATGGTTGCACCGTCTTTATCAAGAGCAGGTACAAGTTTGATGCCGTCGTCATTTGTGAATTCTTCGCCGAAAGAAGCAGCATCCGCAAAAACAATCTGTCTTGATTTTGCTTCGTTTTCTGCGTTAACCGCTTCAATTTTGGGAGCGGTAACATCATTGGTGAGCGCAAGCAGGAATGCCGCAACAACGCAAATGATAAAAAGCACTATCGTGGGAGCGGCATATTCTTTAATCTTTTTCATCAGTTAGCCGCCTCCTTTGATTTTTTCTCTTTTTTAGGTGTGCCGAAGGGCTTGGGAGTTGTTGCTCTGTCAATGAAGGGAACAACAAGGTTCATAATAAGAATTGCGAATGATACGGCTTCTGTCATCGAAGCAAAAAGTCTGATGAGAGCGGTGATAATGCCGCAACCGATACCGAAAATGATTTTGCCTCTGACCTTTATGGGGCAGGTTGAATAGTCTGTTGCCATAAAGAATGCACCAAGAAGCAAGCCGCCGCCCATTACCTGATAAAGAACAAAGCCGATATCGCCTTTGCCTGCAATAAGCATTATAAGAGCAACGGTGCCGATATATGTGAGGGGAATTGCGGGTGAAATAACTTTTCTTGCGATAAGGTAAACACCGCCGAGGATAAGAGCAACTGCGCAGGTTTCGCCAAGGCAGCCGCCTCTGAGACCGAGGAACATATCAAGCAATGTGGGTGCGCCTGCGTTGCCGTAACCGACGGCAAGGGGGGTTGCAGAGGTTGTTACCTCTGTTTTCCATGAAAGAGGAGTCACCCAGTTGCCCATCTGTGCACCGAATGAAAGAAGAAGAACGATTCGGGCTGTGATGGCGGGGTTAGCAAAGTTCTGACCGATACCGCCGAAGAACTGCTTAACAACAACAATCGCAACAACGCTGCCGATAGCTGCAATCCAATAGGGGATTGTTACAGGCAGGTTGAGAGCAAGTATAAGACCTGTTACAACCGCGCTTAAATCGCCGATTGTCTGGTGGCGTTTCATAACCTTGCGTGAAACGTATTCTGCAAGGACTGCGGAACTCACCGAAACGGCAGTTACGGTAAGAACTCTGGGTCCGAAGATGAATATCGCGGCGATGAGGGCGGGGATAAGTGCAAGAATAACGTCGAGCATAATTCTTGTGGTTGTTTGGGTTGAGCGCAGATGAGGTGAAGCGCTGACAACCAGTTTTTTGCCGTTAACCATTATTTATTGCCCTCCTCTCTTAAAATTGCCTTTGCCAGTCTCATATGCTGAACAAGGGGTTTGCCTGCGGGGCAGGCGAATGCGCAGCTGCCGCATTCCATACAAACGTTGATGCCTGCCGTTTTGAGGGCAGAAGCGTCTTTGGCTTTTGCGGCTCTGACAATGTTTGTGGGCATAAGGCTCATCGGGCAGGCTGTTGCGCATCTGCCGCAACGGATGCAATCACTCTCGGGCTTGAGAACGGCATCGTCGTGAGCAAAGGCGAGAATTGCGTTGTTCTGTTTAAGAACAGGCAAATCTGTGCCGACTATGGCAAGACCCATCATCGGGCCGCCTGTGAGAATTTTGCAGGGATCGGTGCTGAAGCCACCGCAGAAGTCAATGATTTCGCTGATGCTTGTGCCAACGGGAACTCTTACGTTTTTGGGCTGAGCAATCGCAGAGCCGTCAACTGTGAGAGAACGGCTGACAAGCGGTTTGCCTGTTTTGATATAACGTGCGATGAATGCAACCGAAGCAACGTTCATAACAACGCAACCAACGTCAGCAGGAAGCTTTCCGGGAGGAACTCTTCTGCCTGTGGCTGACTGAACCATCATTTTTTCTGCACCCTGAGGATATTTTGATTCAAGCACCATAAGCTTGACTTCGTCGTGCTTATCAAGCGAATGGTCTGCAATGCTTTTAAGAACCTTGAATGCTTCGGGCTTGTTATCTTCAACCGCAATGATTACCTGTTTGAAGCCGAGAAGGTCTTTGAGAAGGTAAACGCCTGCGAGAATATCCCAGGAATTTTCGATGCATTCGCGGTAGTCAACTGTTATGTAGGGTTCGCACTCTGCAGCATTGATAACGAGAGTGTCGATGTTTTTGTCTGCAGGGAAGTTGAGCTTGATATGGGTCGGGAAACCTGCGCCACCAAGACCGACAAGACCCGATGCACGAACTGCCTTGATGAGGTCTTCTCTTGTTTCAACGGTGGGAGCTTCGATACCTTCCCAAAGTCTCATTTCGCCGTCTGATTCGATTGTAACCGCCTTTGCGAGAGTGCCGTTAGGCATTTTGATATCGCCGATAGCTGTTACCGTGCCCGAAACGGAAGCGTGAATGGGAGCACTCACAAATTTGTCTGTGTCACCTATAAGCTGACCAACGGCAACGGTATCGCCGACTTTAACAACGGGCTCGCACGGCGCACCGATGTGTTGCTGCATGGGAATAACAACCTTTGAGGGAGCAGGCATTCTGACAACCTCTGTTTCGGCGGTGTTTTTATGGTGGTGAACCTTAACGCCGCCTCTGACCTTTCTGACGGCAGACAAAACACCTGCCGGAAGAGATCTGGCCATATGGATTCCTCCTTTGGATTTATTGATAAAAGTGTTGTTTCTGTTTTTCAAGCACAGGTATAACCGCTCTGAGGATTATTCCCGTGACTGCACCCGTTGCGATGCCGAAAACGGCAAGTGCAGGGGCGTAATATATAATAACTCCGCTTCCGGTTATAACCGACGCCGCGCCAATCTGACCTGCATTGTGACAGAGGGCACAGATAACGGAAATGCCGATAAGACCGAGCTTATTATCTGCAAACTTAAGGAGCAGCCACATCGCCAGGGTGGAGAGAATACCGCCCGAAAGGCTCATAATGCCTGCTGTGAAGCCTCGTGTTACAAAAGCGAAACCGCCTTTGACAAGGGTGATTGCAAGAGCTTGGGGAAGACCCAGACTGCCTGCTGCAAACATTGTTATTATGTTTGAAAAACCGGGTTTTGCTCCCGGGGGAAGAAAAGGTAACGGCGGAATCAGGCTCTCAAGAAACCCGAGAGCGAGCGCCTGTGCACACAGAATTGCTCCGAGTGCAGTTTTGAATGCAATGCTTTTTTTCATCTCAGTAAGTCATAACGTCAACGTCTGTGCCACTGACGGTAACAACCGTTTTGGCGGGCAAACAAACGGCGGTATCTCCTTTCTTGCTGAGCTTGCCGCAGTTTATGCAGAGTTTATCGTCGCAATCTGCTTTTTCAAAATAAACCGCTCCGTTTTCAACGGCTATAACAACTTTGGGGCTTGTGTCAAGCTCAACGGTGCGTTTGCCGTCGGCTGCAGAGAGGTCAATAACCTCAACCGTTTCGCCGTTAACGCTTATAACGGCTTCAAGCTTATCCGTCTGCCGCGACTGATAAAGCCAGAATGCGGCGGCAACAACAAGGATTATAAGAATAACCGCAATATCGCCTTTTCTAAAAAGTTTAGTTTTCATAAGCTTTGAGTGTATATGAATTATCAGTTATTTCAAGTTTGTCAATTATACCGTCTGTGGCATAAACCGTTTTATTTTTTGTGATAAAAATTGCTTCGCAGCCGTAATCTTTTGCAAGCTTTGCGCCTTCTTCAATGCCAAGCACAAAACATGCGGTTGAAAGTGCATCGCTTAAAGCTCCGCTTTGAGAAACAACGGTTACGCTTATTAGCTCATTCTGAACGGGATAACCTGTTTCAGGGTCAAGAATATGGTGATAAGTTACACCTGATTCTTCAAAATAACGCTCATAACTGCCGGAGGTTGAAATGCAGATATCGGAAACAGTGAGCGTTGCTATGCTTCTGCCTGCGTTGCCGTAGGGGTCACGGATGCCGACTTTGGCATCGTTTTTGCCATAGATAAGCACACTGCCGCCAACGCTGATAACGGCTTCTTTGACTTTTGCATTTTCAAGTATTGTGCGTATTTCATCAAGCGCAATACCCTTGCCTGCAGCACCGAAATCAATAACACCGCTTTGCAGGTTAAGATTGTTGCCCGCGAGAGAAACATTTTGATATCCGCTTTCCGAAACGGCTTTTGCAAGCTCGTTTTTATCGGGCACTGACGGCTTTGATTTGAAGCTCCATAAATCGCTGACTGCACCAAGGGTGAAATCAAAAGCACCACCGCTTTTTTTGCTCACGTCAAGAAGCAAGCGAAGATATTCTGCGATTTTATTGCTGAGGGTGCCGCTTTTGTTTTTATTTATAAGGCTGATTTCAGAGGTTGGTTTGTGGCGGGTCAGGATGCCGTCAAGCTCTGAAACGCACGCTTCAATATCGGGGGTGCATTCTTCCGCTTTCATACCTGTCACCTTAACGCTGACAACCGTATCCATAGCAAAAAAATCTTTGGTTACGGTGCGGTTGAAAATGCCGTCCCAAGCGATGAAAGCAATAAGAGCAACTGCCGCAATTGCGGCAACAACAGCTCCGATTTTTTTCAAGTCACAGTCACCGCCATTCATCCCCATTATATATTAATATTTATATAATACACCCTATAATATATTTTTTCAATATAGTAAAAGCAAAACTAAAAAAATTGTTGGTTTTTCATAAAAAGTCTGCTAAAATATTAAACATAATGACTTAACGAAAGAGGAAGAAAATGAACGATATAATTTATATGCCCGTAAAATGTATATGCGGCGAAGATGCGGTCTTGAATAATTCTTCTTTTCTTGCAAATCTCGGCAAGAAATGCCTTGTTCTCACAGGCTCGAGCGGCGCAAAAAAGAGCGGTGCGCTTGACGATGCATTTGCCGCACTTGAAAAAGAAAATATCGGATATACCGTTTTTGATAAAATCGGAGAAAATCCGCTGATTTCCGCTTGCTGCGATGCAGGTGAAGCCGCAAGAAACGCAGGCGCGGAGTTCATTCTCGGCATCGGCGGAGGTTCTGTGCTCGATGCGGCAAAGGCAGTTGCGATTTATGCTTCAAATGCAGATTTGACCGCAATCGATATTTATAAACGAGAGTATGCGAATGCACCGCTTCCTGTTGCGCTTATCGGCACAACCGCAGGCACAGGTAGCGAAGTGACCGCAGTTGCCGTGCTCACAAACGATGAAACGGGTGTTAAGAAGAGCATTTCGGGCGATGATTGCTATGCAAAAATTGCTTTCTGTGACCCGAAATACACTTATTCTTTGCCTTATGCCTCAACGGTTTCAACCGCACTTGATGCTTTTGCGCACGCAGTTGAAGGTTATTTCACATCCAAGTGTTGCGGTGCGATTGAGCTTTGGGCAGAAAAGTGCATTCCTGTGATTTACAATGGGCTCAAGGAACTGGCAAAAAGCAAAGAAATCAGCACCGATTTGAGAGAAAAGCTTTATTACGGTTCGGTTTATGCAGGTCTTGTTATCAACACCTGCGGCACAGCTTTTCCGCATCCTCTGGGTTACGTGCTGACAGAAAATTACGGCATACCTCACGGCATGGCTTGCGCCGCATTCTTTGCGCCTTATATTGACCGATGCGCAGAATTTGCACCCGAAAAAGCGGCAAAATTCTTTGAGATGACAGAAGAAAAAGAAGCTGTTAAAGCGGTTATCGCTTCGCTGACAGATATTAAAGACGTGTCAATAAGTGAAGAAGAAGCAAAAAAATACGCCCTGCGTTGGCAGAGCGTTATCCCCAGAAATTTTACCGCCTCTCCCGGCGGTCTGACGCAGGAAGAGGCGGCGGCTATTATTGCCGAGATTTAGTTAGCAACCGCAACCGCAGCCGCAGTCATTCGATCTTACGCTGTTACAGCCGCAACCGTTGTTGCAACCGCAGTCACCGCAGAAAAGAAGAATGAGGATGATGAAAAGGAACCAGTTGTTATTGCATCCGCAACCCATGATGTAACCTCCTTGAAATATCCGCTTTTGGCGGTTTGTTAGTGAGAAGCGTCTGTTTTAAAGCCGCTTACACTGCTATCTTATGTTGCGGCAAAAAAAGTGTTACACCAATCAAAAAATAAAAAAGCTTGCATCGGTTTAACCTTTGCAAGCTTTGTTTTTTATAACTTTGAGAAGCCGTGGCTGTTGATAAGAGCGTCAAGCTTTTTGCCCTCTTTGCAAAGCGGACATTCGTGTGAGGGACAGGTGAAATAGCTGGGAATATCCTTGGGGTTGAAAACAGAATTAACGGCATAACCGTTGCATTCATCGACTGTTGAGAAGATTGAAGCAACACCCACAACCTCGCCGCCGTAATAGTTAACGGCTTCCATTGCGGCTTTAACGGTGCCGCCTGTTGCAACTGAAACAGCAAGAATGAGCACGTGCTTGCCTTTAATCATCGGAACGATGTTATCTCTGAAAAGAAGCTGTGAGCTGCTTGTCATTTCAGGTGTAACAACGTAGATTGTCTGGTGAGCGTTGATATTGAGCCAGTTGTTTTTTGTCAGCTCATCTGCAAGGCAGGCGCCGATAACCTCTGTGCCGTCAAGACAAAGAATGGTATCGATAACGTTGGTTTTATATTTACTGTGACTGCAAAGCTCCTGTGCAACCGCTCTTGCCTCTGAAAGACGTGATTTCTGGGCGGCAACGTCAATATAATAGTTGCTGTGAGAATGGTTGGTTGCAAAGTGACCTTTTGCTATACGCAGAAAAAGATTGTTTCTGCCTGTTTTGATTTTTGTGATGCTTGAGGTTGGCATAGGAAATCCTCCTTGTAATTATCATTACAATTTTATTTTACAGGAAAAATGCGATTATTACAAGAGTATTTTTTAAAATTAAAAATTATTGATTAATCAAAGCTTTTGTGTTAAGATTTTTTTGCATTAAAACGCGGAGGTGCTTATGAATAATCTCACTGTCAATCAGATAATAAATGCAGATTTTAAAATCAGCAACAAAAGCCCCATCCTCAAGCCTTTTCACGGCTCGATTGTTGTTGCCGATCCTTCGCTTCTTACTCCCGACGTTTCGCACGACGGTAAATGGCATATGTTTTTTCACACAACCTTCGGCGTGTTTCATTTTGTGAGCAACGACGGTGTTGATTTTAATGTGGTTCAAAAGATTGCAAACCGTGCAATGCGACCCAATATAAACCGCATCGGCGACAGATATTATCTTTTCTTTGAGAGAACAAGACCCTTGTTTTTTAACGCTCTTAACCTTGTGAATGCAGTAAAATGGAAATCCGAAATCTACGTTGTTGAAAGCACGGATTTGCTTAACTGGTCTGCACCGAAGCCTGTCATCACCAACACAAGAGATTATGAAAACAGCAACAGGGGAATGGCAATTTCAAACCCGTATCTTTTGCAGGAAAACGGCGTAAACCGCCTTTATTATTCCTGCGGTCTGACGTATATAAAAGATTGCGGCTTCTGCGAGCCGACCCATATCAGCTATGCCGAAAGCAAAGACGTTGCAAAGAATTACGTTTCGGCAGAAAAACCGATTATTTCGCCCGATAAGAACGATCCTTATCTTAATCTTTGCAGCGGTTGCCTTAAGGTTTACAAGCTTAAGGACGGCTATATCGGAATTCAGAACGGAATTTATGAAAAAGACGGCAAAAGCCATTCAGCAATTATTCTGCTGACCTCTGCGGATGGTTTGAAATTCGAGTTTTGCAAAGTTCTTGTTGAGCCTGCGGTTGTTAACGGCAAGGATTGGATGAAGCAATTTGTTTATGCGAGCCATCTTGTTAAATACGGCAACACGCTTCGTCTTTATTTTAATGCAAGAGATACCGCGAACCCTGTTTTGGGCAGAGAATGCATCGGTTTTGCCGAAGCGGAAATATAACAAAAAACGGATGTGATTTCTCACATCCGTTTAATTTTTTATTTAAGAAGCTTGAGAGCGCCTGTGGGACAAACCTCAACGCATTTGCCGCAGGTTTTGCAGATTTCAATCTTATCGCTGCCCTCAAATTCAGGTTTGATAACTGTTTTGAAACCTCTGCCGACAAGACCGAGAATGCTCTGCTTTGCATCTTCCTTACAGGTTCTTACGCAGAGATTGCAAAGAATACATTTACCCTGGTCACGCTCAATGGTGACAAGCTTTGTTTCCTTGAAGCTCTCGTGAATTTCGCCTGCAAGTCTTTCGGGAGCAATGGGTTCATCGTTTGCATAGCGGATAAGCTTGCATTCCTTGAAATCGTGGCAACCGCATTCAAGGCAACGCTTCGCTTCTTCTCTTGCCTGCTCATCTGTGAATCCGTTGAGGATTTCGTCAAAGTTGTTGCGGCGGTATTCGGGAGCTTTAACAGACATAACCGCTCTTGCCTTCTTTTCTCTGTCAGCAAGCATTTCAGCGGTAACGTTTTTCTTTGAATAATAAGGCTCGGGGAAATCCATAGGCATACCGAGAAGATATGCATTGATTGCTCTTGCAGCTTCATTTGCCTCTGCAATTGCGTCAATGGCAATTGATGCACCGTTGTTGGTAGCGTCACCGGCGGCAAAAACACCTTCAACGTTGGTAAGACAGGTTGATTTTGCGGCAACGATTGTGCCCCATCTTGTGAGTTCAATTTCTTCAAGACCCGAGGGAGCGCATTTCTGACCGATAGCGGAAATAACGGTATCAACTTCAAGAGTTTTGAACGCACCTTCAACAGGAACGGGTTTTCTTCTGCCTGAAGCATCGGGCTCGCCGAGTTCCATAATCTGAAGCTTGATTTCTTTTACTTTGCCGTTTTCACCGATGATTTCGGCAGGGTTGGTGAGGAAAAGGAATTCAACGCCTTCTTCGATTGCTTCTTCAATTTCGATATCCTCTGCAGGAGCTTCTGCTCTTGTGCGGCGGTAGATAACGTAAACGTTTTCGGCACCGCATCTTACTGCGGTGCGGCAGGCATCCATTGCGGTGTTGCCGCCGCCGACAACGGCAACGTTTTTGCCGATTTCGGGACGGTTTCCCATGTTGACGTCACGAAGGAAATCAATGCCGCTGAGTACACCTTCAAGATTTTCGCCTTCGCAGCCGATGCTGCTGCCCTTCCATGCACCGATTGTTACAAGAACGGCATCTGCACCGTTTTTAATTTCTTCAAATGAAATATCTGCGCCGACTTTAACGTTGTTTTTCATTTCAACGCCAAGCTTTTCAATAGCTGCAACTTCTTTTGCAAGAACTGCCTTGGGCAGACGGTATTCGGGGATACCGTAGCGGAGCATACCGCCCATCTCGGGCATTGCTTCATAAATCGTTACGTCGTGACCTGAAAGACGGAGATAATAAGCTGCAGTCAGACCTGCAGGACCGCCGCCGATAACGGCAACTTTTTTGCCTGTTGACTCTTCGGGTATTGCGGTGTAAGGCGCATCGGAAGCAAGGTCGTTATCAGCCGCAAAAGCCTTAAGATATGCAACCGAAAGCGGCTCTTCAACAAGTCTGCGGCGGCAGTTGCTCTCACAGGGGTGGGGGCAGACTCTGCCGATTGATGCAGGAATCGGGATTTTTTCTTTGATGATTTTAACGGCTTCCTTATCGTCACCGTTAGCGATAGCCTTGAGGTATCCCTGAATATCTGTGTGTGCAGGGCAGTTGAGTGAGCAGGGGGCAACGCAGTCGCCGCTGTGGTCGCTCATGATAAGCTCAAGAGCAATTTTTCTTGCTTTTTTAACTCGGGGAGTGTTTGTGCTGAGCACCATACCGTCCTGTGCAACTGTGGCACAGGCGCGCATAAGCTTGGGACTGTTTTCTGCTTCAACAAGGCAAAGACCGCAAGCGCCGTAGAGCTTGAGCTTGCCGTTATAGCAGAGGTTGGGGATTTCAATGCCGTTGCGAGCGGCAATATTGAGAACGGTTTCGCCTTTTTCGCCGATGAGTTCACGGCCGTTAACCGTAATTTTAATCTGTTCCATTTTGCCGCCTCCTTTATTCTACGATGATTGCGCCGAAGCGGCAGGAATTAACGCACTGACCGCAACGGATGCAAGCTTCGGGATTGATGACGTGAGCCTGCTTGACCTCGCCGCTGATGGCGTGAGCAGGACATTTCTTTGCGCAGAGTGTGCAGCCCTTGCACGCCTCGGCATCGATTGAATATGTGAGCAGGTCAACGCATTCCTTGGCAGGGCATTTCTTCTCGTTGATGTGGGCTTCATATTCGTTCCTGAAATATCTGATAGTTGTTAAAACGGGGTTGGGAGCAGTCTGACCGAGACCGCAGAGCGCACCGTCCTTGACTGCTTCGCAAAGCTCTTCAAGAAGCTCAATATCGCCCTCTTTGCCTTCGCCCTTAACGATTCTCGTGAGAATTTCCTGCATTCTTGCAGTGCCTATACGGCAATGAACGCATTTGCCGCAGGATTCAAGAGCGGTGAAATCGAGGAAGAATTTCGCCATACCAACCATACAGGTGCTCTCATCCATAACAACCATACCGCCCGAGCCCATAATTGCGCCCGTTGCGGCAAGAGCCTTGTAATCAATAACGGTATCGAGAAGCTCTTTGGGAATACATCCGCCTGAGGGACCGCCCATCTGAACAGCTTTGAATTCTTTATCGTCGCGGATACCTCCGCCGATACCGTAGATAACGTCGCGCAGAGTTTTGCCCATGGGAATTTCAACAAGACCGCCTTTGCGGATTTTGCCTGTGAGGGCAAAAACCTTTGTACCCTTGCTGTTTTCTGTTCCCATAGCGGCAAAAGCTTCGCCGCCGTTATTTATTATCCAGGCAACGTTTGCGAAAGTTTCAACGTTGTTGATATTTGAAGGTTCATCCATATAACCCTTCTGTGCAGGGAAGGGGGGCTTGAGTCTGGGCATACCTCTCTTGCCTTCGAGTGATTCGATAAGAGCGGTTTCTTCACCGCAGACAAACGCACCTGCGCCTGCTTTGATTCGCATATCGCAGGAGAAGCCTGTGCCGAGAATGTTTTCGCCAAGAAGGTTTGCTTCTTTAGCCTGTGCAATGGCAATTTCAAGGTTTGTGATTGCAAGGGGATATTCTGCACGCACGTAAACGATCATTTCACAAGCACCGATTGCGTATGCGCCGATAAGCATACCTTCAATAAGGCTGTGAGGGTCGGATTCGATAACTGCTCTGTCCATAAATGCGCCGGGGTCACCTTCGTCGGCATTGCAGATAAGATATTTTGTTTCGCTGACGCTCTGACGGGCGGCATTCCACTTGAACCACGTGGGGAAGCCTGCACCGCCTCTGCCTGCAAGACCCGAAACCTTGATTTCTTCAATAACCTGCTCGGGGGTCATTGTTTTGAGAGCCTTTTCAAGAGCCTGATAGCCGTCTGCTTCGCGGTAATCGTCAAGCGAAACGGGGTCAATCAGACCGCAATGACGCAAAGCGATTCTTGTCTGGCGGGCAAGGAATTCTTCGTCCTCTGCAGAGATTGTTATTGAATCAACCTTTGAAAGGTCACCGCTTCGTGCGGCTTCAACTATAGCTGAGGCATCGTCTGCCTTAACCTTAACAAGGCGGCGGAGCAGAGTTTTGCCGTCATATAAATCAACGATGGGCTCAAGGAAGCACATACCGATACAGCCTGTGCTGCCGAGAGTGAAGGGCTCGTTTGCCGTCATAACGGCTTCGATTGCCTTATGAACTTTTGATGCACCTGCCGCAATGCCGCAGGAGCCTTCGCCGATAACTATACGCATTATTTGCCCTCCTTTTCCTGAATGCTCTTGATAACGGCAACTGCTGAATCGGGGGTAAGATTGCCGTAAGCTTCGCCGTTAATCATAATAACGGGAGCAAGTGAGCAACAACCGAGGCAGGCAACGTTTTCGAGAGTAAAAAGTCCGTCTGCGGTTGTTTCGCCGTTGCCGATGCCGAGATATTCGGAAAGGGCGGCGGTAACTCTTTCGCTGCCGTTAACGTGGCAAGCCGTGCCCTGGCAGGACATAATGAGATATTTGCCGATTGGGGTTAATCTGAACTGTGAATAGAAAGTTGCAACGCCCATAACGTCGGCAGGTGTGATGCCAACTCTTTCGGCGATGCAATACATAACGTCTTTGGGCAGATAGCCGTAAATATTCTGGGCTTTCTGAAGAATTGTGATAAGGTTGCTTGATGAGCCTGCATATTCTTTGAGAACGTCTTCAAGCAAAGTGAGGTCGCTCTTGGGACCCTGACAGTTGCACTGGCACATAGTTTTGCCTCCTGTTAATGCTTATTTGGTGGAGCCGAAATATAACCACATATAATATATCATATTAAAAATCAATATGCAAGAAAAAGGTTTTGCCAAAATGATTGCAAAAAACAGGCTTATGCGTGTTGCACAAGCCTGTTTAATAAATAGTTTTTATTAATAGCCGTAGGGGTTATAGTATTCGAACGGGTCAACGTATTCGGGCTCTGTTGTTTCAGAGTTAGAACTGTTTTTATCCTCAACAAGAGCAACTTCAACGTCGAATTTATCAACTGTATAATTGTTATTTACACGGCAGAGGGTGAGCGTGAGCTTTGTGCCGACCTTGCTGTTTTCGATAAGCTCAAGAAGAACGTCGGCTGTTGTGAGATCCTTACCGTTAACGGCAATAATCATATCGTAACGTCTTGCTTCGGTGTTTGCGAGAGCGCTTTCTTCATCAATTTTATCGATGATAAGTGTGCCTGCAGGAAGACCCTGAATCTGAGCTATCATACTGTATTGTGTGCTTGCACTTACGGGATAATAACTGATGCCGAGTTTGGGTCTGTTGGGGATATAGCCAAACTGTGTGAGCTCTTCAATAATCTGCTTTGCGCTGCTCATGGGAATCGCAAAGCCCATACCTTCATATTCGGTTGCGGCAATTTTTTGTGAGTTGATACCGATAACCTGACCGTAAACGTTAACGAGAGCACCGCCTGAGTTGCCGGGGTTGATGGCGGCATCGTGCTGGATACATTTCATTGTGTAGCCGATATCACTGCTTACGGGGCGGTCGATTGCCGAAACGTAACCGCCTGTGAACGAACCGAAGAATTCAACACCGCCCGGGTTACCGATTGCAAAAACGTTGTCACCGACTCGGAGTGCATCGGAATCACCGAGCTCTGCCTTGGGCAGACCGGATGCTTTGATTTTAACAACGCCGAGGTCTGTTCTTGAATCAAAGCCAACGATTTCGGCATCATACATTGTGCCGTTTTCTGTCTGAACTCTGACCTTGATACCGGGGTCGCTGATAACGTGAGCGCAGGTTATGATATAGGTGTAAGTTCCTGTTGAATCTTCTTCCCAGATAACACCTGTGCCTTCGCCTGCGGTGTTGCCCGAATTGTTGGTATAAACAACAATGCCGACGATTGAAGGCTTGACCTTTTCTGCGATAGCACGGGTGGTGAGCGCATCTTCGGGCAGGGCTGCAATGTCAACTGCGGGAGCGTTTACGGCATCATCTCTTTTGGGAGGGTTAGTTACCGTAATATTATCGGGCAGAGAGGATTTATATTGTTTGAATATAAGCAGACCTGAAAAAAGGAGGGCAAAAACAAGAAGAATCGAAACGATTGCAGCAAAAATCTTAAGACCTTTGCCTGATTTCGGCTTGATTTCAGATACAGCGCTCTGCGGCTGAACAGGTTGCTGATATGAATAATATCCGCCCGTGTACTGTTGCGATTGATTTGCGTAGTTACCCGAGGGGTTGTTATAGGGGCGTGAGCCGTAGGGACTGTATTGCGCACTTTGACGCTGATATTCCGAATAGCTTGAATCGGGCTCAACCTTTTCTGCTTCAACCTCGGGGAAATTCGCAGAATCCTGCGGCTCTGCAGATGGGGTTTCAACAGGTGCGGATTCGTTTTTTTCTTCAAAGACGTTGTTGTTTTCGTCAAACATATTATATCCTCCTTGCAGGGGGTAATTGATTTTGCTTTTTCAGTGTAAAAGTGAAATGTTAATTGGATTTGAACACACAATAAAAATTATATAAAGATTAGCTTAAGGGAAGCTGGAAAATAAACTCTGCAAACTCGCCTTCGTTGCTTCGCACGGATATCTGACCGCCGTGAAGTTCAACGATTGTTTTGCAAAGGTAAAGACCCATACCTGCGCCCTTTATATCAAAGCTTCTTGATTTGTCAATTTTATAAAAACGCTCAAAAATCTTATCAAGCTCTTCGGCAGGGATACCTTTGCCGCTGTTTTTGATTTTAACGATAATCTTTTCAGCGTCCGCTTTTGAGCGGATTTCAATATAACCGCCCTCGGGTGTGAACTTAACCGCATTGTCGATAAGATTATAAACAACCTGATTTATCATATCTTTATCGGCTGTCAGACGGTTTGGCTGAAGCTCATCAAGACCGATGATTTCGATATGCTTTTTATCAATGAACTGTTCAAATCCGAGAAGTGTTCTGAAAAGCATTTCGGAAATATCAAACTCAACGGGTTTGATATCAAGTTCGCCTGCTTCAAGCTTGCTCATATTAAGCATACCCGTAACAAGCCTTGAAAGTCGTTTGACTTCGTCTGAAACTATTTTTAAATATTGGTTTTGTTTTTCGGCTTCGATTGTTCCGTCAAGAATGCCGTCAATAAAGCCGCCGATGGTTGTCATTGGTGTTTTCAACTCGTGAGAAACGTTTGAAACAAAGCTTCTGCGGCTCATTTCAAGCGTTGCGAGCGCCTGAGCCATTGAGTTGAACGCTTGCACAAGCTCTTCAATCTCATCGTTATTGTTGAACATTGATTTTCGGATTGCGATTCTTTTTGAAAAATCGCCGCTTGCATATTGCCTTGAAGCTATTGACATTTCGCGCAGGGGCTTTGTCATTCTGTAAGATACAAGATAAACGATAACAAACGCAAGGGCAAAGGCAAAAAGAGCTGCCCAGAAGAACATTCGGAAAATGCCGAGAATATAAGGCGCAAGACCGTCAAGCACGGGCTGAGTTGCATAAACAACGCCAACTATTTCATCGCCGACCTTGATGGGAGCACTTGCAATGAAGCTGATATTGTTGAGTGCACCGTTGAGGTCACCTGTTGAAGCAGCAACGTTTGAAGATGCTGCTTTGAGCTCTTTTGGTGTAATCTTATAATCGCCGTGAATCAGACAGTCGCCCGTGAAAATTGAAAGGTTTGACTGCAGACTGTCTTTGCAAAAAACAACGTCGCCATCGGGGTTAACGATAAAGATATCTGCATCTATCGCATCTGAAGTCTGAATGAGCGTGTTGCAAATGAGCTTAACGGAAACGTAACTGTCTTCGTTAAGAACAATGTTGTGATGATAAGTGTCGCGCGTGCTTTGGGCAACGTGGGAAACGTTTTCAACCAGAAGCTCAAGCTTTTCTTCCATCCAGAGCTTGGAAACCAAAAGCAAGAGAGCTCCGCCTATAAAGACGAAGCTTGCAAGAATAACTGAAATTGTAACGAGCAGGTATTTACGGAAAAGACCTGACCCTCTGTTTTTGAATTTTGTCACAGGAAGTCACCCCGACGCAAATTATCAGTCTTTGGTTTCAAACTTATAGCCGACGCTCCAAACGGTTTTGAGTTCCCATTTTTCTGAAACGCCTTCAAGCTTTTCACGGAGTCTTTTAACGTGAACATCAACCGTTCTTGAATCGCCGTAATAATCAAAGCCCCATACTTCATCAAGAAGCTGATCTCTTGTGAAAACTCTGTTGGGGTTATTTGCAAGGTGATAAATCAGCTCAAGCTCTTTGGGCGGAGTATCAACCTTTTTGCCGTCAACACGGAGCTCATAGTTTGTGAGATTGATAACGAGCTTATCAAAGCGAACTTCTTTTATGCTTGATTTTTCGGCAGAGCCGCTTCTGCGAAGAACAGCCTTGACTCTTGCCATAACTTCTTTTGCATCAAAGGGCTTCACAACGTAGTCATCTGCACCGAGTTCAAAGCCGAGAACCTTGTCAAAGGTTTCGCCCTTTGCGGTGAGCATAATGATGGGCTTGTCCGAAAACTTTCTGACTTCGCGGCAAACCTGCCAGCCGTCAAGCACGGGAAGCATTATATCGAGAAGCATAAGATCGGGTGAGAGCTCCTGAAACATTGTAACAGCCTCGCCGCCGTTATTTGCAATCATAACCTCGTAACCGTCTTTTTCAAGATAGAGGCGAAGAAGCTCGCAAATATTGGTATCGTCATCAACAACAAGAATTCTTTCTGCTGCCATTGAAAATCCCCTCCTGTATTTTAAACATCGTAATGTTTGGTGTTTTTACCTTACAATTCTAATTATAAGGAAAAATTTAAAAAAACTGTGAATTGGCAAATAATAATTTGTAACATATAGCCGCAAAAATGAACAAACTGTTATTAGCCTGTGAAATAATTATTTAACGGAGAATCTGAAAACGGTGCAGGTGCTGAATTTTTCGCCTGCATCGAAGGTGCACTGCGGAAATTCGGGCATATTGGGTGTGTTGGGGTAATACTGTGTTTCAAGGCAGAAACCTGCATTTTTGATGAGTTTCACGCCGTTTTTGCCTGTGTTTGTGCCGTCAAGGAAGTTGCCTGTATAAAGCTGAACACCGCAAAGGTCTGTGAAAACTTCAAGGTATCTGCCGCTTTCGGGGTCGTATGCGGTTGCGATGGGGCCTTCACCGTCATTGAGGCAGAAGTTATGGTCATATCCTCTGCCGATTGCAAGCTGGTCATCGTCAGCATCGATATCCTTGCCGATGGGTTTTGCAACTCTGAAATCAAAGGGAGTACCTTCAACGGGTCTGATTTCGCCTGTGGGGATGCTGTTTTCATCAATGGGAGTGTATGCGTCAGCATTAATCATCAGCTCGTGAGCAAGAATATCACCCTTGCCTGCGAGGTTGAAATATGCGTGGTTTGTCATATTGAGTACAGTCTTTTTGTCGCTGATTGCGAAATACTCAATCTTGAGCGCATTATCCTCGTGCAGAGTGAAAGTAACCTTGAAATCAACCTTGCCGGGGAAACCCATTGCGCCGTCGGGGCTGGTATAATTCATTTCGATTGCGTTATCGTCGATAACAAAAGCCTTCCAGATTGCGGTTGAAAGCTCTGCACCGCCGTGAAGGCAGGTGATGCCTTTTTCGTTTTTCTCAACGTTATATTCAACGCCGTCAATGCTGAATTTGCCGCCTGCAATGCGGTTTGCATATCTGCCGACTGTCATACCCTGATAATCGGAGAAATTCTCGTGACCCTCGATTGTGTCAAAGCCAGAAAGAACGTCGGCAAAAACGCCGTTTTTATCTGCAACGTAAATGCTGTTTACGGTTGCACCGTAGGTGAGAATATCAACGGCTGTGCCCGATGCGTTGCGGATGGTATAAACGTCAACAACCTCGCCTTTTGAAGTTGTGCCGAAAGAATTTTTAACAATCATATTTTTGCTCCTATAAAAAATTATTATACAATAATATTCTATCATCGGTAAAAATTTTTGTCAACAAAAATGCGAATGATTCTGCCGTATATGTGTATACTATGAACAAGCCCGAAGCGTTTTCGGGCAAATCATTCCGAAAGGTGAATAAAAATGGATAACAGAAATAGCCAGAATAACTTCCCCGGCAATCAGAAGGATTGTCCCGGCAACAATCAGGCAGGCAAGAATCCTCAGAACAAAAACAAGAATAACGGTCAGCAGAAGAAGGATAAGAAAGAAGAATTCTGATTGCAGAAAGCCGCCGCACAGAAGCCTGTGCGGCGGCACTTTTTATTGCCCTGCTTCGGGTCGCTCAAACGAATGCATAAAGCCGTTTTGCTCGAGCGAGCAGATATCTCCGCCAATAACCATTCCTTCATAAACAAGAATGTTCGCACGGATGTAGCCGGTTTTGTTTTCATAGCCGGGATAATTGAGGATTTCATAAGTCCATCTTTTAGCGCGCAAGCCTTTATAAGGCTCAAGGTCAAAGCCTGCCGCCTTGTTCATCTCGGCATATTCCGTGTAGCCTTTGCTGAAATCCGAGGGCACTATAACTTCTGTTACCTCAACGGGGTCGGGCATAAATTCCCAGCCGAATTGCGAAAGAAATGCCGCGCGTTGCTCTGCGTTTTCCGCTTTGATATTAATTTGTGAATCCGCCGCCGCAGGCGCGTTGCTTTTGCCTGCAACCATAACAACCGCAACGATTATTGCAACAACGGCAATAACGAGAGCAATTATCTTGCTTTTTGAAGTTTTAACAGAATATACAAACATTAAAAATCACCGCCTGTCAAATAGATATGACGTGGCGGTGCGTTTTATTACAGTTTCATTTTGAGAAGCATAATGCCCGAGGGGGTGATGTCGATTGCGCCGTATTCGCCAACCCTTGCAGAGCCGGGATTCATAACGTAAAGTCCTTCGTCATAATCGGTCACGCTTTCATGCGTGTGACCATATAATGCAATGTGTGCTCCGAGTGCGCGTGCCTTGGCTCGTAATGCTCCCGTGCCGTGCTTGACAAGCTCTGTGTGTCCGTGAGAACAGAAGATTCTTGTGCCGCCGAGAGTTACGATTTCGTTAACGGGCAGCAACGATGCAAAGTCGCAGTTGCCGCAGACCTGAATAACTTTTTTGCCTTTGAGCAAATCCTCAACTCGGCTCATATCTCTTTCGCCGTCGCCGAGGTGGATAACGGCATCGGCATCTTTATGGAGCAAGAGAGCTTCTTCAATGCAGCGCGAACTGCCGTGGGAATCGGAAAAAACAAGTATTCTCAATGTTCATCCTCCGTTCTAACAATAAGCGGTTTAACATATCAATTATACTATAGAAAAGGCGGTGATTCAATGAGTAAAGATAAATTTTCCGTTGATGAGCTTCTTGCGCTCAAAAATAAAAATCCCGACGAAATGCTCGGTGCCGTTCAGGAAAGGCTTCCCGAAGAAAAGAAAAACGAGCTGTTCAGAATTCTTGGCGATAAGAAAGCGTTGGAAGAATTGCTTAAAAGCGAGCAGGCGCAGAAGCTGATGAAAAAATTCGGCGGCAAATAAAAGGTGGCGCGATGGATAGCATTAACGATATTATTTCAAGCCTGAGTGCCGATGATATTGAAAATCTTAAGGCGGCGGCTGAAAGTTTTTTCGGTTCAAAAGAAGAAAAGCCAAAGAAAAACGAAGCGCCAAAGCAAGATGGCGGTATGCCTGATTTATCGTCAATTCTCGGCAACGCACAGATGATGGCAAAAATTTCTTCCGTTATGGGAATGATGAACAAGCGTAACGACAGAGAGGAGCTTATCAGAGCGCTCAAGCCTTTATTGAGTGAAAAGAGAAGAAAACGGGCAGACAGCGCCGTGCAGATGCTGAAGCTTTTTGAAATTTTGCCGCTGATGGGGCAGATAATGGGCGGAGATAAGAATGAATGAAAACCTTTTGCGGCTTGTTATGCCTGCGCTAAAAACCGAAAACAGAAATGACGGCGGTGATATGGGGCTTATATTGCCGCTGGTTTTGTTGCTTGCCGTTGATTCGGGAGATATGCTGATGATTTTTAGCCTGCTTTATATATTGTTGTGACAAATCACACTTGAAAAAATCTTTTTTATATTGTAGAATAATCCACGGTCATTCAAAGAGAGGAGAATAACTATGGTTTATAAATACAAAACAAAGGGTACTTGCTCACGCACAATCGAGTTTGAGATTGAAAACGGCATTTTGGGTGACGTATATTTTGAGGGCGGATGCAACGGCAACCTCAAGGGTATTGCTTCTCTTGTGAAGGGTATGAAAGCGGAAGACGTTATCGCCCGTTGCAGCGGAATCAGATGCGGCTTCAAAAGCACGTCCTGCCCCGACCAGCTTGCAAAAGCACTCAAAGAAGCACTTGGTGAATAACAAAAAGCGGCGAATTTTTCGCCGCTTTTTTTACAGTTTTTCACCGTTTGAAATTCTTTCAACAATGGCTTCGCAACCGTCGTAAATATCTCTGTAGGTAACGTCGAATCTGTTGGTATACCAAGGATCAGCGACGTCGCCGCCACGGTTTGTGTAATCCATCAGCTTGCGGATTTTATCCTCGGGGTCAGAACCGAAAACGCGTTGGATATTGCGGTAATTCATACTGTCCATACAGATGAAAACGTCGTGCAATTTATAGTCTTTTTTCTGAAGCTGAACGGCTGTTTTGCCCGTGCAATCAATGCCGTGTTTTGCAAGCTCCGCCTTGGCAGGAGGATAAACGGGGTTGCCTTTTCCGCCCCATATTTCTTCGGAACTTGTGGCGCAGGAAGCAACGCTGACCTCGCCCGAAAGTCCGTTTCTTTTAAGCATATCTCTCAATATAAATTCCGCCATCGGACTGCGGCAGATGTTGCCGTGGCAGACGAACATAATTTTCATTGCAATCTCTCCTTTGCAATCATCAGCATATCAGCGTTTCAGGTTGTTGTCAACAGAGAATTAACCAAAAAAATATTGCTCTGTTTTGCATTTTTAAACATACTTTTGCTTGACTTTATATATAATTGTATGTTATATTTAATTGATTAGAGATTATATAACGGAGGTCAATATGGATTATATCTTCAAAAACTGCAAAGTTTACCGTGAAGGCAATTTTGTTTCGGAAGATATAGGTGTTTGCGGCGGAGTGTTTGCTCCCGTTGTTTCTGTTGACGGCGCTACTGTTATCGATTGCAAAGATAAATATATTTTGCCCGGTTTTGCAGATGTTCACGTTCATCTGCGTGAGCCGGGTTTTATTTATAAAGAAACCGTTGCAAGCGGTTCTCTTGCGGCGGCGGCAGGCGGATACACAACCGTTTGTTCAATGCCCAATCTTATTCCTGCGCCCGATTCACCCGCAACCCTTGCTCCCCAGCTTGAGGCGATTAAAAACACCGCCTGCGTCAACGTTTTGCCCTACGGCACAATAACCAAAGAGCAAAAAGGCGAAGAGCTTGCGGATATGGAGGGTCTTGCACCTCTCGTTGCGGCTTTTTCCGATGACGGCAAGGGCGTGCAGAGCGAAGAAATGATGCTCGCCGCTATGCAGAAAGCAAAGGCTCTTGATAAAATCATTGCCGCCCATTGCGAAGATAACAGCCTGCTTAACGGCGGATATATTCACGACGGCGAATACGCAAAGGCACACGGCCACAGAGGTATCTGCTCGGAATCCGAGTGGGGTCCCATCAAGCGTGACCTTGAGCTTGCGGCAAAAACAGGTTGCAAATATCACGTTTGCCATATCTCAACCAAAGAAAGCGTTGAGCTTATCCGTCAGGCAAAGAAAAACGGTGTTGACGTTACCTGCGAAACAGGTCCGCATTACCTTATTCTTGACGATTCCGACCTCAAGGAAGAGGGCAGATTCAAAATGAATCCTCCGCTTCGTGCAAAGGCTGACAGAGAAGCGCTTATCGAAGGCATAATCGACGGCACAATCGATATGATTGCCACCGACCACGCACCTCATTCTGCCGAAGAAAAGGGCAGAGGACTTGAAAAGAGCCTTATGGGTGTTGTCGGAATAGAAACTGCGTTCCCGCTTCTTTACACACACTTTGTTAAAACAGGAATTATTGATATGTCAAGGCTTGTTGAGCTTATGCACACCGCGCCTTGCAAGCGTTTCGGCTTCGGCGGCGATATCGAAATCGGTGCACCTGCGGATTTCACGGTGTTTGACCTTGACGAAAAATACACAATCAACCCCGACGATTTTGTTTCAATGGGCAGAAGCACTCCGTTTGAGGGCTTCGAGGTTTACGGCAGATGCCTTATGACCGTCTGCGGCGGCAAAATTGCGTGGAAGAAGGAGGATAAGCAATGAATCAGGCATTTTATAATATCATCTGTAACAAGCCTTTGACCAAGGATATATACGAAATGAAGCTTGAGGGTGACACCTCGCATATCACTGCTCCCGGTCAGTTTATCAACATCAAGCTTGACGGCTTATATCTTCGCAGACCTATCTCCATCTGTGATTACGATGAAAAAACAATCACAATCATTTATAAAGTTGTGGGTCAGGGTACTGCCGATATGGCAAAGCTTGTTGAAGGCAACCGCATTGACGTTCTTTGCGGTCTCGGCAACGGATTTGACACTTCGAAAAGCGGCGAAAAAGCTGTTCTTATCGGTGGCGGTGTAGGCGTTCCTCCGATGTATAATCTTTGCAAGAAGCTTCTTGCAGAGGGCAAGGACGTTACCGTTATTCTCGGCTTCAACACAAAAGACGAAATTTTCTATGAGAATGAGTTTAAAGCTATTGGAGCAAAGGTTTTTGTTTCAACGGTTGACGGCTCATACGGCACAAAGGGTTTTGTAACCGACGTGCTTAAAGATATTGACTATGATTATTTCTTCACCTGCGGACCTATGCCTATGTTCAAGGCAATCGAAAAAATTGCAGAAACAAGCGGTCAGTACAGCTTTGAAGAAAGAATGGGCTGCGGTTTCGGCGCTTGCATGGGTTGCTCATGCAAAACAAAATACGGCAACAAGAGAATTTGCAGAGACGGCCCCGTGCTTGAAAGGGAGGAGATAATATGGTAAACACAAAGGTTAATCTTTGCGGCATTGAGCTTGATAATCCCGTTATCCCTGCTTCGGGTACGTTTGGATTCGGCTATGAATTTGCAGAGCTTTACGATATCAACTGCCTCGGAACTTTTTCGTTCAAAGGTACAACCAAGGATGCTAGATTCGGCAACCCCACACCCAGAATTGCAGAGTGCGACAGAGGTATGATAAACGCTGTCGGCCTGCAGAATCCCGGTGTTGAAAAGGTTATCAGCGAGGAACTTCCCAAGCTTGCAAAGTGCTTTTCAAAGCCTGTTATGGCAAACGTAAGCGGCTTTGCAATTGAAGATTATGCTTACACCTGCGAAATGCTTGATAAAGAAGAACAGGTTGGCTGGCTTGAGGTTAACGTAAGTTGCCCCAACGTTCACGGCGGCGGTATGAGCTTTGGCACTTCTCCCGAAGCGGCGGCAGAGGTTACAAAGGCTGTTAAGGCGGTAACAACAAAGCCCGTTATCATCAAGCTTTCACCTAACGTTACGGATATCGTTTCAATCGCAAAGGCTTGTGAGGAAGCAGGCGCAGACGGTATCAGCCTTATAAACACACTTCTCGGTATGAGAATTGACCTTAAAACAGGCAAGCCCGTTATCGCCAACAAAATGGGCGGTTTTTCGGGTCCTGCAATAAAGCCCGTCGGCATAAGAATGGTTTATCAGGTAAGTCAGGCGGTCAACATTCCCGTTATCGGTATGGGCGGTGTTGAAACTGCACAGGACGTTATCGAATATATTATGGCGGGCGCAACGGCGGTTGAGGTTGGCGCGGCAAACCTTGTTGATCCTTATGCAAGTTTTGAAATCGTCAAAAACCTTCCCGCAGTTATGGAAAAATACGGTATTAAAAATTTAAATGACATAAAAGGATGTGCACACAATGGGTAAAGACGTAATCGTAGCTTGCGACTTTGCAGGCAAAAAGGAAGTATTTGATTTTCTTGACAAGTTCACAGACGTGAAGCCTTTCGTTAAAATCGGTATGGAGCTTTTCTATGCAGAAGGCCCCGAAATCGTAAGAGAAATCAAGGCAAGAGGTCACAAGATTTTCCTCGACCTCAAGCTTCACGATATTCCCAACACAGTTAAAAAGGCAATGTCAATTCTCTCAAGACTTGACGTTGATATGACAAACCTTCACGCAAGCGGCACCGTTGCAATGATGGAAGCTGCTATCGAAGGTCTTACAAGAGAAGACGGCACACGCCCCATTCTTATTGCAGTAACACAGCTTACCTCAACCTCACAGGAAAGAATGGAAGCTGACCTTCTTATCGAAAAGCCTCTTGATGAGGTTGTTATGCACTACGCTTCAAACGCAAAGGTTGCAGGTCTTGACGGCGTTGTTTGCTCACCTCTTGAAGCAGGCAAAGTTCACGAAAGATGCGGTGCAGACTTTGTGACAGTTACTCCCGGCGTAAGATTCGCAGACGGCGATATCGGTGACCAGGTAAGGGTTACAACTCCTGCAAAGGCAAAGGAAATCGGCTCTGACTACATCGTAGTCGGCAGACCTATCACTGCGGCAGAAGACCCTGTTGCAGCATATAAGAGATGCGTTGCAGAATTCTGTGACTGATTCAGTTTAAAAATTTACTTGATATAAAGGAGAACCAAAATGAAACAGCTTATTGCAAAAGATCTGCTCAAAATCAAGGCGGTATTTTTCCGTCCCGAAGAGCCCTTCACATGGGCAAGCGGCATCAAAAGCCCCGTTTACTGTGACAACCGTCTGACTCTTTCAGATATTAACGTTCGCAATGACGTTGAAAACGGTCTTGCAACACTTATCAAAGAAAACTATCCCGAAGTTGAAGTGCTTATGGGCACAAGCACAGCAGGTATTGCTCACGCAGCTATCACAGGTCACCTTCTCGGCCTGCCTATGGGCTACGTTCGCTCAGGTGCAAAGGACCACGGCAGAAACAACCAGATCGAAGGCAGACTGGAAAAAGGTCAGAAGGTTGTTGTAGTGGAAGACCTGATCTCCACAGCTGGCAGCTGCATCGAAGTTGTAAATGTACTGCGTGAAGCAGGCGCAGAAGTTCTGGGCGTTGTTTCCATCTTCACATATGGCATGCAGAAAGGTCTGGACAGACTGGCTGAAGCAAACGTGAAAAACGTGAGCCTGTCCAATTTCGACGCTGTTGCTGAAGTTGCTGCAAAAGAAGGCTATATCAAAGAATCCGATATCGCTCGTCTGCTGAAATTCCGCAGCAACCCCAGTGATGAAAGCTGGAGGGAGATGTAATCTATGAGAAGTCTGCTTGACATCGTTGACCTGACCGTAGAAGAAATCGATGAACTGATTGCAACTGCAAATGACATCATCGCTAATCCTGATAAATATGCTGAAAAGTGCAAACGCAAAAAACTGGCTACACTGTTCTTTGAACCTTCCACTCGTACTCGTCTGAGCTTTGAAGCTGCGATGCTGGAGCTGGGTGGCTCGGTGCTGGGCTTCAGCGAGGCTTCATCCTCCTCCGCCGCCAAGGGCGAAAGCGTTGCAGATACCGCCAAGATGATCAGCTGCTACGCAGACATCGCCGCCATGCGCCACCCCCGGGAGGGTGCACCGCTTGTTGCATCCATAGCAGCAACCATCCCCTTTATCAACGCAGGCGACGGCGGTCACAACCATCCCACCCAAACATTGGCTGACCTCCTGACAATTTCCCGGGAAATGGGACGGCTGAACAACCTGACAATCGGTCTGTGCGGTGATCTCAAGTATGGAAGAACGGTTCACTCCCTGATTGAAGCCATGAGTCGGTATGAGGGCATCAAGTTTGTGCTGATCTCTCCTGAGGAGTTGAAGATCCCCGGCTTTGTCCGCTATAATGTGCTGGAAAAGCACAATATCTCCTACACTGAGGTCACCTCTTTGGACGATGCCATGCCCCAGCTGGATGTGCTGTATATGACCCGCATCCAGCGGGTGCGCTTTGATAATCCCGCTGATTATGAGCGCCTGAAGGACAGCTACATTCTCACCGCTGACAAGATGACCCTTGCCAAG
>JAZQYY010000035.1:0-2241 GCA_045633805.1 Acutalibacteraceae bacterium
CCACGGTTGGTCGTATCATCCTACCGAGGCAAACTTTATGCATCCGACACTCGGATTTGACCTGCTCGGAGCACAGCTTGAAGCCTGCAGAGAAATCGGCGTTAATGCACCCGTTTATATTTCGGCAGGCTATGATGAAAAGGATTACGAAAAGCATCCCGAGTGGCATTGGCATCCCACACTCAACGATGACGATTATGAGGAGTATAAGAACGAGGTGCATTTTCACCTTCTTTGCTTCAATACGGGTTATCTTGATGCGCTTTGCTCGCAGATAGAGGAGGTTATGCAGAAGTATAACCCCTGCGGAATCTTCCTTGATATCATTGGCCCCAGAGAATGCTTCTGCGAAAAATGCCGTGCAGATATGAAGGCTCTCGGTCTTGACGTTGAAAACGAAGCAGACAGAAACATTTTTGCGCAGAAGGTGTTTGATAATTATCTTGCCGCAACCAATGCCGCGGTCAGAAAACACAGCGACACCGCAACCGTATTCCATAACAGAGGTCACGTTTTCCCGGGCGATAAGCGTTATATATATTCAAATTCTCATCTTGAGCTTGAAAGCCTCCCCACAGGCGGCTGGGGCTACGACCATTTTCCGCTTACGGCATCTTATGCCCGTTCGCTTGGTGATATGGAATTCCTCGGTATGACAGGCAAATTCCACCATAGCTGGGGTGAATTCGGCGGCTATAAGCATCCGAATGCACTTATCTATGAAACTGCACTCAGCGTTGCTAACGGTGCAGGTTGCTCAATCGGTGACCAGATGCATTCACTTGCTGATATGAATATGGGTACTTATAACCTCATCGGCAAAGCATATTCGCTGATTGAAGAAAAAGAACCCTGGCTTAACGGTGCAATCAATTATGCCGATATTGCGGTTATGTGTGTTGAAGCAACAACGGGCAACAGAGAAGCAAGAGCCGATATAGGCGCAAACAGAATGCTTCTTGAAAACCATTTCCTTTATAACTTTGTGGATACAGAGGCGGATTTATCGGCTTATAAGCTTCTTGTGCTTCCCGATGATGTTTTAATTGGTGATGACCTGCTTGCAAAGATAAAAGATTTTATCGCAAACGGCGGCAAGGTTATTGCAACGGGCAATTCAATCGTTAAAGACGGCAAGTTTATTCTTGATTTCGGTGCGGAATATATCGGCAAAAACGAGCTTAACCCAACTTATTTTGTTCCCGAATTTGAAACCGTTATCGGCAAACCCGAATACGTTATGCGTTGCGGTTTCAACAAGTTTGAGGCAAAAGAGGGCGAAGTTGTTGCCCGTATGCAGAATCCCTATTTCAACAGAACTCTTGAGCATTTCTGCTCCCATATGCACGCCCCCAATAATCCCGATGAATCCTTCTGCGGCGCGGTAATAAGCGGCAACGTTGCATATATCGGCTGGGATATTTTCAGCGGTTACGGCAATCTTGGACATCTCTGTTTCAAGGAACTTTTCACACATATCATCAAAAAGATGATGGGTGACGAAATAACCGTTCTTACTTCCGTTCCCGATAAGGCGGTTGTAACCTACACAAATCAGGCAGAAGAAAACAGAAATATTCTTCACCTTATCTATGCTCACACAACCGTGAGAGGCAAAAACACAGAGGTTATTGAAGATACCGTTCCACTTTATAACGTCAAGTGCGCCATCAAGGGCGAAAAGTGCAAAAAGGTAACCCTTGTTCCTGAAGGTAAGGAGCTTGAGTTTGAATATGAAAACGGCAGAATAAGCTTCACCGTGCCCGAGGTTGACATTCACCAGATGGTTGAAATTGCATATTAAAGAAACAGCACCTGCGTTTTGCAGGTGCTGAATTTTTTTCTTTGATTAAAGTGTTGAGCCAAAGTCTGTAACGATAGCCTGACCTGTAATTGCGCGTGATTCGTCTGATGCAAAGAAGAGAAGCATATTTGCAACGTCTTCGGGCATACAGGGCTGAACCTTGAGGTCGTTGTGCTTCATCATCTGACCGAAAATATTCATGTCCATATTTGCGGCACTCATTCCCGCAACCATAGGAGTCACGATAGTGCCGGGGCAGATAGCGTTGCAACGCACGCCTGTGCCTGCGAAGCGAAGCGCGGTATGACGGGTGATGCCGATGATCGCCGCCTTAGACGCAACGTAAGCCGCGCCGCCGCAGCCCATAACGCCTGCAACCGATGCAACGTTAACGATTGAACCGTAGCCTGTTTTTGCCATTTCTGCGCTGACTGCAC
>JAZQYY010000036.1:0-71568 GCA_045633805.1 Acutalibacteraceae bacterium
CCCAAGCACTCAAATTTTGTTATTATTGTACGGTCATTATCCCAAAGCAACCATGCTGAATACCAACGCGAACAATGCAACAGTTTCACAGAGTCCAACAACAGTAATGTACTGTGAAAATCCTTTTCCGGTTTCTGCTAATGCATCTGCACCTGCAGCACCAGCCTTGCCCTGAAATACTGCTGAGAAAGCCATGGCAATACCTGATGCAATGCCAAGACCAAACAAAAATGCCGGGTCTGCGCCAGATGCTTTCATCTGCTGCATAAGAAGAAAACCGTAGATTGTCTGTGTAAGAGGTGCGCCCGCAAAAACGGTAAGAATGAAGGGCGCCGCCTTATTGCTCATATAGCATTTTTTCCACGCACCGATTGATGCCTGACCTGCAATGCCGATGCCGATTGCAGAGCCTGTTGCGGCAATACCCATTGCCAGAGCTGTTGCTAATAATCCTAAATTCATAATGACTCTCCTTAATTTTCAATTTGTTCTTCAAAGGGTTTGAATTTATGTCCGCTCCAGGACATATCAAGATGCGATGAGAATTCCAGCGTGTTGAGTCTGATACCGTGAACGATAACCGAAAGAACGTTAAGAATCATATTCAGACCGTGACCGAACACAAGAAGCACAATCGCCAGAATCATAAACATAAAGTTGCCGAGCAAGGGGCTTGCAAGCTCGTTGACTGTTGCGGAAATTGCCGCACCTGCAAGACCGACTGCCCAAAGGCGGATATAAGAAACTATATCAGAGAAAACGTTAACAACGCCGAGAAGCACCGAAACAATGTTCTTGAGGCTCTCAAGGATTGATTTGATAACGTTGCCTTCATAGTTTGAGAATACGAAGCTCATAACGAAGCCTGCCAGCACAAGAATCAGCGCAACCGTGCCAACGGGAATGCCGCCGAGCACAAGACCGAAGCTGAAAACCTGAGCGTTAACAACAAAGCTGAGAACCACGAAGAAGATACCGATGAGCTGCATAATTGCGCCGATATCACCGAGAATCTTTATTGATTTTCTGTTTCGTGAGGCAACCTTGAGGTGAGCCACAACAAGCTGAACAAGAGCCAGCGAGAAGCAGAAAATCTGCAGGTTCTGCGCGGTTGTGAGTCCGTATTCGCCGTTGGTCCAGGGCGGATACCAGATTCTGTCGGTATAAACGTTTGAAATAACGGGTATCGATAATTTCTGAAGCCATTCGGGAATCTGTTCGGGTGAAAGACCGAACCAGGTACAGGTGAGAGTTCCCCAAACGATTGTTGAAAGACCGAAAAGACCGATGAGTAAAAATGCAGGGGGAACTTTTTTCTTTGCCGCAACTGATTTTGCAATCAGAATGCCCGTAACGGCTGAAATAAGAATGCCGTAGCCGCCGTCACCGAAGATTATGCCGAAGAAGATGAGAATGAAGCCCAGGAACCAACCTGAAATATCATATTCAAAATATCCGGGCACTGTGCCGAGGAAATCGGTCAGCGGATAGATGAGGCTGACAAACTTGTTGTTTTTAAGTTTGGTGGGCACGTTATCATCCTGTGTGGGTTCTTCAACAAGCAGACCCCACGAATTTTCTTTTGCTTCTTTCTGAAGCTGCTGAAGATTTTCTTCTTCAACGTAGCCTGTGAAATATGCAACCGAAACGTCGCTCTTGCCGTTTTCTGAAAGGCTTTCGCTTGCCATACCCGTTGCATAAATTTCGAATTCAATCTCTTTTTCGCAAGCCGTAATTGCTTTTTTAACGCTGTCTGCATAGCCTGCATAAGAAGCGATTTTGCTGTCAATTTCCGCAATGCGTTCATTGATTGCTTCGGATTTTTGCTTGATCTGAGCCGTTGATTCCGAAGGCATCTCAAGTCGGAAGGATTTGAGAGAATCGATAATTTCGTTCTCACCCTCGAGCCCCGACTTGATTAACAGGAACTTAACGGAATTCTTTGTTTTTTGCAGGGGAAGAGTTCTGACGTTTTCATCAAGCTTGTCATATTCTGCTTTGGGGGCTTCATAAAGAGAAATGTCAATGCCCTTTTCAGCCAGAATATCAAGCTTTTCGGGGTCAAGCTCACCCCAACCTGCGAGCCTGTCAAGCTCTGCGGTGAGAGCAATTTTTTGAGCGGAGCAGAGCTTCTTTTCGTCTTCAAGGGCAACGATTTCTTTTGCAAGCCCCGTTACCTTGGAAACGTCAATGCTCTGCGGCTGAGTTTTTTTGTTTTTCTTTTCCGATATGCTGAAAAGTGCACTTTCAAGAAGTGAAATTCTTTCTTTGAGCTCTTCAAGCTTTTTGCCCGAGCCTTCAACAGCTTCAATGTGAAGAATGCCGAGCTTGCGCAGTTTTTTGAGCGTATCGGATTTCTTATCTCCCATAATGATGAGAGAAACTTTTTTCATAGGCACTATCATAATGAGCACACCTCCGTTTCCGAAGATATTTCATTGCGTGCCGCAATCTTGCGTTTTGAAATCTTGGAGCGCACAACGGCACTTACCTGCTGATCTGCCATATAGATTGAGATTTTTTTGATGTTTGCCTCTGTTTCGGGGATTTTAACCTTTTCAAACAGGTTAACTCTCTGCGAGGTTGCGTGAAGCTCCTGCTCAAGAAGCCTTACCTGTTCGTCCAACACTTCCGCTTCGAGGTCAAGCGACATTGCTTTTTCCATATGGTTTGCGGCAATGTCAACCCAGAGCGGAGTTTCATATAAATCATAATCGCCTCTTGCGAAATCCGCACCCTCATAAACGGGAATCGCAACACCTGCAATGTTGCCGCAACTTTTGCGGATATTGCTCACGGTGATGATTCCTTCGGGGAAGGCATCTGTTTCGCTGAAAACGGCAATCCAGGAGCTGAAGCCTTTTTCAAGGCTTTCTCTTTCTTTTCTTACCGCTTCGGCTTTTGCCTCAATGGTGCGTATTTCGGCTTGAAGCTGTTGCTTTTTGAGTGTCAGAGTAGGCAAATATCTGCGATACATTTTGAGGGCATCTTTTTGTATCTTTAACTCGTTTTTGGTCAGTTTGATTTTTGCCACTTCAATCCTCCTTACTTAATGATGATGATAATCTGAACCGTTGGTTACGCTTCGGGCCAGAACTCATCTGTAAGGTCGGATTTGATGCCGGTTTCGTCTTTATCAAAGCATTCGCTGAGAATTTTCCAGCCGAGGTCAAGAGCTTCTTCAAGAGAAAGATTGACCGAAAGATCCATAAGCTTGTTTTCGAAAAGCAGACCGTATTTGAGAAGTTTTTCGTCCCAGCGTGTCATTGCAAAGCCCATGTTTTTCTTTTCAAGAGTTTCTTTGTATGAAGAATAAAGACGAATCATTGCATCCATAAGTGCGCGGTGATCCTTGCGTGTTTTTCCGTTAACGTTTTGCTTAAGACGTGAGAGTGAACCGAAGGGTTCGATTCTGCCGCCCTTGAGATAATACTGACCCTCGGTGATGTAACCCGTGTTATCGGGAACGGGGTGAGTAACGTCGTCGCCGGGCATTGTTGTTACGGCAAGAACGGTAACGGAGCCCGAATCGGCAAAGTCAACAGCCTTTTCGTAACGGGAAGCAAGCTGTGAATAAAGGTCGCCGGGATAGCCGCGGTTTGAGGGAACCTGTTCCTGAGTGATGGCGATTTCTTTCATTGCATCTGCAAAGTTTGTCATATCAGTCAGAAGAACGAGAACGTCTTTGTTCTCGAGCGCAAACTGCTCTGCAACGGCAAGAGCCATATCGGGAATCATCATACATTCAACGGTGGGGTCGGAAGCGGTATGAATGAACATAACCGTTTTGCTTAAGGCACCGCCGTTTGAAAGTTCTTCTTTGAAATAAAGGAAGTCGTCATATTTAAGACCCATACCGCCAAGCACGATAACGTCTGCTTCAGCCTGAAGAGCAATGCGTGCAAGAAGCTGGTTATAGGGTTCGCCTGAGATTGAGAAAATCGGGAGCTTCTGCGAAACAACAAGAGTGTTGAACATATCAATCATCGGGATATTTGTTCTCATCATTCTGTTTGCAAGAATACGTTTTGTGGGGTTAACGGAGGGACCGCCGATAGGTTTCATATTTTCTGTAAGAACGGGACCCTTATCTCTCGGTTCGCCCGAGCCGTTGAAGATTCTGCCGAGAAGGTCTTCGCTGAATGAAACACGCATTTCGTGACCCAAAAAGCGAACCTCATCGCCTGTTGAAACACCCTGACCGCCTGCAAAAACCTGAAGTGAAACAACGTTGCCGTCAATTTTGTTGACCTGTGCAAGTGATTTGCCGAATCGGGTGTTAATCTGTGCAAGCTCATTATAACGAACGCCGTCTGCTTTAACGGTGATAACGTTACCTGTGATGGATTCTATTCTGTTAAAAACTTTGTTCATCAGCATTCACCGTCCTTTAAAAGAAGCTCTGCTTCGGGGCTGATTCTGCCCTGACCGCTTGCATAGAGCGCATCAATTTCGCCTTCTGCTTTTGCGAAAGCTTCGCTTTCAAATTCTTTATAGTTCCAGTCAATGAATCTCTGGCGCATACGGTTGAAGAAGCTTCGCGCGTCGTCTTTGCTGTCAAGTGCATATTCGCTGCCGATAACGCTTATCAGCTTGTTTGTAACGTAGCGCTGACGCTCCTTGCCGCAGTTTGCATCAACAAGATCAAAGGAGTTCTGCTGAAGGTAAACCGCATCAAGCATTTCAGCCTTAAGATAAATAACGTAGTCTGTGATGCTTGTGCCTTCTTCACCGACAACCTTCATCATTGAGCCGATTTCGTCACCGTGAAGAAGAATGTTTTTGCAGAAAGCCGATTTGGCGGCATCTGTTACTGTTTTATATTTTGACCAGGAAATGAGCGGGTCGATTGCAGGATATTTTCTTGCATCGGAGCGCTCACGTGATAAGCCGTGGAATGCACCTACAACCTTGAGGGTTGCCTGTGTAACGGGTTCTTCAAAGTTACCGCCTGCAGGCGAAACGGTGCCGCCGATTGTAACGGAGCCTTTGCTGCCGTCGGGCAAGCGGACGTAGCCTGCTCTTTCATAGAAAGCGGCGATATATGATTCAAGATATGCGGGGAAAGCTTCTTCGCCGGGGATTTCTTCAAGTCTGCCCGACATTTCACGCAGAGCCTGTGCCCAACGTGAGGTTGAGTCGGCAAGCAGAAGAACGTTAAGACCCATCTGGCGGTAATATTCGGCAAGAGTTACCGAGGTGTAAACCGAAGCTTCACGGGAAGCAACGGGCATTGAAGACGTGTTGCAGATAATGATTGTGCGTTCCATAAGCGAACGACCTGTTTTGGGGTCGATAAGCTCGGGGAACTCTGTGATTGTTTCAACAACTTCACCTGCACGTTCGCCGCAAGCGGCGATGATAACGATATCAACGTCGGCATATTTTGAGGTTGTGTGCTGAAGAACGGTTTTGCCTGCACCGAAGGGACCGGGTGTGCAATAAGTTCCGCCCTTTGCAACAGGGAAGAAGGAGTCGATAAGACGCACCTTTGTTTCCATGGTTTCAACGGGAGCGAGTCTTTCGCTGTAGCAGTTAACGGCACGCTTAACGGGCCATTTGAACGACATTGAAACAGGGATTTCTCTGCCTCTTTCATCTGCAAGAACTGCAATTGTTTCGTTCACGGTGTATTCGCCCTTATCTGCGATTGACTTAAGGGTGTAGTTGCCGAGAAGATAGAAAGGAACGAAAATTTTGTGCGTGAAAGGTCCTTCGGGAACTGTGCCGATATATTCACCTGCACGAAGAGAAGCACCGATTTTTGCAGTGGGAGTGAATTCCCATTTCTTTTCGGCGTTAAGACCGTCTGCATAGTTGCCTCTTTCAAGGAACCAGCCTGCCTGCTCGGCAAGCACGGGCAGGGGATTCTGCAAGCCGTCATAAACCTGTCCGAGAAGACCGGGGCCAAGCTGTGCAGAAAGCATTTCGCCTGTGAAATCAACTGCATCACCGCATTTGATGCCGCCTGTCATTTCATAAACCTGTATCTGGGCAACGTTGCCTCTGATACGGATAACTTCACTTTTAAGCTTTGTGTTATCAACGTTAACGTAGCAAATTTCGTTCATCGAAACGTTGCCGTCAAACTCAACCGACACAAGGTTACCGTTAACGCTGACTACCTTACCTTTGTTTTCGGTCATTATATAACCTCCGATCTGTCACCATTCATAATGGAGTTATAGATATTTCTGTATGCGGCTTCGCCGCTTTCGGAATCAAACTTTCTTATGCGTTCAATGAGTTTGAGTTTAAGTCCGTAATAGAAAACGAAATCCTCTGAAAAAGAATCCATCGGCCTGAGAGATTCAAGAAAATCAAGGCGGTAACGGTTAAGAAGCTTTTCAGCTTCCATCGGGCTTTCGCTTTCAACTGCCGAGCGTGCCGCCTGCATAAGACCAACGGAAAAAGAACGGTTGCCGACCTCAAAATGCTTGTTCATTTTGTCTGCGCGAAGCTTTGCAAGTGCAAGGCGCAGGTCGCTTTCGCCCTCGTTCCATTTTTCAACGAGAGCCGATGATGATTTTTCGGGATTCATCGGTGGAATAAGAGTGAGCTTTTTAAGCTCGGTCTGTGCCTTTTTACCCAGAAATCTTTGGCAAAGCTCCTCAAACCTTTCTTGGTTAATCGGGAGAGGCGCATTTTCGTTGATACCGTCAAGTGACGGCAACTGAGAAATCAGATAATATTCAGCCATAATTATTCAGCCTCTTTCAGAAGAGCGGTAACTCTGGGGCTGAGATAGTTTGAAAGCATATCGGTAACAGCCTCAGCGGAATAATCGTAATAAACCGCACCGTTGTTAACGGCAACGCGGAAACCGCCGTCAAAATTATCGTTCGCCTTAAGGGTCACGCCTGCAGAAATCTTTGATTTGAACTCTGCGAGAAGTGCTTCTTCAAGTTTTGCAAGGTCGTTGCTGTTGAGAATAACAGAAACGTCTTCTGCATCAGGTTTGTTTACCCAGCCCTCAACGGCATTTGCAACGAGCTTTGCAAATGAATCGGAAGAATAAACGGTGTTCACGTTATCGCTGACGATTGCTTTGAGCTCTCTTGTAACGCTTTCTCTGAAAGAGATAAGAAGGTTGCGGCCTGCCTGACGAATAGCATCTTCGCCCGACTTGACGGTTTTGGCGTTTTCGTTTTTTGCATCAGCCATAATCTTTTCAGCCTGAGCTTTTGCGTCGGCGATGATTTTTTCTGCTTCAGCCTTTGCTGATGCAACAATCGCTTCAGCCTGAACTTCGGCGGCATCAACGCCGTCTTTTTTGATTTGCTCAATAAGTTCCTGAAGTTGAATTTCCATAACGCGGTCTCCTTTTATAATGATATGTGTTTTTCTTCAAAAAGCATAAAGGAACCAACATCCTCTGCAGACAGCTGGTTCCTATAATTATTATTAATTTATATTATTATATCATACTCTTTTTCTTTGTCAATACCTTAATAGTATGTGAATTTTGTCGGTTTTTATCGGCATTTTAAATTTTGCACATATTGATTTTTGGTTAGCCGTATGCTAATATTGATGATGCAATTATTACCGCCCGTGGCGCAGTTGGATAACGCAGCAGATTCCGATTCTGAAGAACGGGGGTTCGAATCCCTTCGGGCGGGCCAAATCAACCTCACACGCATCAGCGGGTGGGGCTGATTTTTAATGCGAGGGATTCGAAGGACGAGCGGCACAGAGCAACAGTCCGGTGGACTGTTGTGACCGCGAGCGACCAAGCGCCCGCAGGCGCGCGAATCGAATCCCTTCGGAATAGATGATATACAGGGCTTCGCCTTGATTTGTTTGCTGAAAAGTGATATAATCTGATAAACAAGAATTTGATAAACAGTTCCTATCGTTTGAATCTGAGCAAAGGAGTTTTGGTACTATATGTGGAATGAAATAAAAAATGAAATTGATATCGAAAATTTGATGAAAGAATATAGAGGCTTTCACGATAGCTGTATAGTTTCAATAAACTATCATAGCGGAGCGTTTGTTAACGACAAGGGTGCTATGGCAAATGGCGGATTGCTTGAGCATAGCATTGAAATGATATTACATAGTCAGTGTAATAAACCTATTGAACTGCGTTTTACAGGAGTAAGAAAATGTAATATTGTTGGCTGGCAGGATAATTATTTCTGCGACATTTCTGGTGCATATTTGAATTTTCATAGCGACCTATTTGGTAAAACTCGTGATGACAAGCTGATAGTATGGGCGGATTGGGATGGTTACAATCCCATAAATTATACGGAAGAAAAACCGATTTCCACTAACGGAGAACACAGTACTTATATAATTGCTGAAAAGCTGTTTTGGAGAATAATGACGGAGGACTAATTAAGAGCGACAAATACCAATTTGTAGAATAGATAACGCACACTACTTTTGGTCGTTCTTACCCTCACTTATACTACTTTTGGTCGCTCTTTGGCAAATCAACCTCACGCGCATCAGCGAGTGGGGTTGATTTTTAATGTGAGGGATTCGAAGGACGAGCGGCACAGCACAATAATGTGGATTGTTTTTATATCATCTTACGCAAAAAACAAAAAGCACTTCCGAAGAAGTGCTTTTTTCTGGCTGGGACGGCTGGATTTGAACCAGCGAGTGCGGGAGTCAAAGTCCCGTGCCTTACCGCTTGGCGACGCCCCAAAATATTCGGATATTAAAATACGCAAAGCGAAAATGCTTTGCGTACGTGTTTTTAAATGGGGTGGTTGATGGGAGTCGAACCCACGACCTCCAGGGCCACAACCTGGCACTCTAACCAACTGAGCTACAACCACCATATTTGCGGCTGCAGATTTCTCTGCAGCCTTTTGGCGCGCTTGAAGGGACTCGAACCCCTGACCCACTGCTTAGAAGGCAGTTGCTCTATCCACCTGAGCTACAGGCGCGTATGGAGCGGGTGATGGGAATCGAACCCACGCGACCAGCTTGGAAGGCTGGGATTCTACCATTGAACTACACCCGCGCAGTTCATTTAATCGGAACGAATGATATTTTAGCATAAGAGTTTTGAATTGTCAATAGAATTATTGGCTTTTTTTATGTGCAAAATCGACAAAGATATTTATCCGCAACAAAATAAAAGCGGCGAAACAACCTGTTCCGCCGCGCTTTTCAGTTATACAATGTATTTCTCTGCAAACGAATTGATTCTTGCTTCGTATTCGTCGCTGTGGAAAGGATAGCTTTCTGCGTGGGCGGCGGTGGGGGCAATATAAAGCTCCTTATGCTCACTGCCGCAGAAGGCATAAAGCTGGCTGCCCATTGTTGTTGGCACGAAATCATCCTTGCCGCCGTGGATGAAGAGCATCGGAATTTTTGCCTTTGCAACAGCCGCTTTGGTGTCTGTATCCTTGAAATCATAGCCCGAAATGCGTTTATTAAAGAAGTTTGCCGCGTTGAGCACGGGGAAGGTGGGCACACCAACGTTTCTGAAATTATGTGCAAATTCGTCCCAGGCAGAAGTGTAGCCGCAGTCTGCAACGGTGAATTTAACGTTTTCAGGCAGATTTTCGTTTCCGCTCATAAGCATAACGGTTGCACTGCCCATAGAAACACCGTGAAGAATTATCTGAATATCGTTGCCGAAGGTTTCTTTCATAAACTCAAGCCAGAGCATAGCGTCGCGTGATTCGTGATAACCGAAGCCGATATAAGTGCCTTCGCTTTCGCCTGCCGCCTGATGGTCAACGATGAAAACGTTATAGCCTTTTTCGTGATAGAATTTTGACATAACCTGAAATTCGTTTTTGCCGTCGCCTCTGTAGCCGTGGCTTGCAAAAACGTAAACGTCAGAGGGCTCTTTTGCTTTGAGAAGATACGCTCTGAGGTTAAAACCCTTGGTGCTTTTAATCATAAATTTTTCGAGCGGCTGCTGAGCAAACCAGATTGCTCTGGGGTCTTCTGCAGGAACAAAGGGCTCGCCTTCAGCTTTGTTGAACACACTGCCGAGTTTCTCTGCGATTGAAGATTTTCTGTGCATCATACCGTGAAACATACCGTAGCCTGCGCCGCCGACGAAGCCTGCGATTGCGGCAGTTGCGGCAATGATTTTGCCTGTTGCTTTCATAAAGACAAGTCCTTTCGCTGAAAAATATTACATAATAAATCTAACACTATTTATCTTTTGTGTCAAGAAACGGGTTATATATTGATGAAAAAAGGGATAAAATTAATTATTTTTCAAAAAAGACTTGCTTTTTCGGCAAATAAAAGTGATAATAAGAAAAAATATTTATGAAAGGAAGATTCTTTTGGAAGCAATTCTTAATTTTGACCTTGCGATTTTTGAGTTTTTTGAGAATACAGTCAGAATGGGCTGGCTCAACCCGATTATGAAAATCATCACAACTCTCGGCGATGACGGCATTTTCTTCATCATTCTCGGTCTTGTTATGATTTTCTTTAAGAAAACAAGAAAGGCAGGCGTTGTTTGCCTTGGCGCACTTCTTGTTATGACTCTTCTCAACAACGAAATGCTTAAGCCTCTTATGGAAAGACCCAGACCCTATAATCTCCCCATTCTTGACGAAGCTGCCGCAAAGGCTGCTGCCGAGTATGGTAAGAACTATGATTGGGTTGGCTTCTTCGGTAAGATTGACTGGCACGTAAGCGATGCTTTTGCTCAGAAGTGGAGCGAAGGTTACGTTTGGCCCGATATCGTTGAGTATATGAGCTCAAAGTCACTCTCATTCCCCTCAGGTCACACATCATCAGCATTCACATTTGCTCTTGCAATCACAATGGTTCTCAAGAACAAGTGGGTTGGTATCAGCTCCTTTGTTTTTGCCTTCCTTATGGGTATCTCAAGAATCTACGTTGGCGTTCATTATCCCACAGACGTTATCGCAGGCGCAGTTGTCGGTCTTCTTTATGCAGTTATCGGTTACTTCATTTTCTCAAAGCTTTATGAAGTTGTTTACCCCAAAATTGAAGCTGCAATCGCAAAGAAAAAGAACAAGGCTTGATTTTGAAAAACGTTTCAGACTGTATCGACGTTTGTCGGTGCAGTCTTTTTTTGAGCTTTTTGGCGGTAAAATGACAATAAAATGCAAAAAACAAAAAAGTGAAAAATTTTTTAAAAAATCACTTGACAACGCTGTTTTTTTGTGATATATTAATCGAGCGTTCCACGCTGGTGTAGCTCAGTTGGTAGAGCAGCTGATTTGTAATCAGCAGGTCGGGGGTTCGAGTCCGTCCACCAGCTCCATTCCTGTTTTAACAGGCAATTTAATAATCGGAAGAGTTCCCGAGCGGCCAAAGGGAGCAGACTGTAAATCTGCCGTCAACGACTTCGGTGGTTCGAATCCACCCTCTTCCACCAAATTAAGAATCACACATCCGTGTGGTTCTTAATTTTTGCAAAAAGGCGGATGAAAATATTACTTCGCAATATAAAAATCTCGCTCACGACGTTCATTTTTACAAATAGTTTAAAATTTCACCTTGTTGTTACAATGATTTGTTGACTTATTTCCATTTTATTGTTATAATTTGGTTGCTTGATCAAGAGGTGGTGAGTTCACTCGCGCGCCTTTTAATAAAAGTGCAGATTAAGAAAGGAGTTTTCCAAAAATGAAGTTTTTTTCACTCATTATGGCATTCGTTTTATCCATCTTCGGCGTTGCGCCGCCTGCTCAGTCTGTCGATGCATACACTCAGGCAGAGTGGTATGCTCTTGTTGCTGAGGAGTTCGACCTCGCATACAGCCTTGAGGATAATGACAACTACGACATCGCTGCAGACGACGAATATTTCTCAGCTGTTCAGGCTTGCCACGACAACAACGTAATCGTTGGCGAATACGATGCAGATGCATACGTAACCAACGTTCTTGTTGCAAAATCACTTGCAGTTGCCGTAGGCCTCGAGGGTGTAGAAATCCCCGACGAAGTTGCTCTTGACGTTGCTGTTGATGCAGGCTTTGTTAAGGTTTCTGTAAACCTTTTCGGTAAGGCTAAAGAGGTTGTAATTACAAAGGCAGAGGCTGATGCAGCCCTTGAAGCAGCCAGCGTTGTATACCTCAACAAAATACAGGCATACACACAGGCTGAGTGGTACGCACTTGTTGCAAAAGAGTTTGACCTTGCATACGACCTTGAGGACGAAGACAACTACGACATCGCTGTAGGCGACAAGTATTTTGAAGCTGTTCAGGCTTGCTATGACAACAACGTAATTGTTGATGAGTATGTCGCAGATGCACAGATAACCAACATTCTTGTTGCAAAGTCACTTATCGTTGCAGCAGGCCTCAAACTCCCCGGAGTTTCCGATGAAGTTGCCGTTAACGTTGCTGTTAATGCAGGCTTTGTCGACGCTTCTGTAACTATCAGCGGTGAGGTTAAAGAAGTTGTAATGCCCAAGGCTGAGGCTAACGCAGCTCTTAAAGCAGCAGGCCTTGTATACCTCAACACAAAGGTACCGACTGCACAGCCTTCTTACGTATACACACAGGCTGAGTGGTACGCGCTTGTTGCAAAAGAGTTTGACCTTGCATACGACCTCAATGACGACGATAACTACGACATCGCTGCAGACGACGAATATTTCGCAGCTGTTCAGGCTTGCCACGATAACAACGTAATTGTTGGCGAATACAATGCAGATGCATATGTAACCAACGTTCTTGTTGCAAAGTCACTTGCAGTTGCTGCAGGTCTTGAAGGCGCAGAAATTCCTGACGAAGGCGCTCTTGACGTTGCTGTTGATGCAGGCTTTGTTAAAATCTCCTTCACCATTTTCGGTGAAGTTAAAGAGGTTTTGATTACAAAGGCAGAAGCTAACGTTGCTCTTAAGGCAGCAGGCCTTGTATACCTTAACAACAACAGCCTTATCTGAAACCGACGTTTCGGATAATCCGTTATAATCATTCACACCAGAAAAAAGCATCGCAACAGCGGTGCTTTTTCACTTTTTTATTGTAATTATTCGGCTTGTATGATATACTGCATATATCATTTTGTTCCTGCAAAAGCCGATGTGCGCTTATGTCGGTTCGGCAAGAAAGAGAGGTTCCTTTTATGAATGTTGTTATCACAAAGATAGTTGCGTTGTTTGCTTCGCTGCTCACAATGCTTTCGGCTATTTTTTGCCCGCCCAAGGCCGTTATACCCGAGTTTCCCGAAACAACGGAACAGGTAAAAACAGCTTTTGACGAGGGCGAGTTTGTTATGGGAGAAAACGATCTTATCGTTTCGCCCGACGGTGATGACGCTAACCCCGGCACCGTTGAAGCACCCTTGAAAACGTTTGAAAAAGCAAAAGAAATTCTCAAAGCCTCTGATGCTTCGGATGGCGAAGCTGTTACCGTATGGTTCAGAGAAGGTACATATTTTATTGAAAACACGGTTGAATTCACCGCCGATGACAGAGGCGACGTTATTTACCGTTCTTATCCCAACGAAGAGGTTGTTTTCTCGGGCTCAAAGGAAATCAGCGGCAACTGGAGCGAAACAACAATCAACGGTGTGGATGCGTTTGTGACCGATATGCCCGTTGAAAGTGATGACGATTATTTCCGCTCACTTTTCAAGGATGGCGAAAGACTTGCACGCTCAAACTATCCCAAAACGGGTGTTTTCAAGGTTTTTGGAGAACCTCTTGCCGAAGAATCGATTCCCGGGTCACACGCCCCCGATTTCTTTACCCATGCATTGGCTTTCTACGCTGACAAAAACGATATTATTGATTTCGAAAATCCTAATGATGTTGACGTAAGAATTATGCATTTCTGGCGTGATGACCTTCTGCCGATACATTCCGTCAACACCGAAACCGGAAGAATTCAAGTAACCAAGCCTTCGGCAATGAGAATAAGAGTTGAAGACAATTATGTTTTTGAAAACGTAAAAGAAGCTCTTTCACTTCCCGGTGAATGGTATCTCGACAGAAGCGAAGAAAAACTTTATTACATTCCTCAGGTTGGTGACACAGTTGAAAACACTGTGCTTTATGCAGGAAGCAATGAACAGCTGATTACTTTAAACGGTGCGTCCGGCATTTCTTTCCAGGGAATCAACTTTGAAAATACGGACTGGGATTATGTAGACGGAACTCATACCGGCAAGGCTTTTGATCCTTCTCATCCCATGTATCAGACAATTAAATACGGAGCGGATCATCCGCAGGCTGCATTTGAGGTGCCTGCAGCAATTTATATTTCTGCATCATCAGGCATCAACTTTACCGATTGCCGTTTTGAAAACATATCATATACCGCCGTCAAGTTTGACAAAGCATCTGAAAACTGCAACGTAACAAGCTGTATGTTCAACGAAATCGGTGCAAACGCGGTCTTTATCCACGGTGATTTTGTTGTTCCCGCAACAACAAAAAATATCAATATAAGAGATTGTCATATCAATAAATACGGCAGAATTTTCAACAATGCCATCGGTATTCTTCTGACCCATGCAATTGACTGTGACCTCACAAACAACGAAATCCACGACGGTTGGTATACGGGTATTTCCGTTGGCTGGAACTGGGGATATTCGGCAAATTCAACCAACAACATAAAAATCTGCGATAATCTTATTTATGATATCGGTAACGGCTGGCTTTCCGATATGGGCGCAATCTACACTCTCGGAATTCAGCCCGATACCGTGATTTCAGGCAACGTGATTTATAACGTCGGCTGTGACGAAGGCAGATACGGCTACGGCGGCTGGGGCATTTATCTTGACGAAGGTTCAAGCGGTATGCTTGTTGAAAAGAACCTCGTTTATGATTGCTCTTCACAGACTTTCCATCAGCACTACGGCAAAGAAAACGTTGTAAGAAACAATATCTTTGCTTTCGGCGGTGACGGTGCATTCAGAATCACAAGAAACGAAGAGCACAACTCGCTCACTCTCACAAACAATATTTTTGTTACCGATAACGCAACAATGTATGCGCTGACAACAGAGAGCGATTGGTTTGTTGATGACGGCAACACTTATTGGGACTACAAGCACGGCGGCAACGTTTATTCGGGCGATTCAATGAGTTTCTCCGAAAGAAAATCAATGGTTATAATGACCGCCAGAGGCTACTATAACAACGCTGTTTTTGCCGATCCTCTTTTCAAGGATGCGGAAAACCGTGATTTCACGCTTGCTCTGAACAGCCCCGCTCTTGAAACAGGATTTGAAGCGTGGGAATACGATGCGGGCACAAAAACTTTGTTTGAATTAAAAAAATAATTACTGTTGCAAAATTATTAAATATCGTGTAAAATTGTATTTTACAGAAAGGCAGGTGGAATTATGTCAACAGAGAGAAACCTTGCTGAAGCAACCGAAAACTCAGGGCTTCTTAAAAACAGACGTTTTGTTGGCACAAAAGAAACTGTTGCCTATGTTCTTGAAGATACAGCAGCAAGCTTGAATATCAACGATTTTAAAGACAGATACATATATGACGTTGTTAAAATCGATTTCAGCTATCTTGCGATTCAAAACATTGTTGCAACCGTATGGGATACCTTCAACGATACCATAATCGGTGTTATTGTTGAAAAAACCAGAACACGTTGGGGTAAATTCAGACCGTATCTTCTTCTCGGTCAGCTTCCCCTCACAATTCTCGGTTTGTGGTATTGGCTTATTCCGTTTATGTTTCCCGACACCCCGGGAGATTATCTTCCCAAGTGGATCTTCTATTTCGCAATGTCGATTATCACCGAAACGGCAAACACTTTCACGGCAGTTGCCCGTGCAGGCTTCGGCTCCACGATAACGCCTGAGCCATTGGACCGTTCGAGGCTTATTGCAACGGCAAACCTGATGTCGCATTTCGTTGAGGACGTTCCCAAGCAGATTTTCGGTATTATCTATGACCTTGCAATCAATGATAAGATTAAAATCAAGCTTCCCAAGCTTTTTGCAGGTTTCGGCGTATCATTTGCCGTTCTCGGAGCTTTGTTCTGCCTCTATTTCTTCCTCAACACAAGAGAAAGAGTTGCGCAGACAATCAAAAAACCGAGCGTTATTCAGGGCTTGAAGGCTATTGTCACAAACAAGCCGATGTTTATTCAGGTGCTTTCGTCGTTCCTTTCGGGCTTCAGTATCGGCTCGAGCAGAACGAACTTCTATATCGACGTTATCGGTTCTGTTACATGGAAAACCATTGTTGGTATTCCCGCATTCCCGATCAAGTTTATCAGTTACAGCTTTGTTGAACCCTTGAGAAAGAGATTCTCGACCAAGGCTCTATGGATTCTTGAAGATATGTGGACGGATATTTTGTGGATGGTTGTTTTCGGCGTTGGTTCGATAAACAAGAACTTTATGCGAAAAGCAATTATCTTGCCTATGATGGGTATTGAAGAAATATTCGAAATGTGTGTTTACGGCTTGCGAAGAGTTATCCCTGCCGAAATCAGCAACGAATCCATGGACTATTGCGAATGGAAAAACGGTTACCGCGCAGAGGCTATGATAGGTGTTGCTCAGTCAACGATTTCAAAGCTTCAGCAGGCTGTTATGGGAAGTATCAACAGCATCGTAATGAAGAAGGTTGGCTACGTTCAGGGTCTTAAGGTCGGCACACAGTCAGACAAAACAAAGTGGTGGATCTTTGCTCTCGGCACAGGTATTCCCATCATCACAAGCAGCCTTGGCATTATCCCCAAATTCTTCTATCCTCTTTCAGCTGAAAAGCGTGACCAGATGTATGCTGAGCTTCGTGAAAGAAGAAGCAAGGTTGCAGACAGAATGAATAACGCAACAACAGCAGAGGAAATCGCAGAAATCGCCGAATCACAGTTTATAGTTAAATAAACTGAAAACGGATTCAGCGCAGAATGATTTGATATTTTTTATCAGATAAATTTTCAGCAGGCAACGTTAAAAATGTTGCCTGCTTTTTCTTTTTAATCATTGCAAAGGGCAGATTGTTGTGATATACTGCATACAGAAATTTTGGAGGTGAGGGCATGAAGCGAACGGCTGAAAACAGAATATCTTTAGCCGAAAAGCTTAAAAACGGAATAATTCTGATTTTTTCTGCCCTTGCAATCGGCGCAGTTTGCGGCATTGTCGGCGCGGCTTTTGCAAAAAGCATTGTGTTTGTGACAGGCTTACGCGAAAGAAATGACTTTTTTATTTTTCTTTTGCCCCTTGGAGGTCTTGCCACAGTCGGGCTTTATAAGCTGACGAAGCTGGATGGAATCAGCACGAACCGAGCACTTCAAAGCGCAAGGGGTGAGGCGCAAACACCCGTGATTCTTATGCCTGTTATCTTTGCCGCAACGGTTATAACCCATTGCTTTGGCGGCTCGGCGGGCAAAGAGGGTGCGGCACTCCAGATTGGCAGCAGTGCGGCTGAAATTGTTTCCAAAATCACAAGAGCTGATAAAGACAAACGCTCGGTGCTCACGGTCTGCGGTATGGCGGCTCTGTTTTCTGCCGCTTTCGGCACGCCTGCAGGTGCGTGTGTTTTTGCGGCTGAGGTTGCCGTTGCTGGCACGGTTAACGTTATGGCGGCGGTACCCGCGTTTGTTTCGAGCGTTGTTGCATACCTGATTTCAACAGCTCTCGGAGTTAAACCGGAGAGATTTCACATTCAAACGGTGCCCGGTTTTGACGTGGTGATTCTGCTCAAAACAATCGGTGTTGCGGCTTTGGTTGCACTTGTGAGTGCGGCATTTTGTCACATTCTTCACAAAAGCAAGTTCCTTGCACAAAAAGCCTGCAAGAATCCGTTTTTGAGAATTTTTATCGGTGCTTGCATCGTTATTGTTCTTACACTTGTATTCGGCAAAGACTATAACGGCGGCGGAATCTCAGTTATAGAAAGCGTTTTTGAAAATGAGAGTGTTCGCCCCGAAGCGTTTTTGCTTAAAATTATCTTCACCGCAGTCACCATTTCGGCAGGCTTCAAGGGTGGCGAAATTGTTCCCTCGCTTTTCATCGGTGCAACGCTTGGCGGCTTTTTGTCACAGTTTTTCGGGATCACCTGCGGCTACGGTGCAGCGGTCGGAACGGTTGCGTTTTTCAGCGGTGTAACAAACTGTCCGCTTGCCTCGGCGGTTATTGCCGTTGAGCTTTTCGGAGCAGAGGGCTTTCTTCTTTTTGCGGCATCGGCATTCATTGCGAAAGCCGTTTCAGGCAAAATCAGTCTTTATAACGAATAACAAAAGGAGCGGGATTCAGGAATCCTGCTCCTTTTTTTGTGAGAGTTTTTTCTTTTTGTGGCGAATAATTGGTGAAAGGACGTGATTTCTTTGAAGAAAACGGCTTGCATCATAATGACTTTTGCGTTGACGGCAACGCTTTTTGCTTGCTCAAAAAAAGCTGAAAAACCGACTGAAATCTCGGCGCAGGCAAATGCTGAATCGACGGCAGAAACCGCGATAGTGCCTGCATCCGTTGAATTCAGCGTTGAAAATTTTGAGGAGCTTCAATCGGTGATTTCGGGGCTTGAAACCGACACTGAAGCTGGCTCTTATCTTTACGTTTGCTCTTACCCTACGGTAAACAGGCAAGAAGAAAAAACAAAGCCTGTTTACGTTGTGCCCGAGGGGATTACGGGCAGTCAGCAGATTCATTGGCCGATTATTCCTGTTCTGGGCACAGAGCCGTTTCAGGTTGCCGCCTGTGCGGAAATGGGCAAAAATCCGAAATTTGACGGTGCAAAAATAATAAAAGACCAATATTTGCAGCTCGGTGAAATCAACGGCGAGCCGTGCGTACGCGTTCATCTTGATACGGATAAAGGTGATTTTGTTACGGTTATGAACGAAGCGTGCGAAATCATCTGGGTCTGGACAGACGATGAAGAAAAAACGGTTCAATATTATTTTCCGCAGTCAATTGACGTCAACGTTGCGGATGATGAAACTCTGATGCAGGCGTTCCACATTTACCACGCTGATGAGCATTATAAGAATGGAATCATCTGCAATGCGGCAATGGCGATGGGTGATTGCGCAGACGGAAGTGCCTTGTATAAGGTAACGTTTGTTGCCACAACAGGCGATTTTTCTGTGCTGCTTGATGAATTCGGCAGAATGATTGAAAGAACGAAATAAAAACAGGCTTGCAGAGGATTAACCTTTGCAAGCCTGTTTTATGTTATTAAAGATCGAGAAGCGAGCCTACCATGCTGCCGACAAAGCTGCCTGCAGAAGATGTTTTTGCAGGTTCTTTAGCGCTGTTATTCTGCTTCATATGTGTGCCGAAGGTTGTGGGAGCCATCAGGATTTTTCCTGTGCCTCTGTAGATGTTAACAAGACCTTCACCGCTTACCAGTGAGCCGACGAGCGATTTTGAGGATCTTTCAACGGTGAACTGCAGAGATTTGCTCCAGGCAATTGCCATGTTGCCGTCAATTCTGACTTCATCGTTATTGAGTTCAATTTCGATAAGCTCTTCGCGGGGAACTGCACTTTCAAGAACTGCAATGCCCTGACCCGAAAGCGAGAGGTTGAATAAGCCTTCACCGCCGAGAACGGCTGAAGAGAAGTTGCTTCTTGAAACAACCTCTTCCTGAACGGTTGAGTCGCAAGCAAGGAAAAGACCGTCATCAAGAACAATGCCGCTGCCCCAGTCTGCAACGTTTTCGAGAATGATATATTTATAAGTGGGTTCAAGCATAAGATAACCGTTGCCGCTGAAAACAGGCTTCGCGGTTGATTCGTTTGTAACGGCACCCTTGAGAGCTTTGCCGAAGAAATCCTTAACGCCCTTGACGCCCGAGGTCATTGAAATCTTGCCTGCAGTCCACTGCATTGCACCTGCCTGAAGCTTAACGGAATTGCCGTTGAGTGAGCAGAGAACCTGTCTTTTGCGCAGATTCATTTCCTGCATAAAATAAGCGGTTATGGCGGCTGAGGGGTTGGTGCTCATATCCTTCTGGTGTTCAAAAACCTGAAAGCAACCGAGCTCGTTGATTTTAATTATGTTGGGGTTATCGGTTAAGTTTTTGACGTTTACTCCGCCTGAATACGGTGCTGATGCGCCGCTTTCGAGAGAAGCTCCGCAAGCTGTGCAGAATCTGCTGTTTTCGGGGAGGGTATTACCGCAATTGGGACAAAACATAATTTTTACTCCTTTCGGAAATCAGTTGATATTTGATGCAAGATAAGCTGCACCGAGCAGGTTTGCATCGTTGCCTGCCTGCGCGTTAACAACCTTTGCACAGCGGAAACTCGGCATAAGCTCTGCTGCAAGGCGGTTGTTGATTTCGTCAATGATATATTCGCGGCTCATAATTCCGCCGCCTGCAACAACGAGAGAGGGATTGAAGATATAAACAAGGCCTTTTAAGCCAACAACGATTTCGTCAATCCAGCTGTCGATGATTGCTTTGATTTCGGGGTTGTCGAATTCGGCAAAAATCTCTCTGCCGTTCAAATCTCTGCCTGTTTTTTCTTTAACGGCTTTTACGAGTGCGCTTGTTGAAGCGTAGGTTTCATAGCAACCCGAGCCGCCGCAGGTGCAGGCTTTGCCGCCTGCGTGAGTAACAAAATGGCCGAATTCTCCTGCAGAGAAGCTGTTGCCTGTGAAAAGCTTACCGCCAAGAAAAATCGCGCCGCCGATGCCTGTGCCGTAAGTGAGGCAGATAAAGTTTTCTTCGCCCTTAGCCGCGCCGAAAAACGCTTCGCCCAGAGCGGCGGAGTTAACGTCATTTTCAACTGCGCAGGGCACACCGATTTCGGTTTCGATAATCTGTTTTATCTTTGTGCCTGTGTAGCCCGGAATGCTGTCTGTTGCAAAGATGATTTCGCCTTTTTCGCTGTTGACCTGACCTGCGGTTGAGATGCCGATTCTCTCAACACCGTCAAAGGTTTTTGCAATTTCAACAATTCTTTCAATTATCCTTTTACCGCCTTCAAAAGCGTTGGTGGGAACGGAGTTTTTATTTGAGAGAACGAAATTCTCATCGCACAGAGCATATTTTATTTCTGTGCCGCCGATATCAAAAACAAGGATTTTCATTTGATTTCTCCTATGTTTAAAGTGAAACAGACGGCAAAAGCCGCCTGCTTTTTTGTTTGTTTATGCCCTTGAATCCTCCAAAGCTTTAACGAAACGCTTTGTGATATCCATAGGACGGGTGATGGCTGTGCCCACAACCGCTGCGTGTGCACCGTTTGCAAAAGCTTCAACAAGCTGCTCGGGCACCCAGATGCCGCCTTCGGCAATAACCGTTGCGCCAAGCTCTTCCTTATAACGCTTCATAAGGTTGAAATCGGGCAGGGGTGTGCCTTTGGTATAGGGTGTATAGCCGCTCATTGTTGTGCCGAGCAAATCAAAACCAAGCTCAAGTGCAAGCTTACCTTCTTCAAAGCAGCTTGTATCAGCCATAAAGAGCTGGTCGGGATATTTTGCGCGCACTTCTTTGAAGAATTCTTCAAATGAAACGCCGCCGGGACGGGTGCGGTTTGTTGCATCAACTGCAATGATTTCGCAACCGATTTCAACGAGCGCATCAACCTCTTTCATTGTGGGGGTGATGTAAACGTCGCTGTCGGGGTAAACCTCTTTGATGATGCCGATAATCGGCAGGTTGACTCTTTCTCTGATGGCGAGGATATCAACAACAGTATTTGCCCTGATGCCTACGGCACCGCCGAGGTCAGCGGCATAAGCCATTTTGCTCATAATATAGCTGTCATATAACGGCTCTGTTGATAACGCCTGGCAGGAAACGATGAGTCCGCCTTTGATTTGGTCAAGAATTTGTTTGTTTGTTAATTTTTCCATATTTCGATTATATCATATCGTTTTTTTGATTTCAATATTTTTATGGACTATTTTGACAGATTGTGATATAATTATTGCATCGATTACTAAAGATGAATTGTCGGAGGTTAATAATGGAAGCTTTTAAACAGATTTTAGCGTCAAACATTCCTGCGAGCGTAGCGGTTATCGGCCTTGTTTTTTACTTTTTCGGTATGGCGGTTGTGTTTATCACAAGCCCTATCAAAAATGCAGAGAGCTTTTCCGTTAAGCCTGTTGATAACGCAGGCAAAACGGAAATCAGAGTTTATTACGGCGGAATTTCGTTTGCTTTGGGTGCATTTCTGCTTTATCTCACAATCGCACTCGGCACACCGTTTTATTCGCTGGTTGGAGGTCTTTTCTTTGCAACAACGGTGTTTGTTACAAGAACAATTTTTCTTTGCGTTGATAAGGGTTGGAAATGCCCTTACACAAAGCTTGCTATTCCTGCAGAAGGACTTTTTGTTATTGCACTGTGGACCTGCTTTGTGCTTTCAAAAACAATGTATTGATTTTCGTTGCGGCGGAGCCTTCGGGCTCCGTTTTTTCTTGTATAATATTCTTATATAATATATTTATTATTTTAAAAAACTATAGACTTTTAACAGTAACTTTGATATAATGAGATGATATTATAGGCATTTTATAGCCGAAAGAGATAATAAAAATCCGGAACTCTCACGGAGGTGACTGTTTTGAACAAAAGTCAAAACAAAAATTTAAACATAGAAAAGCTTGCGAGTTTCACCCATTCAAGAGCTTTTTGCTATCTTGCACCGTTTGCCGTGCTTTCAATCGGTCTTATCTATATGATCGCGGCAGGCAAGGTTGAATTATCAAGAGGTTATTATGAATTGCAATATCTTTTCACTTATGACCGCGGATTTATGGCAAGAGGATTTATAGGCGAAGTGTTAAGCTGGTTTGCAAAAACGGTAACGCCCGATATCATCAAAGTTGTTGTCAATATCGGCTCGGCATTGCTTGTTGCGGCGGTGTCACTGTGTTTCGGCAGCGTTCTTGACAAAACAAGGGATAACCCCGAAACCTTCAGAACTGCGGCTTTGATTATTGCGATTCTCTGCATTGCCCCCTTCACGTTCCGCGTTCATTTTGCGGAGATGAAGGTGGATAAATTCTTCTGGGCGGCTTCGCTTTTTGCGATTTATCTTTCAAGCAAAAAAATCGGCATCTGGTTTGCGCCCGCGTTTTGTTTTATAGCAACGCTTATCAACCCTGTTTTTCTTGCAGGTTGCGTATTTCTTGTTTCGATCATTCTGCTTGATGAATGCCGCAGAAGCGGTTTTGCTCTAAAAAACATCATCATCTGCGGCGTTTCTTACGTGGGAATGCTCGCAATCGGTATTTATTCGATAAAGTCAACGGCTGTTCACGATTTTGCGACCCCGCTTGAAATGGTTAAATTCTATTTCAGCCGTTATACGGAAATGCCCGGCGAGGGTAAAATCAACGAGATGGTGAGCAAACAGCTTGTTGAATTCTTCGGCGGCAGTGCAAGCAATCTTTTCAAAGAAATTTATGAGTCTTATGCAATCGGTGAAGGCAAACTCAATAACCTGCTTGCAAACGGTCTGCTCTTCTCTATTCCGATTCTCGGCGGTCTGACCGCTTTCTGGATTAAGGCAATCAAGGCTGAAAAGGATAAGGCAACAAAGTTTATCTTCTTCCTTTGCATTGCAACAATGATTTCGATTCTCTTCATTCCGATTCTGGGCTGGTCACCGAGATTTTTCTTCTACAGCTATATTAACCAGACAGGTATGATTCTTTATTTTCTTGCAACCAAGAACGAAACGATTATTGCTCTGACCGAAAAAATAAAGAGCTTCTGCAAAAATAACGTTATTGTTTCGGCATCGGTGCTTGTTTATTTTGCGGTTTATTTCAACAAGATTGTCTTTTAAATCAACTGTCCGAAAATGAGGGATATTATGAAAATAAATTTGAAACAGTCAACCAAAATTGAGCTGATTGTTATGGCGACGGTTCTGTTTTTTAAATCGTTGCTTGTTCAGCCGTTATATAAAAAGCTTTTCGGTTTTGCTGATACTGTTGCTTTTGGAGTTAATGAAATTTTGCTTGCGGCAGGTGCAATCGTTTTATCGGTGATGGTTCCTCTGCTTTTGGTTAAAAACGCTCCGAAAATCGGTGACGGCGCAAAAGTGCTGATGATTCTTGCGGTTGCAGAGCCGATGCTTATTACAACTCTCGACAGCGTGTTTCACGCTCTTGCAACGGTTATTGCGATTATCTGCGTTGCCGTTTGCCTTGAAATAGAAAACAGAATTCTGCCTGTGATTCTGACGGTTGCGGCATCGGCGATTATCGCATTCATTATGCCCTGTTCTGTTTTCAGCCTTGTTCTTCTTGTTGTTATTGTTTTGCTTATCACAACACCCAAAGACATCGCTTCAAGAATTATTTCGCTTGCAGGAGCCGCTGTTTCCGTTGCGGCAACAGTCTTGTGTGTTCAGCTTTCAGATGCGGAACTCAGAATTTATTTCAAGCTTAACGAAACGTTTGCAAAATTCGGCGGTAACGAATGCCACGATCTCAGCTTTGAAAAACTCAGCATATTCTCGCTGAGCGGATTTTTCAATGGGCTGAAGGGCGTTGTGGTTGCATCGCTTCCCGTTATTGCGGTTATGATTTATATTGCAGTCAAGGTGATCGGCTTCAAAGGAGAAAAGAGCAAGCTCGCAAAGATTACTGCAGTTTCGGCAATCGTTCTTCCGTATGCGGCAATGATTTTTGCAAGCATAATCTGCACAGGCAAAGGCTATATGACAGGATTCAACATTATTCCGCTGATGGTTGTTGTTGCTCTTGCTTCAAAGGGCAATAAACCCGTGCTTAAAGCACTCGGCGGTATCTGCGATTTCGCGAAAGCGCATCCGATTGCGGCGGTTATTGTGATAGTCTGGCTCGCTTCCTATTCAACCGCTTTTGCATCTGAAAACAAGGTATTCTCACTTGTAACCCAGTTTGCAATGTAACAACAGCTTGGTCAAAGGAGTGATTGAATGATAATTTCCAAAACGCCTGTCAGAATGTCGTTTTTTGGCGGCGGAACGGATTTTCCCGAGTTCTACCGTGAACACGGCGGAGCGGTTATCTCATCAACCTTTGATAAATATTGTCACGTTAACGTCAGAGAAATTCCTGATATTTTCGAATACAAAACTTTTCTTTCATATGCGAGGATTGAGAGGGTCAATTCCGTTGACGAAATTCAGCACCCTGCAATCAGAAACGCGATGGAATGGCTCGGGCTTGAGAGAATTGCTCTTAACTATGATGCCGACCTGCCGTCAAAAACGGGGCTCGGAACAAGCAGTTCTTTTTCGGTTGGTATGCTCAATGCGCTTTACACAATGCAGGGCATAACCAAAACCAAGCGTGAGCTTGCCGACGATGCGATTTACCTTGAACGTGTTCTTTGCAATGAAGACGGCGGCGTTCAGGACCAGATTGCGGCGGCTTTCGGTGGCTTTAACCGAATTAATTTCAGCGCAGAGGGTTATACGGTAACTCCGCTTGAAATTCCCGAAGAGAAAAAGAAAAGGCTCAATTCAAATCTCTTGCTCTTTTTTACAGGGCTTTCAAGATTTTCGTTTGAAATTCAGAAAACAACAAAGGCTGAGATGGGCGGCAAAACGGCTCAACTCAAAGAGATGCTCGGTATGGTTGACGTTGCCGAAAAAATACTTATTGAACCAAACGGATCACTCGAGGATTTTGGCAGACTTCTTAACGAAACCTGGCTTCTCAAGAGAAGCATAAGCGGCTCGGTTTCAACCGATTTTATAGATGAGCTTTATAACAAAGCTATGGGCGCAGGTGCGCTGGGAGGCAAGCTTCTCGGTGCGGGCGGCGGCGGATGCCTGCTGTTTTACGTGCCCGAAGAAAAACAGATGCAGGTGCGTGAATCGCTCAAAGGGCTTCACGAGGTGAAATTCAGTTTTGAGAATGAAGGCACGCAGATAATCTGTAACAACTGAGGAACGGTTTATGATAAAGATTTTAAAACCCGATTTTGTTTTTGAAGATGAAAGAGGCAGCCTTGTTCAGCTTGTCAGAGACGGTTATAAGCAGATTAACGTTGTAACCTCAAAAGCAGGCGTTGAAAGAGGCAGACATTACCATGCGCTCAACAGGGAGGGCTTTTACGTTGTTGAAGGTGCTTTCACGGTTGAGGCAAAGCTTGGTGAGCAAAAAGAATTTTTCAGCTTCAAAAAGGGTGATATGTTTATCGTTGAGCCAAACGTTATTCACACCTTTGATTATGCCGAGGATTCAATTCTTGTTGCTTTTTATGACAGGGGAGTTGAATTGCCTGACGGCACAAAGGATATCATTGCGGAGGAAAACGGTTGATGGAAGCAATTATTCTTGCAGGCGGTATGGGCACAAGGCTCAGACCCTGCGTTGATGATTTGCCCAAACCGCTTGCACCCATAGGCGGCAGACCGTTTCTTGAATATCTGCTTGATTATCTTTATGCAAACGGTGTTCACAGGGTAATAATTTCAACGGGCTATATGGCGGAGAAAATCGAAGAAGCCATAGGCAGACAATACAGAGGAATGTGTGTTGCTTATTGCAAAGAGGACGTGCCTCTGGGCACGGGCGGCGCAATCAAAAAAGCGCTTGGAATGTGCAAAGAGGATTATGCGGTTGTTATTAACGGCGACACCTTTTATGACGTTGACCTTTTTGCAATGCAGAAATCTCACAAGTCAAACGGTTGCCCCGTAACGATGGCGGCAAAGCTTCTCAAAAACGTTGAACGCTCGGGATATCTTGAAATATCGGGCGGCAGACTCACAGGTTTTTGCGAAAAGGGAGCAACGGGTGAGGGGCTTATTAACGGCGGCATATATTTCATTGATAAAAACGCACTTGACTGCATAAACGAAGAAAAATTTTCGTTTGAAAAGCAGGTGCTTGAAGCGCTTTTGCTTGAGGTTAATATCTTTGAAAGCGAAGCGTATTTTATAGATATCGGCATTCCCGAGGAGTTTGCAAGGGCGAACGGTGAAAAGGATTTGCTTGTTTCAAAAAGAAAAAGACGTGCGGTTTTTCTTGACAGGGACGGCACGCTCAACAAGGATACGGGTCATCTCTATCGCACGGAGGATTTTGAGTTTCTGCCCGATGCAGACAAAGCCTTTGCTGCAATCAAGAAAAAGGGATACCTTGCAATTATTATCACAAACCAGGCAGGCATAGCAAAAAATCTTTATAAACCCGATGACGCAAAAAAGCTTCACGGTTATATCGATTCTCTGCTTTGCAAAGAGCATTCGGTTATTGCGGACGGATATTATTTTTGTCCTCATCATCCCGAAGCAGTGCTTGAAGAATACAGGACGGTTTGCGCTTGCCGCAAGCCTGCGCCCGGTCTTATTCTGCAAGCGGTTTCGGATTTTGCGGCAAAGGGAATTGAGATTGATTTGAGCAATTCCTTCACCGTTGGCAACCGCCGCTCGGATTTGCTTGCAGGCATAAACGCAGGCACAAAATACAATGTGCTTATCGGCTCGGATGAGCCCGATGCCGCCGAAATCGCTTCGGCGCATTACGAAAGTCTTTCTGACTTTTCAGATTTGGAGCAGGTGTTATAATTTTGAAAAACATTTATTTCATTCAGGTTGGATTTGCGTTTGATAAATCCGTTTATCTGCCTTATGCAACGGGCACGATTGTTGCCTACTGCAAGAGCAGACCTGAGCTTGCAGCAGAATATGATTTCAAGGAGATTATCTTCCGCAGAGACGATATTGAAAAAATCGTTGACGGAATGGAATCGCCTTACCTTGCTGCGTTTTCAACCTACGTCTGGAACGTTGAATATAACAAGGCGCTTGCAAAAGCGGTTAAAGAAAGATACCCCGAATGCATAATTGTTTTCGGCGGTCACAGTGTTTCGGGCAGAATGGAATTTCTCAAAAACGAATATATCGACATTCTTTCTCTCGGTGAGGGTGAAGAGGTTACCGCAAACCTGCTCACCGCCCTAAAAGACGGCTCGGATCTGAGCGATTGCTGCGGCATTGCTTTCAGGGATTCAGACGGCAGCAATATTCTCACAGCGCCGCATTGTCCCGAATCGGTTGAGGATTATCCCTCGCCTTATCTTACGGGCGTTTTTGATTCAATAATTGAGAAAAATCCCGACACAATGTTTGATACCATTATTGAAACAAACCGAGGTTGCCCTTATAACTGTACCTATTGCGACTGGAGCAACCACAAAAAGCTCAGACTTTTCCCGATGGAAAAGGTCAAGGGTGAGCTTGAATGGCTCAGCAACCATAAAATCGAATATTGCTTCTGTGCCGATTCAAACTTCGGTATGTTTGACAGAGATATCGAGATTGCCGAATATATTGTTGAGCTTAACGCAAAAACAGGATTTCCGAAGGTTTTCAGACCCTGTTACGAAAAGAACAGCGCAGAAAGAGTTTTCAGAATTTCAAAGACTCTTAATTCAAGAGGAATTGATAAGGGCGCAACAATGGCTTATCAGACCCTCTGCGACGATGCGCTTAAAAATATCAACCGCAAAAACCTCACGATGGAGCATTTCTCCGACCTAATGACGAGCTACACCGAGGCGAATATTCCCACATATTCAGAGCTTATTCTCGGTTTGCCCGGTGAAACGGCAGAGAGCTTTTGCCAGGGTCTTTGCAAGCTTCTCAGAGCAGGTCAGCACAATTCAATCAGCGTTTATTATTGCGAGTTGCTTCCCAATGCCCCGATGTGCGAGCCCGAATATATGAAGAAATATCAGATTGAGCCGATGAAGGTGCAGTTTAACCACATTCACTCGGCAACGGGCAAAAAGGATATGATTCCCGAATATTCGTATCTCGTTCGTTCAACAAGCACGCTCTCACGCGACGGCTGGGTTTATGCAAACCTGTTTTCAATCTGTCTGCAGTGCTTCCACAGCCTCGGTCTGCTCCGATATTTTGCGATCTATGCTTATTATGAGCTTGGCATTGACTACTATGATTTTTATAAATCATTGCTCGAATATTGCCTTGAAGACGACGGTCTTGCGGGCAGACTTTTCAGAGAAATCAAGAGAAAGCTTGACGGCTCGCTTGAGGGTGAATGGAACCACAGTAATCCCGTTTTCGGCAACGTTACCTGGTTCTTTGAAGAAGGACTTTACCTTGAATTTTTATATAACTTTGATGAGTTCAGAAAGCTTGCGGAAAGCTTTATCAAGCCGATGATTAAAGACGGCGAGGTTTATGATAATCTGCTCAGCTTCCAGCTCAACGTTGTTAAGCGTCCGTTTGAAAACGGTAAAGATTTTGAATGCGACTATGACTTTGCTTCTTATTTCAGACATATCGGTGCCGATAAAGAAACAAAGCTCCGCAAAGAAAAAACAAGCTGTTCTTTCAAGGCGGCAAAGGAATATTCCGATTGGCCGACCTTTGCAAAAGAAACAGTTTGGTACGGCAGACGTAAAGGTGCAACCCTTTACAGTATTAACTGATAGCATAACCCCGAAAGGTCAGTGAATTTTTTTGAAACGCAAAATTTATTTTCTGCAGGTTAACTATGCCTACGGCAATTCGGCTCATCTGCCTTATACCGCAGGTCAGATTCTGGCATATGCATTTGCAGATAAAGATATAAAAGAAAACTATAGCCTTGAAAAGATTTTTTATTTGCGCGAGGGCATTGACTCCCTTTTGCAAAAGATTGATAACCCTGCGGTTGTTGCATTTTCAACCTATATCTGGAATGCAAACTTCAACAAAGAGGTTGCAAGGCGAATAAAAGAAAAATATCCCGACTGCGCAATCATTTTTGGCGGTCATCACGTTGCGCCCGGCGGCGGAATGCTTGAGGAGTGCCCGTATATAGATTATCTGCTTCACGGCGAGGGAGAGGTTATCTTCCGTTCGCTTCTGCGTGCCCTTATCGGGCTTGAAGATGCAGGCGAAATTCCGGGCATTTCAATGCGCACCGAAAACGGAATAATAACAAATCCCGAGATGGTTTCAACCGAATGTGATTTTCCCTCACCCTATACAGAGGGATATTTTGACGATATTCTTGCAGAAAACCCTGACACAGAATTTATGGCGCTGATTGAAACCTCAAGGGGTTGCCCCAACACCTGCGCATATTGCGATTGGAGCAGCATGAAATCCAAAATCCGCAAATTCCCGATTGAAAGAATTTATGCCGAAATTGAGTGGCTCAGCAAGCACAAGGTTTACGGCCTCGGTATGGCAGATTCAAATTTCGGTATGTTCAGCCGCGATTTTGAGATTGCACAGAAAATTGTTGAAACGAAGCAGGCAACGGGTTATCCCGTTAAGCTTCAGACGTCTTATGAAAAAAACAGCAGCAAAAGAGTTTTTGACATTGGCTATATGCTTGAAAAAAGCGGTATGAGCAAGGGTATAACGCTCTCTTTTCAGTCAATGAATGAAGACGTGCTCAGAAATATCGGCAGGCAGAATATCAGCCTGAGTTTTTTCTCGGAGCTTATGGATTTATATAACGAAGCAGGCGTTGCAACCTATACCGAGCTCATTCTCGGATTGCCCGGCGAAACCGTTGACAGCATCGTTGATTCGCTCGATAAGCTTCTCAATCTCGGCCAGCACAACTCGATTTACGTTCACAACTGTGAGTGGCTTCCCTGCTCGATTATGGGTCAGCCCGAATACGTTGAAAAATATAAAATCAAAAAGAGCGTTATTCCGCTCAACCAGCCCCACCGTGATATCAATGATATCGACGAGGTTCAGGAATATTCATCTATCGTTACCTCAACTTATTCGATGACGAAAAACGACTGGAAAAAGATGAATCTGATTTCTGCGGTTGTTCAGGGTTGTCACCATATGGGCATTCTGCAGTTTTTTGCACTTTATCTTTATAACGAGGGTCTGAGCAGCTACAAGAATTTTTATTGCTCGTTCATCGACTTTTTCTATACAAAGCCCGAATCGGTTGCAGGCAGAGCCCTGCATAATATTGAAGCAAAGCTCGATGAAGTGCTTGGTGAAAAAGGCACTCTGAGCATAAGCGATGAGCGTTTCGGCACAATTCTCTGGACTTTTGAAGAATATCTTTTCCTTTGTCTCACGTATGAGGCGGATAAATTCTATGCCGAGGCGGAGGGCTTCCTCAAGGGCTTCGGAATCAGCGATGAGGTGTTTGAAGAGCTGATGCGTTTTCAGCGCGGCATAACCAAACAGCCCTTCGCGCAGAATGCGGATTTTGAGCTTTCATATGACCTTCTCGGCTATTTCAGAAAAATCATTGACGGCGAAAAACCTGCGCTTGAGAAAAAACGCAACACCGTCACAATCGCTGCAAAACCCTTTGATTCGTGGGCAAACTTTGCAAGGGTTGTTGCTTGGTACAGCAGAAAAGACGGCAACAGCACCCATTTCAGGGCGGCAAAAAGCAAAATTGAAACGGAGTAATTCATAAAATGGACAGCAAAAAGGTTTATCTTGTTCAGATTAACGTTACCTACAGCAAGGCGATTGCATATCTGCCGTATGCTGCGGGTTGCCTTGCCGCATATGCTCTGAATGACAGTGAAATCAGGCAAAGCTATGAGATTGCCGATATTCTTTGTGTGCGCCATAAGGTTGAAGAATCTTTTGAAAAAATCGAAGCTCCTGCAGTTGTCGGTTTTTCCTGCTACGTCTGGAATATGGAATATAACCTGCGCCTTGCCGCAATGGTTAAAGAAAAATATCCCGATTGCGTTGTTGTTTTCGGCGGCCACAACGTGCCCGATGATACGTCTTTGCTCGAAAAGCACGCATTTATTGACGTGCTTATGCACTCCGAAGGCGAAGAGCCTTTTGCTCTTCTTCTCAAAGCTCTTGACGGCAAAGGCGCGTTGGAAGATATACCTGATATTTCATTCAGAAGCGGTGAAAAACTTATCACAACGCAAAAGAAGCGTATTTATGATATAACTGCTTATCCGTCGCCTTATACTGCGGGGGTTTTTGATTCGGTTATTGAAAAATATCCTGATATCACTTTTCATGCAACGCTTGAAACAAACAGAGGCTGCCCCTACGGTTGTGCCTTCTGTGATTGGTGTTTCACAAAGAAGATAAGACTTTTTCCGATGGAAAGAATCAAGGGCGATATTGAATGGATAAGTGAGCATAAAATCCCTTATTGCTATTGTGCGGATGCAAATTTCGGCATTGAAAAACGAGATATTGAAATTGCAAATCTTGTTCTTGAAGCCAACCGCAAAAACGGTTATCCGCAGGTGTTCAAACCTTGCTATGCCAAAAACAGCGATGAAACCGTTTTTGAAATCGGCAAGATTCTTAATCACAGCGGAATTGACAAGGGTGTTACGCTGGCATATCAGTCGCTTGATGAGCAGACTCTTGAAAATATCGGCAGAAAGAATCTGACCCTTGAGCATTATTCGGGTCTTACCGCAAAATATGCCGAGGAGAAAATCCCCACCTATACCGAGCTTATTCTCGGTATGCCCGGCGAAACTTATGACAGCTTCTGCAACGGTCTTTGCCGTTTGCTTGAAAACGGTCAGCATAATTCAATGACCGTTTACACCTGTCAGGTTTATTGCAATGCACCCATTGCAAGCAAAGAAATGGTTGATAAATATAAAATCCGTTGGGAGCGTCAGCCGCTTCACGGAATACATTACCCTGCAAATTTCAACGGCGTGCAGGAATATTATGACGTTGTTGTTGAAACAAAGGATATGAGCAAAGAGATGTGGGTCAAGGCGAATATGTTTTCTGTTTGCCTGCAGAGCTTCCACCATCTCGGCTTGCTTCGCTGCTTTGCCATTTATGCAAGGTATGAGCTGGGTATAAGCTATTATGATTTCTATAACCGCCTGCTTGATTATATTTTCAGCGATGAGAGCAAATATATATGCAAGCTTTTTGAAGAAATCCGATGGAAAACCGAAAACACCGAAATTTCGGATTGGTGCTATCAAAAGGATATCTTCAGCAAGGTAGGCTGGTATTTTGAAGAGGGCATCTTCCTTGACCTGATTTATAACAGGGACGTTTTCTGGCAGGATATTCTGCCCTTCGTTGAAAGTCTTGGCATTGAGAAGGATGTTTTTGACGAAATGCTGAAATATCAGAAAGCAATTCTGCGTCTGCCTCAGACCGAAACGGTTGAAATCGAAACAGGCTATGATTTCTATAACTATTTTCAGGGTGTTTATGATGATGAATATGAGCCTCTTAAAAAGGTTAATACCAAGCTCACGATAAACCTTGAAAAGAAAATTGCCGACTGGGCTGAATATGCGAGAGAAATCATCTGGTTTGGCAAAAGACGCAGCGCAACCATATGCACCAATGCAAGAGAAAATATAACCGTTGAATATACAGGTTAAAGTTGAACAGTTTATATTTCTTTTATACAAAATTGATAAAAAGTATTGCTTCTATTAAAGAATTATGATATAACAAAAAAGCAGACAAAACTTGGGTTTTGTCTGAATTTTGTTTGAAATAAGGGGAAACAATGAGGAATTTATATTTGGTTCAGGCTTCGAACACATATGTTGGAAGAGGCTTCAAGGCGGCATATTTGCCTTATGCCGTGGGTCTGCTTGCCGCATATGCCTTTGAAGACGAAAACGTTAAAAATGAATATGATTTCAAACGCTTTATTTTCACCAGAGAAAAGACCGATGAGGCTGTGCAGAGCCTTGATAACCCTGCGGTTATGGGATTTTCAAATTATGTGTGGAACACTCAGTATAACCTTGTTCTTGCTGAAAAGGTTAAAAAAGCTTATCCCGATTGCGTTATAATTTTTGGCGGTCATAACGTTCCGCCCGATAACTCTTTTCTTGAAAAATATCCCTTCATCGATTTTCTTGTGCACGGTGAAGGCGAAGAGGCTTTTAAGTCAATTTTGCTTGAATTGGTTAAAGATGAAAAGGATTTTTCAAAAATCTCTAACATCTCTTACCGCGTGAGTGAAAATGAATGCGCAAAAACCGAAACCGAAATCCTCTGCAGGCTGGATTATCCTTCGCCCTACCTCGGCGGTTGGTTTGATTCTATTTTTGAAGAAAATCCCGATATGCAGCTTGATGCAATCCTTGAAACCTCAAGAGGTTGCCCCAATGCCTGCGCATATTGCGACTGGGGCTGCAACAGCTCAAGAATCAGATTTTTCCCCATTGAGCGCATCAAGGCAGAGATTGACTGGATGAGCGAGCATAAGGTTAAGTTCATCTGGGGTGCAGACTCAAACTTCGGTGCGGCAGAGAGAGACCTTGAAATTGTTGATTATCTTATTGATAAAAGAGAAAAAACAGGTTGCCCAGAAAGACTGCGCATCAACTATGCCAAGGCTAACCCTCAGCGTGTTTTTGAAATCAGCTGCAAGCTTGAAAAATACGGCTTGAGCAAAGAGGGTGCAACTCTCTCCTTCCAGAGCCTCGACCCGCAGACGCTCGAAAACATAGGCAGAAAGAACATGAACCTTGATAAGTTCAGCGAGCTTATTGCGCTTTACAGAAAAGAAGGCATCACAACCTATTCGGAGCTTATCACAGGTCTTCCCGGTGAAACTTATGATAGCTTCTGCAAGGGTATAGGCAAGCTTCTCGAGGCAGGTCAGCACAGACTGATAACCACTTATAACTGCGAGCTTCTGCCCAATTCACCTATGGCTCAGCCTGAATATATGGCAAAGTACGGTATCAAGACCATTGAGGTTGAATCCCTTGTTGCTCACAGTGAAGTTGACGATGAAGTTAAGGAGAAAACGGTTTATATCATCGGCACAAACACTCTGAGCACAGAGGATTGGATTAACTGCAACGTTTTCACCTGCGTTGAAGAATCACTTCATCATCACGGTATTCTTAAGTATATAGCCGTTTATCTTCATTATGAAAAGGGCTTGGCATATGAGGATATCTATAATATGGTTATCAGATATGCAAAAAAGAACCCCGATTCTGTTCTGAGACCTGCATATGACTATATTTATAATTATTTCAAATCCATAGCAGAGGGCAAAACCTTTGAGCTTTATTCCAACCCGATTTTCGGCGAAGTAACTTGGATGACCAAAAAGGTTGCACATCTTGCAACAATATATCGTCTTGATGAGTTTTATTGGGAAATCAAAAGCGCTTTGAGATATCTCGGTATGGAAGATGAAATTATTGAGGAAATTATTGAGTTCCAGAAAACAATGCTCAAGCTTCCTTTCAGAAATAATTATTCGGTTGATTTCAGTTACGATTGGTCAAAGTTTTTTGACGATGCTCTCGCAGGCGAATATAAACCGCTTGAAAAAAAGAAAATCCGAATCAGCGTCAATAACGAGATTCACCGCACCAACTGGAAAGATTATGCTCTTGAAGCGGTCTGGTTCGGCGTTAACGGCATAACGATTAACCCCGGCATAAAGACTGAATACATTTAAGAATTAACAGAAGGTTGTGACCGAATGACAGGATTTTCAGGCGTTTCAATTGTAACGGGTGCCGTGACAGAAACGGATTCCTTGCGCCATACTGTTGAATTTATTCTTAAAAATTGCAATCATTCCGATCTTACGGAAATAATAATCGGCTATCCCGAAAGAGCAACAGAGCAGTGCGTTGCCGTTATCAAAGAACTTGAGGCAAAGAAGAGCGACGTGAGAGTGTGGTCGTTTGTTCAAAAAAGACCGAAACTCGGATTCCTTACAGAAGCTTTTGATTTTGCAAAGGGCTCGCACGTTATAACGGTTGATTCCGATCTGGCACTTGACCTTGAACTCATTCCGAGGATGATTGAAAACGCCAAAAAAGAGCCCGATACGATTTTTTCGGCATCGAGATGGCTCGGCGGGAATAAATTTGATGGCTATAACAAATTCAAAATGGCTTTGAATTTTTGCTCTCAAAAGTTTCTTGCGGTGCTCTATCAGAGTAAGCTGACGGATTTCACCATTCCGTTTCAGATAATACAGACTGATCTTTTGCGTTCAATCAATTTTGAAGAAACGGGTTTTGCGATTTTTATTGAAATGGTGCTCAAACCTGTGCGTCTGGGCTGCAAAATAAAGGAATTGCCAACCGATTGCCACGGACGCAAGCAAGGCAAATCAAACAATTCGTTTGCCCAGTTGCCGTCTTATCTGAAAACGGCGCTGCACATAAGATTTATGCCGAAAGATAAAATACTGAAATAAAAAAGACCTGCTTTTGCAGGTCTTTATTTTTATAATATTTCGGGTGAGTAACAGTCTGATGAATAGAGCGCCGCCGCCTGATTTCTGCCGTACCACACAACGGAGCAGGCATAGCTCAAAAGCGAATCGCAGGGTTTATCATCCGTTACGGAAAAAACGGTTTTAACTTTTTGGAGCGGTGCATATTCGCCGTTATAGATGCGTTTGCAATAGTTATAGAAATCATAGCCGCTTTCAATTTCGATTCTGCCGCTTTGATTGGGACGCTTGAGAATCCGACGCTGATAATCAAATGCTGCTTTAAGTGCAGGAGCTTCGCTGTATTCTTTGCAAAGAAGTGCTTCAAGCTCATCAAAAATCTCATCGGCACGCTCGAGGGATTTCATAAAATAAATCTCGTCAAACTGCCAGCAGATATCGCCAAGACCTTCGCAGGGTGCCGCCCAGCCGTTTTTGCCCTGAGCCATACCGTTTGCAAGGTCGGTTATGATTGAACGCACGCTTCCGCAAGCTGAATCAGGATTCTTTGCGGAATAATCGGCAATCAGCGAATAGATATCATAATAACTGACAGAAAGCTCGTTGCGAAGATAGAGAGCAACCGTTCTGAAAAAGCCGATATTGTGAAACGCCTGAATAAGGCAGGCGAAGGCAACACTCTCAACCCATTCGGCGGTGGTCATTGTGTTTGTTGCGATAACGGCGGTGTTATATTCCTGCACCTCATGCTTTTCAAGCGCACTGCAATGCGCCTGTGAAAACGGAGCTTTGACTGTTTTTATGCCGTGTTTTCTGATATATTCGGGCTCACCCATTTCTGAATTGGGGAGCAAATCGCAGGTATAAACCTGAATGGCTTTGTGCTGACCGTATTCGAGCAAATCGCAGATGCCTTTTGCAAAGCTTTCTTTTGTTTCGCCTGCAAGACCGAGAATGAGCTCCGATGAGGTTGAGATGCCGCATTTGCTGTATTCACTCATCAATTCACGGAAATGTTCAAGAGAGATGTTTTTTCTGCCGATATTTTCAAGCACGGCAGGGGAAAGACTCTGGAAAGAGAGTGTCTGCGCTTTATCGAGCCCGTATTTATTGAAGCGTGTGCAGATTTTTTTAACAAAATCAGTTCGGTTTTTAGTGAAGCAAACTCTGAAATTCTTTGGGTAGCCCGTGGATTTTTTCGTTTGGATAATATATTCCGCAATTTCTTCGTCGCGGTCAAAAAGACCGAAGTTACCGTCGGCACAGTAAACGTATTCAATTGAATGCGAGGCAATCCAATCGATTTCCGCTTTTATTCTTTCCATCGGAAAAAGTCTGACTCTGCTGCCGAGCGTGCCCCAATCGCAGAAGGCGCACTTGAAAGGGCAACCTCTGTTTGTTTCGAGAATGGCGGAAAAATTAGTTTCGCCGTTTGTGATGGTGTCGAATACGCCTGTAAGGTAAGGCGAGGGATATTCGCTCAGGCAAAAGCTTTTTTCTGCGGTTTTGAAAAAAGCTCCGTTTTTTCTGAACGCGATGTTTGCAACGCTTTCGGGAGTTGTGCCCTCAAGCAGGCAAAGGGTGAGTTCTCTGAATGCTTCTTCACCCTCACGGTAGATAAGAAAATCAACCGCTTCGCATTCTTCAAAAGTTTCAAAATCTCTCAAAACGTTGTGTCCGCCGAAAATAACCGTGCATTCGGGGTAAGCTTTTTTAACAGCGGTTGCGAGAGCTTTGTTATATTCATAATTCCATACCGAGCAGGAAAAAGCAACGATGAACGGATTGCTCATTTTGGCAACTGCATCGTTTATCGGCTCGTGGGTATAGACGAAGCCTGCAGGGCGGCAGGATTCTTTTATCTTTTTATCGTCAAAAGCATAGGCGGCAATGCAACCCGAAGCATAAGGAATATAAACAGACTTATGCTCGTTGCCATAAACGTTGTTTGCCTGAACAAAATAAATGTTTTTCACCGCCGATGCCTCCTTTTGCGTTTATTATTCTAATCAAATATTATACCACTCTGCACGGGCAAAGTCAATTCAAACAAAAGTCTTTACCCGCATTGACTAACCGAAAACAAAGTGATATTATATATAATGTAATATAATATATTAATTCTGATATGGAAGTGAAATAATGCTCAATATTCTTGTTACGGGTGGTGCGGGCTATATCGGCTCGGTGCTTGTGCCTTTGCTTCTTTCAAAAGGCTGCCGCGTTACTGTGCTGGATAACTTTATGTTTAACCAGAGCTCTTTGCTTGAATGCTGCGCAAACCCGAATTTTGAGATGATAAATGCCGATGCACGCAATGAAATTGCCGTTAAAGAGGCTATGAAAGGCAAGGATTATATCATTCCTCTTGCCGCGCTTGCGGGCTTCCCGATTTGTGACAAAGAAGCTTGCTCGGCTTATTCAATCAACCTTGATGCAATCAAAATGATTCTGCGCCTTCGCGAAAAGGGTCAGCGCATCATCTTCCCCTGCACAAACAGCGGTTACGGTCTTGGTGAGGGTGAAAAGTTCTGCACGGAAAATTCACCAATCAGACCGATTTCAATTTACGGCAAGAGTAAGGTTGAAGCAGAAGCCGCAGTGCTCAGCGAAAGCGGCACAACAGCTTTCCGCTTTGCAACGCTCTTTGGCGCTTCGCCCAGAATGCGCACCGATTTGCTGGTTAACGATTTTGTTTACAGAGCCGTTTTTGACAGAACGATTGTTATTTTTGAAGGCAGCTTCAAACGCAATTATCTGCACGTCAGGGATGCCGCAAACGCATTCTGGTTTGCGATTGAAAACTTTGAAAAGATGGAGGGCGGCACACATAACTGCGGCCTTTCGGATTCCAACCTTTCAAAGATTGAGCTTTGCGAAAAAATCAAAATTCATCTGCCCAAGTTCATTTATATCGAAGCCCCCGTTGGCGAAGATCCCGATAAGCGTAATTACATTGTTTCAAATGAAAAGCTTGAATCGCTCGGCTGGAAGCCGCTCTATTCACTTGATGACGGCATTGAAGAACTGAAAAAAGCTTATCAGATTATCAAAAACAACAAGTATTCAAATATCTGAGGTGAGTTTATGAACATTGTGCATCTCAAATATGCGGTTGAGATTGCAAGAACGCAGTCAATCAGCAAGGCAGCAGAAAACCTTTATATGGCTCAGCCGAACCTCAGCAGAGCTGTTAAGGAGCTTGAAGAAGCACTTGGAATAACCATATTCAAACGCACCAGCAAGGGTATCACGGTTACCCCTGAGGGTGAGGAGTTTTTACGCTATGCAAAGCGTATTATCTCACAGGTTGAAGAGGTTGAAGCGATTTACCAAAACGGCAAAAAGCCCAAACAGCGTTTTTCTGTGAGCGCTCCCCGAGCAAGCTATATCTCAAAGGCTTTCACGGAGTTTTCAAAAAATATCAGCACAAGTCAGCCTGCCGATATTTTTTATAAAGAAACAAACTCGATGCGCACAATCAACAACATCATCAAAGAGGATTATAACCTCGGCATAATCCGCTATCAGGCGGCATTTGAGAAATATTTTGTTTCAATGTTCAAAGAAAAGAAACTCACCCACGAGGTAATCACGGAATTTTCTTACGTGCTGATTGCTTCCAAAAACAGTCCGCTTGCAAAAAAAGAAAAGGTTGAGCCTGCCGATTTGTCGGGCTATATTGAGATTTCGCACGCAGACCCTTACGTTCCTTCTCTGCCGCTTATTGACGTTAAGCGAGCCGAGCTCTCGGAATCGGTTGATAAGCATATTTTCGTTTTTGAAAGAGGCAGTCAGTTTGATTTGCTTGAAAAGGTGCCCACCACATTTATGTGGGTTTCACCGATTCCGCAGGAACTGCTTGAAAAATATAATCTTGTTCAGCTCAAATGCGAGGGCAACGGCAAAATCTATAAAGACATTCTTGTTTACAGAAACGGCTATAAGCTTTCTGAACTCGATAAGATGTTTATTGATGAGGTTTGCAAAGCAAGAAAAGATCTGACCGATATATAATCAAAAGCATAGAGTTATATCTTTGTGATTATAGCTCTATGCTTTTTTTATATTTCATTTTCACCTGGAGTTATTGTATACTTGTGTTGTAAAATGTTTGACTTTGCATAGTGCGAAGCAAAAACAGGAGGAAAATGAAATGGCAAGATTCACATTACCCAGAGACCTTTATCACGGCAAAGGTTCAGTTGAAGTTCTTAAGACTCTCAAGGGCAAGAGAGCAATCGTTTGCGTTGGCGGCGGTTCAATGAAAAAGTTCGGTTTCCTTGATAAGGTTGTTGCTTATCTTGAAGAAGCCGGTATGGAAGTCAGACTCTTTGAAGGTATCGAGCCCGATCCCTCAGTTGATACAGTTATGAAGGGCGCTGCAGTTATGCAGGAATTCCAGCCCGACTGGATTGTTGCAATGGGCGGCGGTTCACCCATCGACGCTGCAAAGGCAATGTGGATTAAATATGAATATCCCGAAATCACATTTGAAGAAATGTGCGTTGTTTTCGGCATTCCCGAGCTCCGTCAGAAGGCACGCTTCGTTGCTATCCCCTCAACATCAGGTACAGCAACAGAGGTTACTGCTTTCTCTGTTATCACAGACTACGAAAAGGGCATCAAGTATCCTCTTGCTGACTTCGAAATCACACCCGACATCGCTATCGTTGATTCCGAACTTGCTGAAACAATGCCCAAAAAGCTTGTTGCTCACACAGGTATGGACGCAATGACACACGCTGTTGAAGCTTACGTTTCAACCTGCAACTGTGACTACACAGACCCCCTTGCTCTCCACTCAATTTCAATGATCGACGAAAACCTCGTTGATTCATATAACGGCGACACAAACGCAAGAGAAAAGATGCACAATGCACAGTGCCTTGCAGGTATGGCATTCTCAAATGCTCTTCTCGGCATTGTTCACTCAATGGCTCACAAGACAGGTGCTGCATTTGACGATTTCGGCGCACACATCATCCACGGCGCTGCAAACGCAATGTATCTTCCCAAGGTTATCGAATTCAACGCAAAGGTTGAATCCGCTGCAAAGAGATATGCAAAGATTGCTGATTCCATCGGTCTTGGCGGCGAAACTGTTGCTGATAAGGTTGAAAATCTCATTCAGTATCTCAGAGCTATGAATGATAAGCTCAACATTCCCCAGTGCATCAAGAACTACGGTGCAGACAGCTACTTTGCAGAGCAGGGCTTTGTTCCCGAAGAAGTTTTCCTTGAGAGACTTCCTGAAATCGCAAAGAACGCAGTTGGCGACGCTTGCACAGGTTCAAACCCCCGTCAGCCTTCCGTTGAAGAGATGGAAAAGCTCTTCAAGTGCTGCTACTATGACCTTCGCGTTGACTTCTGATTAAAGAAATATATTAAGCGGATTGCTTCGGCAGTCCGCTTTTGTTTTATAATAAAAACTGCCCCGATATCCGCAGATATCGGGGCAAAATTGTTTTAATTATTTCTCGTTGTAGATGCCTCTTGCAACGTAGTGAGTATGAAGAACCTCGTGAGCGACGTGGCTGCCGGGCTTCTCAAAGTATTCAGCATAAACAGCCTTAACTGCTTCGCTTTCGTGTGACTTTCTTACGGGAAGAGCTTCGTCTGCCGCATAGAGAGCCTTTGCTCTGATAGCCTTGAGGTCAACAAAGTTGTGAACTGAAGCGGGCTGTGTGGGCTGACCGCCGCCGTTTACGCAACCGCCGGGGCAAGCCATGATTTCAACAAAGTGATATTCTGATTTGCCTGCCTTGATGTCGTCCATAACCTTCTTTGCGTTTGCAAGACCGCTTGCTGCGCAAACCTTAACTTCCATACCTGCAACTGTGTAGGTTGCTTCCTTAAGACCTTCTGTGCCTCTTACCTCTGTGAACTCAAGGTTCTTGAGCTCTTCGCCTGTAAGAGTTTCAACAGCAGTTCTGAGAGCAGCTTCCATAACGCCGCCTGTTGCGCCAAAGATAACGCCGGCGCCTGTGCCTTCGCCGAGAGGATTATCAAATTCTTCATCGGGAAGAGCGTTGAAGCTGATACCTGCAGTTTCAATCATTCTTGCAAGCTCACGGGTTGTGAGAGCATAGTCAACGTCAGCATAGCCGCTTGCGGACTGGTCTGCTCTGCCTGTTTCAAACTTCTTGGCTGTGCAAGGCATAATTGAAACAACAACGATGTCCTTGGGATCAAGGTTCATCTTCTTTGCATACCATGTCTTGATAACTGCGCCGAACATCTGCTGGGGTGACTTGCAGCTTGAAAGGTGAGCAAGCTGATCGGGATAGTAGTGCTCGCAATACTTAACCCAACCGGGTGAGCAGGATGTGATGAGGGGAAGAGTGCCGCCGTTGTTGATTCTGTCGAGGAGCTCGTTTGCTTCTTCAAGAATTGTAAGGTCAGCTGAAAAATCGGTATCAAATACCTTGCTGAAGCCAAGGCGACGGAGAGCTGCAACCATCTTGCCTGTTACGTTTGTGCCGATTTCGTTGCCGAAAGCTTCACCGAGAGTAACACGGATTGAGGGAGCAGTGTTAACAACAACAAACTTTTCGGGATCGTTGATTGCTTCGAATACCTTTGCGGTATCGTCTTTTTCATAAAGAGCACCAACGGGGCAGTGAACGATACACTGACCGCAGGATACGCAGCTGTAATCATAGAGAGGAAGCTCAAAGGGTGAGCCGATGTGAGTGTCAAAACCTCTTGCATTTGCGCCGATAACGCTGATAGCCTGAGCGTCACAAGCTGCAACGCAGCGACGGCAGAGAACACACTTGCTGTTATCTCTGATCATATGAGGAGCGGAATCGTCAAACTGGAATTCGGGGTATGCGCCTTCGAAAACCTTTTCGTCAGCAACGCCGTAATCCTTGCAGAGCTTCTGAAGCTCGCAATCGCCGCTTCTTACGCAGGAAAGGCATTCTTTTCTGTGAGTTGAAAGAATGAGTTCAAGAGTCATCTTGCGGCTCTTTCTTACCTTTTCTGAGTTTGTGAAAATTTCCATACCTTCGTTTACAGGGAAAACGCAGGATGAAACGAGTGAACGTGCGCCCTTAACTTCAACCATACAAATACGGCAAGCGCCGATTTCGTTGAGTTCCTTGAGGTAGCAGAGAGTGGGGATTTCGATGCCCGCATATCTTGCTGCTTCAAGGATTGTAATGCCACCGGGAACGCTCAGGGGCATATTGTTTATTTTAATGTTTACCATTTCCATTATATTATGCCTCCTCAATTATGCTTTGATGATTGCGCCGAACTTACAGGAATCAATGCAAGCACCGCACTTAATGCACTTGGTTGTGTCGATAACGTGGGGGTTCTTAACTGTGCCAACGATTGCGTTTGCGGGGCACTTTCTTGCACAGAGTGTGCAACCCTTACACTTATCTTCAACGATAACGTAGTTAAGAAGGCTCTTACATACGCCTGCGGGACACTTCTTATCAACAACGTGTGCAACGTATTCTTCGCGGAAGAACTTGAGAGTTGCAAGAACGGGGTTGGGAGCAGTCTGACCGAGGCCGCAGAGTGAGTTTTCTTTGATGTAGTAAGCAAGCTCTTCAAGCTTATCAAGGTCTTCAAGAGTGCCGTTGCCGTCAGTGATCTTTTCGAGAATTTCCATCATTCTCTTTGTACCGATACGGCAGGGTGAGCACTTACCGCAGGATTCGTCGATTGTGAAATCGAGGAAGAACTTTGCGATGTCAACCATACAGTTGTCTTCGTCCATAACGATAAGACCGCCTGAACCCATCATGCAGCCGATAGCTGTGAGGTTATCATAGTCGATTTCTGTATCGATAAGGCTTGCAGGGATACAACCGCCGGAGGGACCGCCTGTCTGAGCAGCCTTGAACTTTTTGCCGTTGGGGATACCGCCGCCGATATCATAGATGATTTCGCGGAGAGTTGTGCCCATGGGGATTTCAACAAGACCTGTGTTTTCAATCTTGCCACCGAGAGCAAATACCTTTGTGCCCTTTGACTTTTCAGTACCCATTGATGCAAACCATTCTGCACCCTTGAGGATGATCTGGGGAATGTTAGCAAATGTTTCAACGTTATTTTCTGTTGTGGGCTTGCCGAAGAGACCCTTAACTGCGGGATAGGGAGGTCTGGGTCTGGGTTCGCCTCTGTTACCTTCGATTGAGGTCATAAGAGCTGTTTCTTCACCGCAAACGAATGCGCCTGCGCCAAGACGGATGTGAAGGTCAAAGTCAAAGCCTGAATCAAAGATGTTTTTGCCGAGCAGGCCGTATTCCTTAGCCTGGTCAATAGCAATCTGAAGACGCTTAACAGCGATGGGATATTCAGCACGAACGTAAACGTAACCTTCGGTTGCGCCTGTTGCGTAGCCGCAGATTGTCATAGCTTCGATAAGGCAGTGGGGGTCACCTTCAAGAACTGAACGGTCCATGAATGCGCCGGGGTCGCCTTCGTCAGCGTTACAAACAACGTATTTCTGGTCAGCAGCGTTAGCAGCTGTGAAGCTCCACTTTCTGCCTGTGGGGAAACCGCCGCCGCCTCTGCCTCTGAGACCTGAATCAATAACTTCCTTGATAACGTCCTGAGGAGTCATCTCTGTGAGAACCTTACCGAGTGCTGCGTAACCGTCCATTGCGATGTATTCGTCAATGCTTTCGGGGTCGATAAGACCGCAGTTACGAAGAGCAACTCTCTTCTGAGTCTTATAGAAGTTTGTGTCGTTAAGTGAAACGGTTTTGCCTGCTTCTTCAACAACTGCTTCGTCAACATCCTTGTAAACAAGTCTGTCAACAAGACGGCCCTTGAGAAGATGCTCGCTAACGATTTCAGCAACGTCTTTTTCTTCAACTCTGCTGTAGAATGTACCTTCGGGGTAGATGATAACAACGGGGCCGAGAGCGCAAAGACCGAAGCAACCGGTCTGAACGATTTTAACTTCGTCCTGAAGACCGTTTTTCTCAAGCTCCTTCTCGAAGGTGGACATAAGTACCTTACTGCCTGATGATGTACAGCCGGTACCGCCGCAAATCAAAACATGAGAACGAATCATATTACTTTAACCTCCATTATGAGATAGCGTTGGTGATTGTGTATTCCGAAACGGGAGCGCCGCCCTTGAGATGCTTCTCAATAACTTCTGCTGCCTTTTCGGGGGTCATCTTAACATAAGTAACCTTTTCTTTGCCTGCTTCAAAGATTTCAACAACGGGCTCAAACTGGCAAACGCCGATGCAGCCTGTCTGTGAAACCATAACTTTGTCTGCGAGACCTGCGTTGCTAACACCTTCAACGAATGCGTTGAGAACGGGTCTTGCGCCTGCTGCGATGCCGCAGGTAGCCATACCTACAACAACTCTGATGTCACCGCTGCCTTCGCGAAGAACAACCTTGTCCTTCATTTTTTCTCTGATAGCAGCAAGTTCAGCCAATGATTTCATAATATCTATCCTCTCTATAAAATATTAAACTTATTTAACAGAATCGTAGCCCTCGTTGAGATAGGCTTCAATCCATTTAATAACTTCGTAAGTGTCAAGCGGCACGTCACCGAGAATCTCACGCAGTTCAAGCGTATCAAGCTCAACCGCTCCGCCGTTAAGGTGATGTTCAAACCGCCAGTCAATATCGGGCGAGCCCTGAATGAGCGCTGTTACGGTTGAAACTATATCGCCGAGCGGCGTGAAATCAAGGTGGTTTTTAAAAAACACCGCCGTGACCTTTGTTCCGCATTGAGCAGGGTTGTCCAGCTCGCTGACGGATTCGATGGTTACCGAGCCGCCCGTTTGCTCTGCCGCAAGTTTGAGAAGCGGAACTCCGAGCCCGACCTTGCGGGTTGTTCGGGTTGTGCAGAAGGGGTTGACAACGTTTTCAACCATCTCCTTGCTCATTCCGCAACCGTTATCTTCAATCAGCAGTGTGAGAGTTTCGTCGGTTTCGGTAAGCCTTATGAGAATATTCTTTGCCTTTGCCTTAACTGAGTTCTGGGCAATATCGAGAATATTCAGCGATAACTCTTTCATAAGCCTTTCAGCCTTTCAAAAAGCTTTTTGCGGATATCGTTGTGTTCATCGCTGCAATCAAGCTCAAACTTGTTGAGTCTGCCGCTGATATCCCAGAGATAATGGGCATCGGACGAAACAACAAATGGCTTGGCTTTCAGCGGTTCAAATTTTGCTTCATATTCGGGTCGCTTATCACCGTCGTGATATTCGGCGCAGGGGAAAAACGGGAATTCGGGAAAAACACCGAGCGTTGCAACGATTCCGTTTGCCTCTCTGTCAATGTGAGCAGGGTAGCATATGCCGCCGTGTTGCTCAACGAGTGAGGGGGCTTCGTCAACGGTGATTGTTGTGGCATTTGAAAGAAGATTTTCTTCAATGCCGATTACCTCGTCATTCTCGTTCATTATCATCTGCTCGCCAAAAATATCAACCCTGTTTTTGAAGGGTATGCGGCGCTCGCTGACTGCAAGGTCAAATCGCATTGCATCTTCAAGCTTTTCAAACAGGCAGACAAGGTGGATATCCTCCGCCGTTGTGAGCTCCATACCTGCAACGGGTACAATGCCGTTTGCTTCTGCCGTTTTGAAAAACGCAGGGCAATTGCGGCAGGTGTTGTGGTCGGTCAGAGCCATGATATCAAGCTTTGCAACCACACCCATACCTGCAATGTTGTTTGGCGTCATATCGTCATCGCCGCAGGGGGATAAGCAGGAGTGAATATGAAGGTCATAATAAAAATCTTTCATATCAGACTTTCTCAAAAAACGTTTTTGCCGCTTCGTATGCAGGCAGGGCGCAGGAGAGAATGTTAACTCCCTTTGCCTTTGCGGTTTCGGTAACGGCTCTGTCGAGCTGAACACCTTCTGCAAGAATGATGCAGGCAACGTCGGCAAGCGATGCAACGGCAACGATGTTAACGTTGGACATAATTGTTATCCAGGCATCGTCTGCCTTGGCTCTGCCCATAACCCAGCTCAGAAGGTCACCGATATAAACACCGCTGATTTCTCTTTCGCCGTCGGGCATTGCGATTGCGCTGAAGCCGTCAAGGCAGGCAAGCTCATTTACTTTCATCGCCGTCACCTCCCTCATAATTTTCGAGATATTTTCTGAATAAGTCCTTATAAGCGATTATGCAATCGTTTTTATCTGCGTGACCGAGAACGATATCCTCGGCAAAAGCTCTGCAGGTGGGAGCACCGCAGGAGCCGCAGTCAATTCCGGGCAGGGACTTGCGTACCTGCTGAATCTGAGCCATAAGCCTCATTGATTCGCCGATGTTATCGCTCAGCCTGTTGAGAGGCTGGTATTTGGGATAATCGGAGAAGAAGCGTTTTTCGGGAATGAAGTGTTCATTCTCGGGCATGGAATTGAGCGATATAGGCATATAGCGCCTTAAGGTGTGAAGTCTGTTTTTGGCTATGTAAGGATTTTCAATTGTTAAAACGCCGCCCACACAGCCGCCGGGACAGGCGTTGAGTTCAACAAAATCAATCGGCGGTATGTTGCCGTCCTCAATCTGGTCGAGCACGGAGATAACGTTGTTGATGCCGTCGGCGGCAAGAATCTTATCGTTGAGCAGTGCGGAGCCTTCGCCGCCGCAGATTGCCCAGCTCAAGCCGATTCTGCCTGCCTGAGTTGAAAGAGTCAGGGGTTTATCTCTGTTCATAACGTTGAGGAGCAAAAAGTAAACCTCACTCATTGAAACAACCAGGTCAACCTCGCTTTTGTAACTGCCGAATCCGTTTTTTGCGTAGCTTGCTTTTGCAGGGCAGGGGGATATGAAGCAGATGCCGATATCCTCGCTCTTAAGCTCGGGGTGCGCCCTGAGAGTCATCTCTCTTGCCATTGAAGCTGCAACCTCCATCGGAGGAAGCAGAGGCATCAGGTTATCCTTAAGGAAGGGAAAGCGCAGACCGATGAGCCTTGTTATAACAGGGCAAGCCGTACTGATAACGGGTTTTTTGATGCCCTCTGTCTGAAGATAGATTCTTGTGTAAGCAGAAACTATTTCAGCCGCCTTTGAAACTTCAAAAACATCGTCAAAGCCGATATCAAGAAGTCCCTGAAGCACGTAGTCGATATTATCAAGATTATCGAACTGGGCAAACAGAGCAGGGGCGGGGAGAGCGATTTTGTATTTGAACTTATTGATTTCGTCAAAAGAGTTACAAACGCTCTTTTTTGCGCTGTTAACGCAGTTGCGGATACATTCGCCGCAGTCTATGCATCGCTCGGGGTCAATTTCTGCGCAGCCGTTGCGCACTCTGATTGCCTCAGTCGGGCAATGCTTCATGCAGGTTGTGCAGCCCGTGCACTTGCTCGGGTCGAGCGATACGGAGTGGATATAGCTGTTCATAAAAAACTATTCCTTTCAGCCGCAAGGGTCAATAATTGACTTTCATCGTTATTGTTGTTCCCTCACCCACAACCGAATCTATGTGCATATAGTCGGTGTATCTTTTCATATTAGGCAAGCCCATACCTGCGCCGAATCCGAGCGAACGGATATTATCGGGTGCAGTGGAGAAGCCCTCCTGCATAGCTTGCTCAATGTTTGCAATACCGGGGCCGGTATCGCTGAGAATTATTTCGATGCAGCCGTCGTTAACCGTTACCTCAGCCGTGCCGCCGCCCGCGTGGATAACCATATTTATCTCGCCTTCATACATGGCGATGGAAACCCTGCGGATGGTTTCGGGGTCAAAGCCGAGCTGGCGCAGGTTCTTTTTGACCTGAACCGAAGCCTGACCTGCCGAGGTAAAGTTTTCGCCGTCAACATCATAACGGAATGTTAAAGCCTCAGCCATTGGAGCTACCGTTTCCTGTGAGACCGTTGGAATAAAGAATGCCGCAGGCATCATACATTCTCAGCGGAGTGGTCATAACGGCTATGCCGCATTCTTCGGCAAGGTCAAGCATATCCTGCGAAGGCTTTTTTGACCTTACGAAAACGATGCAGAGCATATCCATCATTTCAGCAGTTCTGATAACCTGAGCATTGACAAGCCCCGTGAGAAGAACGGCCTGGTCTTTAACGTAAGCCAGAACGTCGCTCATCATATCACTGCCGCAGGCTGAATGAACGTCTTTGCCCAGGCTTTCGTTGCCGCAAAGCACTTCGGCACCGAGCAAATCTTTGATTGTGTTAATCGTCATATTAACATCCCTCTTTTATAAGAGTTAATTACTGATACTTAGCGATGATAGCGGGGATTTCGTCGGGAGTAACTCTGCCGTAAACGTCTTCGTTGATTGTGAAAACGGGAGCAAGACCGCAAGCACCGATGCAACGGCAAGCTTCAACGGAGAATCTGAGGTCTGATGTGCATTCGCCGGGAGCAACGCCGAGAACTTCGCAGATCTTATCGAGGATTTCCTGTGAGCCCTTAACGTAGCAAGCGGTACCGAGGCAAACTGAAATGTTGTATTTGCCCTTGGGTGAAAGTGAGAACAGCGCATAGAAAGTTGCAACGCCGTAAACCTTTTCAAGCGGAACTTCCATACCGTCTGCAATCATCTTCTGAACTTCGATGGGCAGATAGCCATAGATGTTCTGTGCCTCCTGCATAACGTGCATAAGCATACTTCTGTCGCCCTTGCATTCTGCAATGATAGCCTGAAGCTGAGCTTCCTGCTCGGCAGTGCCTGCGAAGGGAAGGTTACTGATTTTTTTAAGCATTAGCCATTCCTCCTGAGATTTATTTTGATAGCTTAAAAACTTTTTTGAGAATGAAAAAATGGGCGCAATACTCCACAATTCTGCATTCTAAAGCATTATAACATATAATATAAAAAAATGCTACATTATTTTAACGGATTTATCGATAAATTTTATACTTTTTTTATTCATTTTTGTTGCATATCCGCCTTGGTTGACAACGGTGCAAAAACTGTGATATATTTAATATATATGTGATAAATTTGACAAAGGATTTTTGCTTATGAAATCAAAACGCAGTTTTCCCATTTTAACCGTAACCAAGAAGGCTGAAGCGGCTCTCAGAGGCGGTCACCCCTGGGTCTATGATGCAGAGATAACCGAAACCTTCGGCACCCCTGAAAACGGTTGCCTTGTTGACGTTGTTTCGCAAAAAGGCTCTTATCTCGGCACGGGCTTTTTAAGCCTTAACAGCAAAATCAGAGTGAGAGTTGTTTCTTCAAATGCAAACGAGAATTTCTCAAATGCATTCTGGGAGAGAAGAATAAAATATGCAATCGATTATCGCAAAACAGTTATGGGTGATGATTTCAGCTGCTGCCGCCTTGTTTTCGGCGAAGCGGACGGTCTGCCCGGTCTGACGGTTGACAGATTCAGCGATATCATCGTTACGCAGGTGCTTTCATACGGTATGGATAAGATAAAAGACGTTATCTATAAAGCCGTTGTGAAGGTGCTCACCGATATGGGCGAAACAATAAACGGCGTTTATGAGCGCAACGACGTTGCAATCAGAGCACTTGAAGGTCTTGAAGAATATAAGGGCTGGTATGAGGGAATTCCTCACCCCGAAAGCACCGTTACCGCGATAACCGAAAACGGAATCAGCTATAACGTTGATTTTGAAAACGGACAGAAAACGGGCTTCTTCCTTGACCAGAAATATAACCGCCTTGCCGTTGCGAAAATCGCCAAAGGCAAAAAAGTTCTTGACTGCTTTACGCACACGGGCTCGTTTGCGCTCAATGCCGCAATGGGCGGTGCAGAGAGAGTTACGGCGGTTGACGTTTCAAAAACTGCGGTTGAAATGGCTGAAACAAATGCAAAAAGAAACGGTCTTGAAGGCAGAATGGATTTTCTTGCCGCAGATGTTTTTGATTTGCTTCCCGAGCTTGAAAAGCAGGGTGGCAAGCCCTATGATTTTATAATTCTTGACCCTCCCGCATTCACCAAAAGCCGCAAAACCGTTAAGAGTGCGGAAAGAGGTTACAAAGAAATCAACTACAGAGCAATGAAGCTTCTGCCCCGTGGAGGTTACCTTGCAACCTGCTCCTGCTCGCACTTTATGAGAAACGATTTGTTTGTTAAGATGCTTCACGATGCCGCCGCAGACGCAGGCGTTCAGCTCAAGCAGATTGAAGCTCGCCAGCAGAGCTGTGACCATCCCGTTTTATGGAACGTTCCCGAAACGGATTACCTCAAATTCTATATTTTTCAGGTGGTGTAAATTATGTCTTTTTACAGAAACTGGATGTCGTATATCAAAGACGATGCAAAAATCACACGCATCGCAATGCCCGGCTCGCATAACTCCGCAACAATGGCTATGAATAAGCTCGGTTGTTGCCAGAAGGGCACACTCTATGAGCAGTATTGCTACGGTCTGCGTATGTTTGATATCAGACTCAAGGCAACAAAAAAAGGCGAGCTTATCGTTGCCCACGGTGTTATGAACGGTGTAAGCGCAGAGAGAGTTTTTCTTGACCTTAAAAAGATTATTGAAGAAACTGAAGATTTTATCGTTATCTGTCTGCGCACATATATGAATCAGGGCTTTGGTCCCATCAAACTCAGCTATGACAGCAACAACGAAGAAACAAGCAGACTGATAAGAACCTGCCTGAGCCCCGAAAAATATGCGCTGACCGAAATTGAAAACATCGCAGAGCTCACAATCGGCGATATCAGAAAATCAGGCAAAAAATACATAATCATCAACGAAAATGCGGAATACGATTACAGCGTGAAATGCCCGATGGAATACCCTTGGGAAAGCGATATTTACGGTCTTGAAACAGAGAAATTCGCAAAAACGATTCTCAAATATTTTGACGAGATTGAGGGCAACGGCTTCTTCGGTTTCCAGACACAGATGACACCCAACCCCGGCACCGATAACGGCTGGAAAAACTGGCCCGATGACCTTGACGAGATGATAAGACCTTATATTCCGCAGATTATCGGTGATATTGCCGCAAACCACGAGTGGCTTGATAAGGTTAACATAATCGTTGGCGATTTTATGACACGCGATAAGATGAAGAGCAACGAAATTCTTTCGCTCAACCTGCTCAAGGGAATTGTTAAAGATGAGCTTCGCGATGAGTTCGCAAAGGCAATCGGCAAATATTAATAATATATCTTACAACTGTTAAAATTGAATTCATACCCAATTAATATTTACGGGTTATTATTTGAATGTACTCCGAGGGAGCCGCAACCCGAGGGTACACGCAATACCCCTCCTCAATTCAACCCCATGCAGAAAAAGATGCTGCCGCAAGCATCTTTTTCTTGCTTTATAAAGCAAAAAGCAGGTGCAAAATTGCACCTGCTTTTTTTATGCATTCCTGCTGAATATTCTTTTTCTTAAAATGAAATAAAGCGAGAATTGAACCGCAAACGTTGCTGCCCACGAAATAGGGTATGACCAATAAAGGAACATCAGCGTTCTGTTTATCGGCAAGATTGCAAACACCCATAAAAGTCTTATTCCGCAGCCGCCCAGAAGCGAAACAATCATCGGCTTGAGCGATTCGCCCATACCTCTGAGCTGACCTGCCGCAACGTCCATCAGCGAGCAGAAAACAAAGAACGGCATTATCATTGCAAGCCTTTCTGCGCCGATTTCGATAACCGCCGCATCAGTTGAGAAAAAGCTGACAATGAATTCGCTGAACGTTGTTCCGATTGCGCCCATAACCACGCCGATTATAATTGTTATCGTCATACAGTAGCGATAAATTTTGCCAACGTTTTCGTGCTTTTTTGCACCCATATTCTGTGAGGTGAAGGTCATTGCCGTTTGCGAAATTGCGTTTGTTGCGGTGTAAACGTATGAATCAAAATTCGAGCCTGCCGCAATGCCTGCCATTGCAACCGAGCCAAAGGAATTGACTGTTGACTGAATGATAACGTTTGAGATTGAAAAGAGCGAATTCTGAATGCCTGCAGGCAAACCGATGCGGATAATTTTGAAAAGCTCCGTTTTGTTTATGCGAAGCTTGCTCAAGCGAAGTTTGCAGGCATTATCAAGCTTTGTGAGGTGAAGAACAATCATTATCGCGGAAAGATACTGCGAGGTGATTGTTGCAATCGCAACGCCGCTGACACCCATATGGAAAAAGATAACGAGAATAAGGTTCAGACCAACGTTGACAAGACCTGTTGATGCGAGAATAAAGAGAGGCTTTTTTGTGTCGCCCGTTGCTCTGACGATTGCCGAGCCGAAGTTATAAACCATTGAGCCGGGACAACCGAGAAAATAGATTTTGAGATAGAGCGTTGCAAGGGGCAAAACGTCAGCGGGCGAGCCCATAAGCACAAGTATTTTGCCCGACATAAAGAAGCCGAAGATGCCGATGAAAATGCCGCAGATAAGGCTCATCAGCATTGCGGTGTGAGTGCAGTTGTGTATTCTGTCTTCGTTACCCGAACCGATGTGGCGGGCAACCATAACGCCCGAACCCATTGACAGACCGATAAAAACGTTGAGCAAAAGGTTAATCAGCGAGCCTGTTGAGCCAACCGCCGCAAGGGCTTCGCTGCCTGCAAATCTGCCGACAACAACGATATCCGCCGTGTTATAGGCAAGCTGCAGCAAGCCTGTGAGAACAAGCGGAATGGCGAAGATAAATATTTTCTTTAAAAACGGAGCGCTCGTCATATCAAGCGCATATTTTTTGTTCATAGTTACACTTCCGTTAACTTTTTATAACTTAAGTATACCACTTTGATGCGGCTTGTCAATTGAGAGTATTGCCGAAAAAAAGAGAGTGTTGCCGCTTGATTTTTGGCAACACTCTTTATCTTATTTGTTTGCTTTTGCGGATTGTTTCTTGACATACCAGCTGATGATTTTATCAAGAAGACCTTTTTTGCCGTCTTCGCTTTCGCCCGAGCCGGGTGAAACGGCATCGCTGTCAGAAAGGTCAATCTCTTCTGCATTGAGCTTATAGGAGTTTGCAAAGATATCAAGCACCTGCTTGCGAACCATACCTCTCAAAGGCAGGTGAGCCACAAGACCGTAGGTTGCCGCCTGACCCTTATCTGCAAGCTCGGGATGAGCCTTGACAATTTCAACCGCCTCTTTGAGGTCGGCAATATATTGGTCAACAACCTTTTCGTGCGGTGCGGTTACCATTGCGTGCAGAGCATCGGGGAACTGAAGGCGGTCAATGTGCCAGCCCTTTTCTTCCATAACGTCGCCAACTGCAAATGCATTAACCGCAGGGTCGGTTGATTTATAAGCAAAAAGGCTTGCGATGGGATTGCCGATAATTTTGAAGCAACCGATATCCTCAATGCCTTTCTTCAGACGCTCCGAAACCTCAACGGTTTTCTTTGCAAGGGCAACGTAGCCCTCAACACCGTTTGCCTGAATTGCCGCCCAAGCCGCCGCATATGCGCCGCCGGGACGGGTGCCGAGAAATGCAGGCGAAGCAAAAAGTCCGCCGGGCCAGTTTTCGTTAACAAAAACCTGATGCTTGAAATAATCAACGTTTCTGTAGAGAATGCAGCTTGCGCCCTTTGCGGCAAAGCCGTATTTATGGATATCTGCCGAGATTGAGGTAACACCCTCCACTCTGAAATCCCAAAGGGGAACATCGTAGCCTGCCTTTTCAATAAAGGGCAGAATATAGCCGCCAACACAGGAGTCAACGTGCAGGGGAATATTATGCTTTTTGGCAAGAGCACCGAGCTTCTCGATGGGGTCGATGATGCCGTGAGGATATTCGGGTGCAGAGCCGAGAATCATAACGGTGTTTTTGTTAATCATCTTTTCAACTGCCGCAACGTCAACGCCGTAATCCTCTGCAAGAGGAGCTCTGCGGATTTTAACACCGAAATATTCGGAGCCTTTATCCCACGCAACGTGAGCCGTTTCGGGGATAATCATTTCGGGCTTTCTGATACCCTTTGAGCGTCCGAGGTCGCGGTAGGTTTTGACCGCAAGCATACAGCTTTCTGTACCGCAGGAGGTCATAACGCCGCAGGCTTCTTCATCAACGTGCATAAGCTCTGCCGTGAAGCGAAGCACTTCTTTTTCAAGCCTTTTGAGGCTCTTGAAAGCTGTGGGATTAAGACCGTTTGCAGAAAAATATTTTGCATATGCCTTTTCGAGAAACTGTGTATATTCTTCGTTGAGATAATAGACGAGGCTCCAGGTTTTTGCTTCTTTATAGTTGGGGTCGTCTTTGCCGAAAGAATCAAGCTCCTTAAGAATTTCTTCAAAAGGTCTGCCTGTTTCAGGTGCATATTTGCTCATAGCAGAGCCTCCTTAAAACGGTAAATGGCTGAAAATCCAGTGGGTGGCAATGCCGAGATAGTTACCCACCGCATATCCGATGATGCCCGTTGTGAGACCTGAAATAAGAGCTGCATTATTCTTGAGCGAATTTGCAACGGCAGGCACAAACGGGGGCGAGCAGATTGCCGAAACCGAAGTGATAATCATTGTGTCAAAATCAATTTTGAAAATTTTGCAAAGCAGTGTGTGCAGAATCATACTGCCGAAAATCGAAACAACCACGTAAACGAGAATGGTGAAATCAAGGTGAATGAGCCTTGTGATATCTGCCATTGTTGCAACCGTGAAGCAGAAGATATAGATGATATACATTCCGAGATGGGTTGTCATTTTGATGCTTCTTATGGGCTTGAAAAGCGAGCAGATGATGGAGAGCGTTGTTATCAGCAGAATTGTTACGGCTGTTTCGTAGCCTTTAACAAACGTGCCTGCAACGTAAGAAACGCCGACTATCGCCGCCGAAAGAAGCAGAGCGAGCATAAGCTTACCAAAGGTTTTGGGGTTGAACATTCCTTTGTATGAGGTTGAATCGGTGCATTCGTTTTCATCAACCGAAACGTTTTTGTTGCCTTCGAAATCCTTCAGGCGAAAAATCTTTTTGATAAGATATTTGCCCGAAGAAAGAACGATAAGCATATATCCGATTGAGATTACCATATCATATGTGTTGAATATGGTGTAAGTGCTTTCATCAACACCGATTGCAGTTTTGATGGATGCGATATTCGGTGTTCCGCCCGTATAAACACCCATTGCAAGACCTGCGTATTGAGGGGTGTTCGGGTTTGAACCGAAAATAAGGTGAAGAATAAACACTATTGTTGCGATTGAAAGAATCGCAAGAGCCATACATTTGATGCCGTTTTTTGTTGTTTTTATGCCTTTTTTAATATCGAGCGAAAACAGAATAAGCGGCAATGCAAGGCAAACGCTCACGTCCTGCATCGTTGCCTGAATGCCCGAAAAGCTCTCGGGAAGAATGCCGATGTTTCCCACGAGAATGCCAATAAGGTAACAAATCAGAACAATACCAATTTTCTCAACGGCCTTAAAACGGTTGTTGAGAAAAATTATCGGCGCAGGAAAAGCGCAGAATAAAACTGCGATTAAAATATTAACTGCCATCTTTTATACCCCAAATTATTTAAGAGAATCACGAACGTTTGAGAAGAAATATTCTTTGCGTTCTTCGTTGTCGATAACCTTAACGGGTTTTACCTGGTTGAGGTTTGCGCCCTTTGCACGCAGAACCTTTTCTCTGTAATCCTCATATGTGCCTCTGCGAAGGAACTTAACCTCGCAATGACCGAGAGCACCGTTTCTGATCAGCGGAGGAACAAGAACGTTGGTTGCACAAAGATGTTTTTCAAAAATTTCAGCGTATCTTGAGCATTCTTCATCGGGGATTTCGTTGTTGGGCTCGATGAGAATTACGTAGTGACCGGGTGAAGTTGAGCGGTCGGGATAGATGCAGTAGCCTGCAAAATCTTCGCCAACCTCTTTTGAAAGGTCGTTGATGAGAAGGTCGAAGGCTCTCTGGTTAATCTTTTCGCCGCTGATGTTTGCGATCTGATTGCGTCTGTATTGGAACTGAACGGTGGGTGACTGCTTATAGAAGCCTGTTACCTTAACAACGTCTTCAATGCGGTAGCGGTAGAAGCCGCTCATATTGGTAACGATGAGTTCATAATCCTTGCCAACCTCAACCTTATCGAGAGTTACGGGTGTTGCATCGTCGGGACCGTCAACGGGAAGGAACTCATAGAAGCCGTTCTGGGGCAGAAGAACGTAGTCTGCGCTGTTGAATTCAACGGGAACAGCCATAAGACCTTCTGATGCGGCATAGCCAACGTAGTGCAGAGGCATTTCTTCACCGATGTAGCGGCGAAGCTTTTTCTGATAGAATGAGAGTGCACCTGTGCCAAGACCGTACATCCAGCCGCACTTGGGCCAGATTCTGGGAACGATAGCTTCTTTGTCAAAGCCCTTGCGGAACTCTGCTCTGAGCTGTTCTGCTCTTTCGGGGTCGGGCTTGCACTTTTTGAGGAGCTTTGCACGCACGTCGGGTGCGCAGGTGATGCTTTCGTTGATTGTGCCCTTTTCGATATCGTCGCAGAGCATTTCCCAGTTATCTTCAAGATATTTGAACATTGATTCAGCCATTGTGATGAAAACTGTGCCGATATAGCTGACGTCTGTTCTGGGCAGAGCAAAGCGAAGCTTCATATAGTGCATATCCATGGGCTTGAGTGATTCGGGATACATAACCTCCTTGGGTGAGGTTACAAAGAAGCGGGTGATGGGCTTGAGATAATTCATCGGGATAGCCGCAAGACCGCTTGCAACTCTGTTACAGGGGAGCTTATGAGAAAGCACCTCGATTGTGAGCAAACCTCTCTGGGGAGGAACGCGCATACCAAGGTTTTTATAGTATTTGTAAGCACAGCCAACGGGTGCGCTGAAGCTGAAGCACTGGCAAACCCAGGTTGCCCAACCGCTCATGGGAACAAGCTTTGATTTGCCTGTTGAGCCCGATGATTCCGCAAACTTAAGGGGGAAACGCTTTGTGAGAACGTTTCTTTCGCCGTTCTGGGTTATTCTTTCAATGTAATCCGCATAATCGGGATACCATGAATAGGGAACAATTTTCTGATAATCTTCAATTGTTTTTACGTCTTTGAAGTTGTTCTTTTTGCCGTATTCCGTATTTTTGTTGCTGTTCATAAGCCACTTAAGGTTTTTCTGCTGCTGCTTCATCGCTCTTGAAGCATAGAAGTTGAGCTTTGCGTGCTCTGCTCTGCCGAGCATTACACCGAATTCAACAAACATACGACCGAATAATTTGTTCATCTTTTTTTACCTCCGTTTTATGCTTTGCCGTCGGCTTCATCTTTGAAAATGAATTTTTTGCAGATTGCAAAATTAACAAGTCCCATGATGAAGGTGGCGGTAAATTTTGAAATGGTGATTATGTTATCTTCGCCCAACGTTTCTGCAACGGGGGCGGAGAGATTGAGAAGAAAAACAAACCCCTCAATCATTTTGGTTGTTGTTAAAGTGAAAACAACAATCAGCACCGCAAACAGCGGCAGGATTCTGATGATGCTTCTCTTGCTGTGAAACACCCAGAAATAGTTAACAAAAAAGCGCACGAAGAAATAGATTATAACCGTTGCGGCATTCGCCACAAGCAAAACGTATTTTTCGGGCAGGGGTGTTAAGCCGAAAAGCTTTAACATCGGGTTGAGAGAAACGCTCTCAAGAATTGTTACAACAAAGCCCATCAAAAAGTTTTTTGCAAACTGAATTGCGGTTTCTTTTTTTGCGGCGTTGTTTTTATCTGAAGCAGGTGACATGGCATTGCTCCTTTGAAAATGAACATTATCTTATGAATTTTAACATAATATTAATAAAATTGCAACAAAAACGGCTTCAAACAACGTCAAAAAACGAACATTTAAAGAAAATTGTATAGTTTTTTGTGTTGTCAGGCAAAAAAAGACCCCGTTTTTTAACGGAGTCTTTCAAATAATCTTAATCTTTTTCAACGGGAGTGATAATCGGCTTGCCGTATTTATCAAGCAAAACGGTCATACCGCCGGCGTATCCGCTTTGATGATATAAATAGTTTACGCCTGTTTCCTTATCAACCCAGATTTCCATTGAACCCATACTCTGGGAATAAACTCTCTCAAATCTTTTATCTTTAGACATACTAAAACCTCCGGGTTTATGATGAAAAATAAAAAGACACCGACTGTTGCCGATGTCTTTTTCTGGCTGGGGAATAGGGATTTGAACCCCAACAAACAGAGTCAGAGTCTGTCGTGCTACCGTTACACTATTCCCCAATGTAACGCTCACAAAGTGGGCTACGGGTTATTATTATACACGGTTTTATCCAAATGTCAACACTTTTTTATAAAAATTTTAAATTTTTTTTGCAACTCATTTTGCTTGCTTATTCTTACGGTTGTGATATAATTATCGTTACGAGGTGATATGATGAAATCTCTGCTCAAAAAAATTCTTAACCCGAGGGTTTTTGCGGTTATTCAGAAGATAATCGATAAAATATGCTGCATTGTTTTCAAGCTCCTGCCGCTCAGAAACAGAGCCCTTTTCTTCACCGTCAGGGCAGACGGCAAACTGCTTGACAATGCACAGGCGGTTTATGATGCGTTTGAGGGGGAGAAGTTTGTTTTTGCAAAGATGTATCCGCATTCGGCAAAAATGAGAATGCAGGTTATCAAACTTCTGCTCACAAGCAAGGTTATCGTTACAGACGATTATCTTTCATATCTGCGTTTTGTGAAGCTTCGCAAAAGCCAGAAGGTGCTTCAGATATGGCACGCTTGCGGTGCTTTCAAGAAGTTTGGTCTTGATGCAGAATCGCCGCTGACCGAGGCGCAGGAGAGAGCGTCACATTCGCAATATTCTGCGGTTGCGGTCACAAGCGAAAAATGCCGTGAGTTTTATGCAAACGCTTTCGGCATCAGCAAAGATATCTGCCTGCCCATAGGCTTACCCAGAACGGATATGCTTTTCACAAAAGCTGATGAGCTTAAGGCTTCTGTTTTTGCGATGCATCCTGAATTCGAGGGCAAAAAGATTTATCTTTTCGCTCCCACTTTCAGAGAAAAGAACAAAGAGCGCATTGTTTACGACACAAAGATTGATTGGGATGCTTTGAGCGAATCGCTTGCAGACGACGAGATTTTTGTTATCCGCCGCCATCCCGTTATGAAATATGACCTTATTAATAAGGAATATAATAATATTATAGATTTATCGCAGGAATCCACCCTTGCTCTCACAGCTGCAAGTGCGGCGCTGATAACCGATTATTCCTCCGTTATCTATGATGCAACACTGCTCGGTGTGCCAACGGTTTTCTATTGCCCCGACATTGAGGAATATAACAGGGGCTTTTACCTTGATTTTCCCGATGACCTGCCCGGCGAAATGGTGACCGAGCCGCAAAAATTGCTTGATGCTGCAAGAAGGGCAAAAGAAAATCTGTCCGTTCAGAGAATCGAAAAATTCAAGAACGAACAGATGAGTGCCTGTGACGGTCATGCCGCAGAAAGAGCGGCAGAGATTATTGCGGGTTGGCTGAAGTGACCGCGTTATAAATTCTTTCTGCATTATTGCAGTCAACGTAATCAAAATTGAATTCCCTGAAGCTTCGGAGCTTTTCTTCGGAGTTTCGGGGATTTTTTATTGCTTCGATAAGAGAATCGAAATCCTTTGCAACCGTGCCGGGCACGCCGCTTTCATAATCAAAATAGAATGAACGCTCGTGCTCATATTCGTCAAGGTCAAAGGCATAGAAAATGCAGGGCTTTGAAAGCAGGGCAAAATCCATACAAACCGATGAATAATCCGTGATAACGCTTTCGCAGATGAGGGTCAGCCTGCCGATATCGCAATCGGTAACGTTTGTTGCGCCCTCGGGAATGCTTGCAGAATGAATCTGCGGATGAAGCTTTATCAGCAAACGCTTATGCGGAAATTCGCGGTTGAATGCCGCAATATCAATCTTTTCAACAAGAGCCGCATCTTTTTCCGCACTGTCACGGAAGGTGGGGGCATAGAGCACAAGCTCTTTGCCGATGCATTCGGGATGGGCGGCATCGAATTCTCTGCGCAGGGCAAGAGAATCGTGGTTGCAGAGCAAATCATCGATTCTTGCAGAGCCGAGCGGAAGAATTTTGCTCGCATCAACACCGAAGGCTTCGGCATAAAAAGGCACGATTGCTTTTGAGGAGCAGATGATATATGTAAGCTTTTCGGAGCATTTCTTTTCGCGCTCGCGAACGTCATCTGTAACGGGAGCGGAAAGACCGAACTTTTTGAATGCGCCCTCTGCGTGCCAGAGCTGGGTGATAACGGCTTCGTTGCTGAATTTCAGCGAAGCCATGGGCATAAAATTATCGTTAAGAAAAACGTATTTTGCCCTTGCAAGGCGGTATGCACCGAAAGTGAAAAATCCCGCCGCTTTAAGGCAGGATTTTAAAAGTGAGCCGATTGACGATGAATCAAGCTTTAAATCCTGCGTTGAAATGCCAACGGTTTTGTAACTGCCTTTTTTCTCAAAATATGACCGCATAACCGAGAGCGAATCGCCGCTGCCGCCGTTATGGGGCGCAACAAACGCAACAAGGTTTTTCTTTAAAGGAAAGATGCGGCTGATATTAAAAAAGAGAGCATACAGCGAATAAAAAAGCTTTTTCAATTCAATTCCTCTTTTTATGTTAGTGTCTGAGTTTGAGCAGGAGCTTTGCACCGAGCTTGATTGCAAAAACGGGGAAAGATGCGAATTCGCGTCTTTTCTTAATCAGCATCAGAACCTTGAAAAAACGGTTATCGGCAATCGGATTTTTGCCCGATTCCTTAAGGATAAAGCCGCTTTTTGCCGCTTTCTTTGCGTTCTTTGCAAAGTCTTTTTCAGACAAAACGGTTAAATTTTCGTATTCAAAGCCGCAGGCATCGGTTGTTATCAGCTCAAAATGCGGCATCGACTGCGCATAGAGAGAGGCGATGAAATCCTTTGTCGGCTTTTTTGCAATAACCGTCAAGGCAGGCTTGGCGGCAATTTCTTCTTTTGAAAGCATAATGCCGTTGAGGTCTTTCTCAACGTGAGCATATTTCTTTCTTGATTCGGGGCTGATTTTTGTGAGCAGGTCTTCAAATCTCTCTTTCATCAGAGCAAGAGTTTCGGCATCTGCGCCCCAGATAAGGCGGTAAAACTGCTGAATAAAGGCGGAATAAACCTTGCAGTAAATCTCCTGCAGATAGCCGTCTTTATCTTCACAGGTACAATCGGGTCGGCTGAAGGATTCCTTTGCCGCACCTGCAATGATTTCGTTGCAGTCAAACATATCCTCAACAAGGTTGTAGCTGATTGTTTGTGTGACGGAAAAACCTTCTTTGGGTTTGCGGCGGCGGTAATACATAACCGCATCCTTAACACCGATTATTTTTGCGCCTTTATAGAATACCTGCATACAGAATGCACCGTCCTCAGCATAACGCTTAAGGGGGAAGGTGATTCCGCTTGCCTTGAGAAATGCGGAGCGGTAGCATTTATTGCTGACCATATAATTCCAGACGATGAGCCTGTTATAAACGTCAATATTCTTGATTTGAGCGAGCGCACAGGCTTCGGGGTGGGGCTTTCTGCCGCCGTAGCCGAAGTATTCAGCCGAACAGATTGCAACGTCTGCACCGCTTTCTTCGAGTGCGTTATAAAGCACTTCAAGCGCGGTATCGCTCATAAGGTCGTCGCTGTCGGCAAACATTGTGTATTTGCCCTCAACGTAATTCAGACCGTTGTTTCTTGCGGCGGCAACGCCTGCGTTGGGTTGGTCAATGCAAAGAATATTGCTGTTTTTTGCCGCGTAATCCGCAATGATATCTGCCGTGGAATCCGTTGAGCCGTCGTTAACAATGATAATCTGAACGTCCTTGAGCGTCTGACCCAGAAGATTATCAAGCGTTTCGGCAAGCAAAACTTCGCTGTTATAGCACGGCACAATCAATGAAATTTTGTATTTTGAATCCATATTACTTTTCCCACTTCAAAACGGTTTTACCGAAGTTGCGGCTGATATCCTGCTGGAATGCAGAGTGAATATCGGGAATTGTTCTGATTTCAACAACACCCGCAATAAGGTTTTCAAGATACTGTGCGATTCTGGGGTTTGCCTTGAGCAAATCCATTGTGCCCTGAAAATCTTCAACACCGCTTCTGCTTGAACCGAAAAGGCAAAGACCTCTCTCAAGCACCATTCTTGTGTTGATGCCAACGGGGCTTTCGCTAACACCCATCAGACCAACGCAGCCCTCGGGGTTAATCATATCGATAATCTGCGCAATGGCATAGCGTGAAGGCTCACCGCCAACGCATTCAAAAGCGTGGTCAACACGCAGGTCGGCAGGCACGTGGTCAACGTGATAAACACCGTCTGCAAAAGCAAAGTAATTGAGCTTTTCCCAGACTGTGCCGAAGATATAAAGCTTTGCATCGGGGTAAAGGGCTCTTAAAACGAGAGCAGTGATATAGCCAACGTTGCCGTCGCCCCAGACACCGATTGAATTTTTTCTTGAATGCGCAAACTTTTCAAAGCGTTTAACCGCGTGCACGGCAACGCTGATAAGCTCGCTGAAAGAAGCCACCTTGAGGTCAACTCCCTCGGGCACTCTCACGAGTCTGTCAGCAGGCATATCGATATAGTCACGCAGGAATCCGTCATAACCGCTGGAGCAGAAATGGCTCGAGAGGCGGTAATTTTCTGCAATAACGTCATCATCCTCGGTGGGCATATTGGGCACGGGCACAACGTATTCACCAACCTTGAAATTGCCTGTGGGGTCATAAACAACCTTTGCAACGCATTCGTGGATAAGAGCCATGGGAAGCTTTGCTTTGAGAGCTTCGCGGCTTCTTTTGCCCAGATAATATCTCTGGTCAGCCTTGCAGACCGAGAGATAAACGGGACGCATAATAACGCTGTTTTTTAAATCCGGCTCTGTGCAGGCGATATCGATAAGACCGGGTGCAACGAGCCTGTAAACTGAATTAATCATCTGAATCCTTGCCTTTCAAGAGGGTTTTAGCAACCTTTAAGTCATAGGGATAAGTGATTTTGATATTATATACTTCGCCCGAAACCATATAGACGGGCTTGTTTTTGATTGAGAAAATCTTGCAGGCATCGGTGAGGATAGCCTTTTCTTCTTCTGTGAGTGATGAAAGAACTCTCTCAAGCTCCTTGAGGCGGAAGCTCTGAGGAGTCTGACCCTGAAACATCTTGTTTCTCTCGGGGATTGAGCTTATCATCTTGCCGTCATCGCTTGCAACGATTGTGTCTGTTGCGGGGATAACGGTATCGCAAGCACCGTATTCGATAGCGGCATCAACGTTTTCGCAGATGATTCTGTGAGTAAGGAAGGGTCTGACTGCATCGTGAGTAACAAGAACTGTCTGCTCATCTGTTTCATAATTGTTTTCGATATATTCGATAGCTGCCTCGAGAGTGCCGTTGCGTGTTGCGCCGCCTGCAATAACAGTTACCTTTTTGCCTGCGGGCAGATGTTTTTCAACAAGGTCCTTTGTGTGTGCAACCCAAGCCTTGGGGCAAAGCACAAGGATTTCATCAATACGGTCATTGATGAAAAACTTTTCAACAGTGTGGATAATAACGGGCTTGGTGCCAAGCTCAAGATACTGTTTCGGGGTATCGGAATTGCCCATTCGGCTACCGATGCCGCCTGCAAAAACTGCTGCAAAAACCATATTAAATCATCCTTTCGGTTTATTTTTTTGAATTAACCATTTCGTTATATAATGCACAAACCTCGGCGGCATCGCCCTTGGCAATGATTTTGCCGTGGTCAAGAATCATTGCTTTGTTGCAGATGTTGAGAACCTGATTTGTGTTATGCGAAACAAAAAGAACTGTTATGCCCTTATCGAACATTGAGCGGATTTTGGCTTCGCTCTTCATTCTGAACTTTGCATCGCCGACTGAAAGAACTTCGTCAAGAATAAGAATCTGCGGCTCAACGGCGGTTGCAATTGCGAAGCCGAGCCTTGCTCTCATACCCGATGAATAGTTTTTGACGGGTGAATCAATAAATTCGCCGAGCTCGGAGAATTCAACGATCTGGTCATATTTGGACTGAATGAACTTTCTTGAATAGCCCATCGTTGCGCCATAGAGAAAGATATTTTCTCTGCCTGAATAGTTCATATCAAAGCCTGCGCCAAGCTCAAGCATCGGGGCGATGATACCGTGTGATTCAACGCTGCCCTTTGTGGGCTTGATGACGCCTGCGATTGTTTTGAGCAGGGTTGATTTGCCTGCACCGTTAAAGCCCAGAACACCCCAGCGCTCACCCTGTTCGATGGTAAAGGAAATATCCTTGAGCGCCCAGAATTCATTATAATGGAGCTTGCGGGTGACTAACTTTATCAGATATTCTTTTAAATTATCAACCTTTTCTTTGTTCATATTGAAAAGGATGCTGACGTTATCAACAACAATTGCGGGTTTGCCCATAAGAATCTCCTTTCTTTAAATATGAAGAATGAATTTATCCTGTTTCTTATAGAACACAAAGAAGCCGATTGCAAGCATGCCGAGGCTGAATGCAAGAGAATAGATAAGGTGGCTCATTGTGAACATTCTGCCGTAAAGCACGGCACAGCGGAACATCTCTGTTATTGAATAGAGCGGATTTGCCTTAAGGCAAAGACCGATGAAGCCGCTTGAAAGCTTAAGCTGGTCGGCATGGTAGAAGATGGGTGTCATATAGAAAAGAATCATGCAGAAAACTTCATAAACGTATTCGATATCTTTGAAGAAAACTGAAAGAGTTGCAAGAATCATACCAATGCCGATTGCAAGGATGAGCAGAATAAGAATCGGAATCGGGGCAAGGAAAACATAGCCCGTGATATTCGGCTGCTGATTTGTGAAGAAAAAGAAATAAACGATGAAGCAAACAAGAACAAGCAGAGAAATAACAAAGGTAACGAAATTTGCGATAACGTTTGAAAGGGGATAGATATATTTCGGCACGTAAACCTTTTTGATGACCGAAGCGCTGTTTGTTATTGAACGCATTGCTCTTTTTGTTGCCTGCGTGAAGAATTCATAAATCAAGCGGCCGCAGAGAAGATAAATCGGGTAGCAGGTGGTGTAATTCCTGTTTGCGCCGAAAATGCCGCCGAAAACCGCAACCAGAACAAGAGTTGTGAGAAGCGGCTGGAGGAATGTCCAGAAAACGCCCAGAACAGAATTGCGGTATTGCAGCTTGATATTCTTGCGAACGATTTCATAAAGCAGATATCTGTATTTATGGAAATTTTTTAAGTATTTCATAACCATCTTCCGTTTCTGCCAAAGCTTATTTTTTAAAACACCACTTTGTGAAGAATTTAACCATTGATGTTGCGTGGATAAGCTTGAGCTTATAGTTTCTTTTTGAGCCCCTGCCCCATTCGTGATAGACTGTTATGCCCGGATGGTGAACAACGCTGCTGATGCGGTTCACTTCGCGCGAGAGGTCGCAGTCTTCAAAATACATAAAATAGCGTTTGTCAAAACCGCCGAGCTTTTTGAAAATCTCTGTGCGGATGAACATAAAGCAGCCCGAAGCGTTTTCAATTGCAAAGGGCTTGGAATAATCCTCGTCAAGCATTGCGTATTCTCTGAGCACAGCATCGGGCTCATCGCCCTTTCTGAAGTGGCTTGCAAAAAGATAACGCAGGCAAGGCGTTCTTTTGCCGAGAATCTGAATTCTGCCGTCGGGGAATTTAATCTGCGGAGAAACAAGACCGATATCGGTGTTTTCATCAAGATAAGCGGCAAGAGCCGAGATAACGTCGTCCTTAACCGAAATATCGGGGTTGATGATAACGTGATAATCCGAATCAAGCTTATCCGCAATCAGGTTGTGGCCCGCGCCGAAGCCGATGTTTCCGCCGCTTCGGATAACCGTTACCTGAGGATAAGTTTTTTCTATATGTTCAGGAGTTCCGTCTGTTGAACCGTTATCAACGATAAAAAGGCGGAAATCCGCGGCAGTGCATTCAAGAAGTGAGCTTACGGCATTGTCGATGGTGGACATATTGTTATAAGTCACAATGCAGCCGGTTATTTTTTTGTTCATTTGATTTTTCCTTTCCAAGGCACATTTTGGAAATAGCCTGCAGCAAAGAATTAAATCTTCGCCAGAGCTGATAACATTTTAAGACGCCAGGTGATTTTCTGAACAGCGGTTGTTTTGTTGCCCGTAACGTTTTCACCGTGTCTGCGCCAAAGAATGAGCGGCTTATTGACAAGAACGGTTTTGCGTTTTCTTTTGAGAGCAACAAGGGCAATCCACCAATCGTGCATTGCAATGCCTTCGGGGAAAGGCAGAGTTTCGCTCAGAAGCTCCTTTGTGAATGCCATACAGCAACCGACAAAGGTGTTTTTGAGCAGGTTTTTGCACATTGATGCGTTTGCACCGTGAACGGAAAAGCACGAGGGGTTTGTTACGTTGAGGGCACCGTCGGTTATTGATGCGTCGTGCAAAACAAGCTGCGCACCGTTTGCGAATTCAGCCATAACCGTTTCAACCTTATCGGGCAGCCATACGTCGTCCTGGTCGCACAGGAAGATAATATCGCCGCCGCAGGCTTTAAGGGCATTTTCAAAATTTCTGATAACGCCCTTGCCTTCGCCTTCAAGGTATTTAACCCTTGCGTCTTTTGCTGCATAGCCTTCAACGATTGCGCGGGTTTTGCCCTGCGGATAATCGTCTGAAACAATCAGCTCATCGTTTTCGCCAAGCTGAATGAGGATGGAATCAATCTGCTCGGCGATATATTTTTCGCCTTTATAGGCGGCCAATGCAACAGAAATTTTCATATCAGTCGAGGCTCTTCATTGTGGGGAAGAGAAGAACGTCTCTGATAGCTGATGAGTCTGTGAGAAGCATACACATTCTGTCAATGCCGAAGCCGATACCGCCTGTGGGGGGCATACCGTATTCAAGAGCCATAAGGAAGTCATCGTCTGTTGTGTTTGCTTCTTCATCGCCCTGTGCAAGAAGAGCTTCCTGAGCCTTGAAGCGTTCCTTCTGGTCGATGGGGTCGTTAAGCTCCGAATAAGCGTTTGCCATTTCCCAGCCGTTCATAAAGAATTCGAAGCGCTCAACGTAGTTGGGATCTTCGGGCTTTTTCTTTGTGAGGGGAGAAATCTCAATGGGATGGTCGATAACGAACGTGGGCTGAATGAGATGCTCTTCAGCATATTCTTCAAAGAAGAGAGCAAGAATATCGCCCTTGCCGTGTCTCTTCTCATATTCGATATGGTGCTTGTCTGCAAGTGCTCTTGCATCTTCAAGAGTTGCAACCTCGTTCCAGTCAACGTTTGCATATTTCTTGACGGCATCAACCATTGTGATTTTCTCAAAGGGCTTGCCGAGATCCATCTCAACGCCGTTATAAGAAATCTTTGTTGTGCCGAGAACAGCCTGTGCAACGTGTCTGTAGAGGTTTTCTGTGAGCTCCATCATTCCGTTATAATCGGTGTAAGCCTGATAAAGCTCCATAAGGGTGAACTCGGGGTTATGACGGGTGTCGCAACCTTCGTTTCTGAAAACTCTGCCGATTTCATAAACCTTTTCCATACCGCCAACGATAAGGCGCTTAAGATAAAGCTCAAGAGAAATGCGGAGCTTGAAATCCTCGTTGAGTGCGTTGTGGTGAGTGAGGAAGGGTCTTGCGGCTGCACCGCCTGCGTTTGCAACAAGCATGGGTGTTTCAACCTCAAGGAAGCCCTGTGAATCAAGATAGTTTCTGATTTCTCTGAGAATGAGTGAACGCTTAACGAAGGTATCTTTAACCTCGGGGTTCATAATGAGGTCAAGATAACGTCTGCGGTAGCGGGTGTCTGTGTTTGTCAGACCGTGGAATTTTTCGGGCAGGGGAAGAAGTGACTTTGAGAGAAGGCGGATACCCTTTGCGTGAACGGAGATTTCGCCTCTTCTTGTTCTGAAAACAAAGCCCTTGACTTCAACGATATCGCCGATATCCCACTTTTTGAATTCAGCAAAAGTTTCCTCGCCGATTTCGTCAATCTTAACGTAAACCTGCATTCTGCCCGTGAGGTCGCGAACGTCAATGAAGTTTGCCTTACCCATATCTCTGCGGCTCATCATTCTGCCGCAGATTGAAACGTCCTGATTTTCGAGTTCTTCGAATCTCTCAACGATTTCTGCATTGTGAATGCTCTGCTCTGCAAGGGTGATTTCAAAGGGGTCCTTGCCTGCAGCCTGAAGAGCTTCAAGCTTTTCAATTCTGATTTTCTTGAGCTCGTTTATATCCTGTTCCTGCTCCTCAACCTCGGGAGCGGCGGTAACAATCTTTTCTTCTGCCATGGTTTTTCAGTCCTTTCTGATTAATGCGAAAGCGACAGGTGACCCTATCGCTGAAGCTTTTTATTTTGAAATTGCAAGAATCTGCATCTTGATGATTTTGCCTGAGGGGGTATGAACCTCTGCAATATCGCCAACCTTTTTGTTCATAACAGCCGAGCCAACGGGTGAGAGGTCGGAGATGATGTTGTTATCAAGGTCGCTCTTGCCGAGGATTTTATATTCAACTTCTTCGTTGTATTCCATATCAAGGAGCTTAACCTTTGCGCCGATGTGAACAACTTCTGTTGTGAGTTCTTCTTCGTCAAGGATTTTTGCGTTGCGAAGGTCAGCTTCGAGTTTGGCAATTTCGGCTTCCATTTTAGCCTGTTCGTTCATCGCCTCATCGTATTCAGCGTTTTCTGAAAGGTCACCGTGTGAACGTGCTTCTTTGATTTTTTCGGCAATATCGTCTCTGCCTTCGGTTTTAAGTCTGTTAAGTTCCGCGCTTAATTTTTCATAATCCTCACGGGTATAGATGGTCTGTTTTTCCATTTTGATATATCTCCTTTAAATTTATTATTAAATAAAATAAATTATTAACTGCTATATTATATATAATATTAATAATAATGTCAATACTTTATGAACATTAAAGCCGTTGTTTGTTTGAAATGTGGCAAAGGATGCAGGCTTCGGGTGAGCGTTTTTCACAGGCTGAGCAGCTGATTTCAAGATTGGCAAAGCAAGCATCGGCATATTCCGTGCAGGCACAAAGCTCTGTGAGTGCACCTGCAAAATCAAGCGGCTCGATGCCCTCGGGCAAAAACTCACGGTGCCGCTCCGTGAGGGTGATTCCGTTGCCGCAAAACCGTATTTTGCCGCAGGTGCGGCGTTTATATGCAAAAACGGCGGCGGCATTCATCAAAGTGCTGACAACACCGTCGCAACAGATAACGATATCGGGCTTTTGCGTTGGTTCATAGGCGGAACGCAGAATCAGCGTTGCACCGAAATCGTTGAGAGCTTTTTCACAGGCGGAGGCATATTTTTCGGGTCGGGAAGTGATAACTCTTACCGTTGAACAAAACGGCAGAAGCTCGCACACTCTCAAAACCGAAAGAGCACAGCGGTCTGTTACCGTGAGCACGAAGCTTTCGGGGGCAGGTGAGGCTGAAGCAACAACGGCTTTTGCGGTGTTGAAAACAAGGTTGGAAATAATCGTTGACGGGGTGAAGCGCTGAAGGTTGCAATCATCGGGCAGAGCGATGCTTCTGGGGGCAACGATTCGTGAAGCATATCTGCCGCAACGGGCTTCAAAATTCTGATTTATTATGCCGTGCTTGCCGTTGATAACGTCGAGTGTGCAAAACGGCAAAGAGCCCGATTCTCTGCATATTTCGGCAGGCGAACGGGCTATGGCTTTGAGTTGTTTTTTTCTTTTGAAATAACTTTTTTCAGGCTCAATCAGCCGCAGAACAATGAACATATAATTTCCCTTTCACACAGATATCGATAATTAAAAATCTATGCGTATCAAAGGAAAAAGATGATTATAAACAAAAAAACGGCAGGTTGCCCTGCCGTGATATTATTCGTCGATAAATACAAGCTGTGTTTCTTCGTCGGTCAATTCTCTGCTTTCGCCTTCGGGCAGATTGGGGTCAAGATGGAGCGTGCCAATCTGAATTCTGCGAAGCTGTTCAACGTGGTTGCCGACGGCGGCAAACATTCTTTTAACCTGATGATATTTGCCTTCTCTTATGCGTATTCTGCCTGCAGGCAGACCCTCGGCAGTTACAAAGGCTTCAACCTTTGCGGGCAGGCATTCCGTGCCGTCATCAAGAGTGATTCCTGCCTCTAATTTTGCGATATCTTCATCATAAAGCGGATAAGAAAGCACCGCTTCATATGTTTTATAAACGTGATGAGCGGGGCTCATTATGCGGTGAGCATATGCGCCGTCATCGGTGATAATCAGCAGACCCGTTGTGTCACGGTCAAGTCTGCCGCAGGGGAAAAGCGATTTTCTTTTGAGGTTGTCGGGGATAATATCGATAACCGTTTTCTTTGCAGGGTCACGGGTTGCGCTCACAACTCCCTTGGGTTTGTTGAGCATAATATAAATATGCTCCTTGATTGTAAAGTTAAATCCCTTTACAGAAACGTCGTCAGCCTCAACGTCAATCAATTCTTCGGCACGCAGACAAAGCCGCCCGTTAACGGTAACGGCGGAATCTTTTATCAGCTTGCGTGCATCCTTGCGTGAAACGTTGCAGTTGAGCGCTATTAACTTGTCAAGACGCTTTAATCCCATAGTGACACCTATTTATTGAATAATGAATAAAAGGGTCGGTTTTTACGCCGACCCTTAAAATAATTCAGCTTAAATTATGCAAGCTCTGCGAAGTACTTGATTGTACGAACCATCTGGCTTGTGTAGCTGTTTTC
>JAZQYY010000037.1:0-10481 GCA_045633805.1 Acutalibacteraceae bacterium
GGTTATTAATCCCTTGTTCTTCAATCCTATGAACAACGGTGTTTCACCCTTCTATCTTTACGTTAACGTTACAACCGCCGAAATTCTTCGCAAGGTGCTTGCAGACCCCAAAAAGTATGCACCCAGCGGTGTGTATATTATGAGAATTCACGGAACTTTCGTTAATTTCCTTGACCTTTCACCTGCAATTCAGCAGGATATTATTACTCGTCTTGACCCGCAGTCAACAACTTTTTGTTAATGCGACAGGGGAGGATTCTTTGTGAAAATTATTGGTATTGATATCGGCACAACCGGTATTTGCGGTGTTTGTGCCGATTCAGACAGCGGAGAAATTATCAAATCTGTTTCTCTGCCTAATGAGTCTTTTATCAAAAGCGAAAAAGAATATGAGCGTATTCAGGATACAAACGTTATAATGAATACCGTTAATTCAATTCTTGATTCGCTCAACGCTTCCGAAGCAGATGCAATCGGTTTCTCGGGTCAGATGCACGGCATAGTTTATACCGATTCAAAAGGTGATGCCGTAAGCCCTCTTTACACTTGGCAGGATGCAAGAGCAAATGCTGAATTTAAAGACGGCAAAAGCTATGCGCAAACACTTGGTTGCTTTGCAGGATACGGTCTTGCAACAGATTTTTATAATGCTGATAACAACCTTGTTCCCGATAACGCAGCTTATCTTTGCACCATAGCTGACTATGCGGTTATGAAGCTTTGCGGCAATAAAAAACCTGTTTGCCATATAACAAATGCGGCAAGCCTTGGCTGTTTTGACATTGTTGAAAATTGCTTTATGGTTGACAATCCGAGATTGCCTGAGGTTACCGCAGAATTCAAATGTTGCGGTTATTATAACGGTGTACCCGTTTGCGTCGCACTCGGTGATAATCAGTCAAGTTTCATAGGATCTGTCAGCGATTCGGGCAATGCACTTCTTAACGTTGGCACGGGTGCACAGATTTCTTGGCTTTCAGATTCACCCGTTACCGCTGAGTCGGTTGAAACAAGACCCTTTGACGGTAATCGTTATCTTGCGGCTGGTTGTTCTCTTTGCGGCGGCAGAGCTTATGCTATGTTTGAAAAATTCTGCAGAGAGATTGCAAATGCGGCAGGCGCAGAGATTGATTCGTTCTATCCCATTCTTAATAAAATGCTTGAAAATAAAACAAGCACCGAAATCAAGGGTGATTGCCGTTTCTGCGGCACAAGAAACAACCCCGATTTGAGAGGCTCATACAGCGAAATATCAGAAAATAATTTCACACCTGCTGATTTTGCTTTTGCAACTCTTGATGGCATGGCAAGCGAGCTTTTTGATATGTATGCTGCCGCTGATAAAAAAGCAAACGGCCTTGTTTGCTCGGGTAACGGTATGCGCAAAAATGCCGTTCTTCGCAGAATTGTTGCAGAGAAATTCGGTTGTGAAATCAAGATTCCTCTCTATGAAGAAGAAGCGGCTTGCGGTGCCGCTTTTGCGGCTCTTGTTGCAAGCGGTGTTTGCGATTGCATTGATGAAGCCTGCACAAAAATCAAATATAAGGATTGATTTGAATGTTTTATAATTATCCAGTTTTCTTTGAGAAAAACAGAGTTTTCAGAGTTTATACAGGCGGCAAGCTTTTTGCCGATTTCTTTGGCGATGATTCAACTGACGGTTTTTACCCCGAAGAATGGGTGGCGTCAAGCGTGCGTGCACTTAACGAAGGCAGCACCGATGAATATGAAGGAGTTTCCAAAATAAAGGGAACGGATTTATATCTTAACGAAGCGGTTGATAAATATAAAAAAGAGCTTCTCGGTGACCGTGACGATATCGGTATACTTACCAAGATTCTCGACAGTGCAATTCGTCTGCCAGTTCAGGCTCATCCTGACAAGGCTTTTTCGGAAAAGTATTTCAACTCAAAATACGGCAAGGAAGAAAGCTGGATTATTCTTGCTACCCGTCCGGGTGCAAAGATTTTCTTCGGTTTCAAAGACGGCACAACAATGAACGATTTTGTTGCAGCTATTGAAGCAAGTGAAAACGGCGGTGACGCAATGGAAAAGCTTCTTTGCTCAATCGACGTTAAAGCAGGCGACGTAATTTATATTCCTGCCAAAATGGTTCACGCAATCGGCTACGGTTGCCTTCTTCTTGAGGTTCAGGAGCCTACTGATTTCACAATTCAGCCCGAGCGCTGGTGCGGAGAATACAAGCTCTCAGACAGAGAAATGTATCTTGGTCTTTCAAGAGAAAACGCTCTTGAATGCTTTGAGATGGATAAAAAATATCCTGCTCCGCTTGAACCCAAGGTTATCTGCAATGATAACGGTGTTCTTTATGAATCGATGATTGATGAGAGCATCACAACAAGCTTTTCTGTCAGAATGGTTACTCTTGAGGGCGGTTGCTTCAGCCTTGTAAGAGGTGCGGCAATTTACGTTGTTCTTGATGGTGAGGGTAAAATAACAGGCGAGGGATATGACAGAGAAATCGCAAAAGGTGATTATTTCTTGCTTCCCGAGAATGCTAAAAATAAATTCTGCATCAGCGGCAACATCAAGTTTGCCGAATGCTTTGCTTGAGGTATTTGTTTATGAGAAGATTTTTAAAAATTATTGCTTTGATTTTAGCTTTTATGTTTGTTTTTGCAGGTTGTGCAGATAACGGCGATGTGACTGATAAAGAAACAGTTCCTTCATTGCAAAACGAAATTGATTCGGGCTTTGCCGCAACAGAGCAGTCGACTCTGCCCACACCCACAAAGCCTGCTGTGCCCGAAAAGCTTGAGATAACAGAGTTCTTCGTACCCGAGGGTTATGAGCGTGAAGAGGTTGTTATTGACGAAAACGCTGACCGCGACAGAGTTAAATTCACAATGGAAAACGGTGCTTATTTTATTGTTGACCTTTATCCCGAATATGCCCCCATTACTTGCGAAAACTTCCTTAAGCTTGTTAATGAAGGCTATTATAACGGTCTGACATTCCACAGAGTTCTTCCCGGCTTTATGGCACAGGGCGGTGACCCCACACGTTCAGGCAGAGAAGATAAAGCTGAAGAAATTTACGGCGAATTTTATATTAACGGTCATATCAAAAACACAATTTCTCACCAGCGAGGCGTTATTTCCATGGCTCGCACGGGTGTTTATGATTCGGCTTCATCACAGTTCTTCATTTGCTATGACGACTGCTCCTACAGCCTTGACGGTGCATATGCCGCTTTCGGTATTGTAACCGAGGGTATGGAGGTTGTTGACAGCTTCCTTGAGGTTGACAGAGTTCTTGGATATGATGATGCGATTTCAGAGCCTGTCACTCCAATTGTTATCGCAAAAGCGGAGGTAATCAAATGAGCAACGTTTCATTTAAGAGCTTCAGAGCAACCGAAATCGAGTTTGTCAACAAGCACGATAACGGCACAAGAATTGAGTTTGAAAACAAATATACCTATAACGTAAAATATAATAACAATAACCTCTGTATGGGTGAATTTACCGTTGAGGTTTTTGACAAAAACAATAAAGATAAATTCCGTATCAAGGCAGTTATGTGCGGCATTTTCAGCTATAAGCCTGACGTTAAAAAAGAAGTTCTTCACGTTGAAACTTTCAAAGAAATCTTCCCTTATGCAAGAACAATGATTTCTTCTCTTACGGTTAACGCAGGTCTGCCGCCCGTTGTTATCCCCACGTTTGATATAGAATCACAGAGTATTTATAAATTCGGCAAGAATTGCTGATTACGGAGTTGTTTTGTATGCTCACGGCAATCTATTCTGCAGTTATTCTTGTTGCAACAACACTTGGAGCTTTTGTCGGTCTGGGCGGCGGTGTGATTATTAAGCCAGTGCTGGATTTCATTGGTCAGGAACCGCGAATGCAGGTTGACTTTCTTTCTGCGGCGGCTGTTTTTACTATGTCGGTTGTTTCAACAGGTAAATGCATAAAACAAAAGAAAAAATTTGATATTGCTATCATATTATTTATTGCTGCGGGCTCAATTGCGGGTGGTTGGCTCGGTTCTGCCGTTATGGATTATATCGGCACGCTCATTGCTCAGCAGACTATCCGTTGCATTCAGGCTTTTGTGCTGGCGGCTTTATTAACTGCAGTCAGCATATATGTGAGCAAAAGCAGTTTTTCATTTGATATCAAAAACAAGCTTGCAATCCTTTTGGTTGGTCTTGTTCTTGGTTTCTTTGCTTCGTTTCTCGGCATCGGCGGCGGTCCGATTAACGTTGCCGTGCTTGCGTTGTTTTTCTCAATGAGCGTTAAGGAGTCTGCCGTTTATTCGATTGCAATTATATTTTTCTCACAGCTTTCAAAACTGATAACGATATTTGCAACCGCAGGCATCGAACCTTATATGTATCAATGGAAAACATTGATTTTTATTCTGCCTGCCGCAGTTATCGGCGGCTTTATCGGTTCTTCATTAAACAGAAAATTTGATGAGAAGCTGATAAGAAAAGTTTTTGTCACCGTTATGGTGCTTTTGGTTATTCTCAATATTTATAACGGTGTAACGGCGTTGATTCGCTGATTCAATAAACCGAAAAGGTTGGTTTTTATGGATAAAAACATTGATAAACTTCATTATTACCGCAGTTATGCAAGGGTTAATCTTGCCTGCATACGCAATAATTTTGATGAATTGAAAAAGATACTTGCGCCTGAAACAAAAACGATGGCGGTTGTCAAAGCTGATGGCTACGGTCACGGCTCTGTTGCTGTTGCAAAAACGCTTGAAGGCAGGGCGGATTATTTTGCTGTTGCCGATATAGCGGAAGCGGTTGAATTGAGAAACAACGGTATCAAAACACCTATTCTCATTCTTTCATATACAAGCCCTTATCAGTATGAACAGATGATTGAACTTGGCATAACCGCAACCGTTTACTCGTTAGCCGATGCAAAAGCTATTTCTGAGACTGCAACAAAGCTTGGAAAAACCGCGTTGATTCATGTAGCGGTTGACACAGGTATGAGCAGAGTCGGCTTTAAAGACTGTGCCGAAAGCGTACAGGTTATCAAAGAAATAAGTGAACTTGAAAATATTTTTATTGAAGGTCTTTTCAGCCATTATGCCTGTGCTGATTGTGCTGACAAATCGTCTGCAGCAAACCAAAAAGACAGGTTTGATAAATTTATCGGTATGCTTGAAAAAATCGGAGTTGAAATCCCGATTAAACATATCTGTAACAGTGCGGGAGTCATTGATCTTAATGACCATTATGATATGGTACGTCTCGGCATTTCGCTTTACGGTCTTTATCCTTCGGATGAAGTGAGCAAAGACACTCTTTCTCTTGAACCTGCAATGGAGGTTATGAGCCATATTATCCATATAAAAGAAATTGATGAAGGCACACCCGTTGGTTACGGTCACACCTATGTTGCGCCGTCAAAACGCAAGGTTGCAACAGTTTGCATCGGATATGCGGACGGCTATCAGAGAGCACTTTCAAATAAAGGTATCGTACTTATCAGAGGTAAGCGTGCACCTGTTATAGGCAGAGTTTGTATGGACCAGATAATGATTGATATCACAGGTATTGACGGTGCTGACGTTGGTGACTACGTTGTTATTATGGGCAAAGACGGTGATGAATTCCTTTCGGCAGAGGAACTTGGTGCGCTTGCAGGCAGCTTCAACTATGAAATGATTTGTACCCTTATGCCCAGAGTTATACGTACTTATTTTGACAGCGAAAATAATGAATAAAATTCAGCCGTTTGCCATTGCGGCAGACGGCTTTTATCAGGTGAAAATATGCTTGAATATCCTGTTTCTTCTTGGCAGAAAATCAAAAACAGCGGCAAAAGCGTGCTAATCTACGGTATGGGTAACGGTGCGGATAAGGTGATTGATGAATTCAACCGTCTTGGCGTGCCGATTCTCGGGGTTACTGCAAGTGATAATTTTGTGCGAGGTCAGCATTTCAGAGGTTTTACAGTTAAGAAGCTTTCTGAATTTGAAGGCGATTTTATTATTGCCGTTTCGTTTGCAAGCTGTATTCCCGAGGTTATGAATCATATACTTTCATTATCCGAAAGATACACAGTTCTTGTGCCTTGCGTGCCTGTTTTCTGTGATGAGCTTTTCAATGAGGCGTTTGTTGATAAATATAAAGACAAGCTTGAGGCAGCATATAATCTTTTCGATGCTAAATCCAAAGAGATTTTTGCAGGTTGTGTTAAGTTTATGCTAGGCGGTGAACTTCGAGAACTTATGAATATCACAAGCGAAAAGCCCGAGGTTTTTGAAAACATTCTCAAGATTTCGTCTGCAGAACATTATCTTGATCTGGGCGCTTACAGGGGTGACACCGTTGATGAGCTTTTGTATTATTCGGGTGGCAAATATGCAAGCATAACCGCTCTCGAGCCTGACAGACGCACTTTTAAAAAACTCTGTGAGCATATCGATGGTATGCCCAATGTTATTGCGATGCAAAAAGCAATTTTTTCTTTCAGCGGTACAGCTTCGTTCAATTCAGCCGCAGGCAGACAGTCCTCAATTTCTGCAAGCGGCACAGAGATTGAAACCGTTACCGTTGATGAACTTTGCAGTGGCAAAGATATAACATATATAAAAATGGATGTTGAGGGTGCAGAAAAAGATGCCCTTCTCGGAGCAGAGAAAACACTTGCAGATAAAAAGCCGAAGCTGAATATCGCTCTTTATCATAAGTTTACCGATATTTTTGAACTTCCGCTTTTAATAAAATCAATGAATCCGGATTATGAGTTTCATCTGCGCCGTCATCCGTATATCCCTTGCTGGGATCTGAATTTATATTGTATATGAGGTTAAGCTATGAGAAACGATGACGTATATTTTTCAATTTATTTTATCCGCCACGCAGAAAGTATGGGTAATGTAAAAAGCGAGGAGGATTTTGATAAAGCCAACCCTCATCTGACAAAACACGGTGAAGTTCAGGCGGCTCTTGTGGGTATGCGTATGTCAAAAGTTCGTCTGGATGCGCTTTATTGCAGCCCTCTTGACCGTGCGCTCGCAACTGCTCAACCTATTTCGATTCAAACAGGTTTGCCTGTTCAGGTTGACCCTGCGCTCATCGAAAAAGACGTTGCACAAACAGATAATGGTTTTGAAATCCGCGATGAAACTGAAGAATATTGCAAGGCAAGAGCTGAAGATTTTATTGCCCGTATATTTGAAAAACATCCGAGCGGTGCGGTTGCGGTTGTTTCACACGGTGAATATATTCAGTATTTAATCAGAGCCGCAACGGGAATTGAAAACTTAAGATTCTGCATTTATAATACGTCTGTTACTAAAATCAATTTCAGAAAAGATAAGCTTGATAAGCTTGCACTTATGAATGATATAACACATCTTCACACCCTTGAGGGCGATAAAACAGAATGGATGTAAAAGATAACCCGACAGCTTGAATCAACAGGCTGTCGGGTTTCTTGAACTTATATTATAGAGGAAAAGATGAGTGTTTATTTTGAACAGTTACATTCGGAGCTGCAGCAGGAGCTTGCTTTGCTGCATTTTGAGCATCCGCCGCAATGACCGCCTTTTTTGCGGTTGCGCCAAGCTGAAAAAAGTATCAGACCGATTATTATAACTAAAACCGATATAACAATAATATCTCCCATATTTTTCTCCTTGTGGTTTAATTATTTGCGTCTTGATTTTGCTGCAAGTGTTTTGCTGTCTTCAGGCTGGTAACCTTTTCTGAAAAAGAGGAAAAGAAGACCTGCAAGAGCGAGAACGGCAACAATTGTGAAAACGCCGAAAGTAGCTTCGCCTGTGATAAGACCGCCGAGCTGATAAACTATCATCGAAACAACGTATGCAAATGCGCACATATATCCTATTGAAGCAGCTGTCCATTTTGCGTTGCCCATTTCACGCTTGATTGCACCCATAGCGGCAAAGCAGGGGGCGCAGAGAAGATTGAAAATCATAAAGCTGTATGCTCTGATGGGACCGAAATCCTGTGCAACGTATTTCCAGATTTCGTCGCCTGCTTCGCTCAGCTCACCGCCGAAGTTATAGAGCGTACCGAAAGTCATAACAACCTCTTCTTTTGCAATGAGACCCGTAACGGTTGCAACGGTTGCTTTCCAAGCCATATCGCCCATCCAGCCAAGGGGATAGAAAATCCAGGCAAGTGCCTTGCCTACGAAAGCAAGAAGAGAAGCGTTGTTGTCTTCAACAGCGCCGAAAACGCCGTTTGTGAAGCCATAGCTCTGAAGGAACCAGAGAACAATTGAGCTAAGAAGAATAATCGTGAATGCTCGTTTAACAAAGTCCCAACCTCTTTCGAGAGTTGAACGGAAAACGTTTCTGGGTGAGGGCAGGTGATATGTGGGTAGCTCCATAACAAAAGGAGCGGGTTTGCCTGCAAGTGACTTGAACTTTTTAAGAATTACGCCTGAAACAACAACGGCAGCAACACCGATGAAAAATGCTGACGTAGCAACAAGAGGTGAGTTGCCGAAAACAGCGCCTGCAAAAAGACCGATAATCGGCATCTTTGCGCCGCAGGGGATAAATCCTGTGGTCATAACTGTGATTTTGCGGTCTCGTTCCTGTTCAATGGTTCTTGAAGCAAGAATACCGGGAACACCGCAGCCTGTAGCAACAAGCATCGGTATGATGCTCTTGCCTGAAAGACCGAATTTGCGAAGAATTCTGTCCATAATGAACGCAACTCTTGACATGTAACCAACGTCTTCAAGAATAGCGAGCAGGAAGCAAATAACAAGAATCTGAGGAACAAATCCGAGAACTGCGCCAACACCTGCGAGAATACCGTTTATTATAAGGTCATAAAGCCAGCCGCTGACGTTAAGCGCAGTAAGAAGCTTATCGAACAAATTGGGTACCCATTCGCCAAAAAGAACGTCGTTTGCCCAGTCTGTACCCATTGTGCCGATTGAGATAGGCAGACCGCCCATTGCGATTGCATACATCAGGAACATAATGCCTGCAAATATGGGCAGGGCAAGAATTCTGTGAGTGATGATTCTGTCAATTTTGTCAGAAAGCGACATGCTGTTTTTTGCTCTCTTCTTTTTAACTGCCTTGTCAACAGCTTTGCCGATGTATGTATATCTCTGGTCAGCTATGATGCTTTCTGCATCGTCGTCAAGCTCTTTTTCGCAGTCCGATATGTGCTTTTCAATATGTTCAAGCAAATCTTTGTCAAGATTCAGCTCTTTAAGAACCATTTCATCACGTTCAAAAACCTTGATGGCATACCAGCGAAGATAGTTGCTTGCAACCAGACCTTCAATTGATTCTTCAATGTGAGCAAGCGCATGTTCAACACTGCCGTCAAAAACGTGCGGCATATCTGCGTGAGTGTGGTTGCGTGCATGCTCAACGGCTCTTTTTGCAGCCTCAATGCAGCCTTCGCCTTTAAGTGCGCTGATTTCAACAACCTCACACTTGAGGATTTTGCTGAGCATTTCGGTGTCAATCTTGTCACCGTTCTTGCGAACAAGGTCCATCATATTGATAGCAACAACAACAGGGTGACCAAGGTCGATAAGCTGCGTGGTCAGGTAAAGATTGCGTTCAATGTTTGTGCCGTCAATAATGTTAAGAATTGCATCGGGATGTTCGTTAACAAGGTAATTTCTTGTAACAACTTCTTCAGGTGAATAGGGTGAAAGTGAATATATGCCGGGTAAGTCCTGAAGCACAACGTCGTTTTCACCTTTAAGTTTACCTTCTTTTTTCTCAACTGTAACGCCGGGCCAGTTGCCTACGTACTGGTTTGAACCTGTTAATACGTTAAATAACAGCGTCTTACCGCAGTTGGGATTGCCCGCAAGAGCAATTTTGATTTTCATATGTGTTCCTCTCTTTCTGGGTTAGTGGGCGCTAACTCGGTTGCCCGAAAAAAGCGGTATAACCGCTTTCGTTTATTAATCAATCTCAATCATTTCAGCGTCTGATTTTCTCAACGAAAGTTCATAACCTCTGACTGTAACTTCAAGCGGGTCGCCGAGGGGAGCAACTTTGCGAATAAAAATTTCAACGCCTTTTGTGATTCCCATGTCAAGAATGCGCCTTTTTAAAGGACCTTCCCCATGGAGTTTTGCTACGGTTACTTTGCTGCCAATTTTAGCTTCTCTGAGAGTTTTCATTATATCACCTCAAACCAAGTTAGTTTCAACTAACTCGTATGCATATAAAATAGTTAGTCGAAACTAACTGGTATAATATTACACTCTGATTGTCGATTTGTCAATAGTTTTTAAAAAATTTTTTAATTGTGACATAGTTAATATTAATTACATTATATATTTGCGTTGTGAGTTAATGAATGAAACTAAACACACGGAGGGGTTGACAAGAAGGAATAAAAAAGTTTAAAAAAGGTGTTGACAAACGGGTTTGGATTTGGTAATATATCGGAGCGCTCTGAAATACAGCAGCGCACCGCACCTTGAAAATTAAACAACGAGAAGAAGAAAAAACCCTTGAAGATTAAT
>JAZQYY010000038.1:0-51354 GCA_045633805.1 Acutalibacteraceae bacterium
AGCAGTTTTTATCAGGTTATTTTTCGTTCAGAGGAAATAACAAAAATCCCGTAATACTTTGTGTATTGCGGGATTTTTTTATAATCTATTAACGGAAAAGAATCGATAAAAACCTTAACTTCCTTATGAAATGTCGCCCAACTGCAAGCCCTGCTTTTTAGTTGTGAACGATATCCTGCCAGACGAAGGCAACGTCTGCACCGACCTGAACGAAGGTGTCAATCTCGCCGTTGTTGAGCTTTGAAACTCTTCTGAAGCCCTGCTTTTCAAACTCTTGGCAGAAAGCGTTTGCCATTTCTTCGCTTTCAAAAGTGATGTGGGTAACAAGCCTGAACTGGTCACGGGGTGCGCCTGTTTCAAGACCGGGAACAAAGCCTGTGCACCACCAATATTCTTCATAATCTCTTGTGAAGATTGTCTGATAGTTGCCGTCGTGGTTTCTGTCCCAGATGAAAGCCATCTCCATATTGAGCCAGTCATCCTGCTTTGCGCAGTTATAATGCGTGCCGCTTGCACCGAGCTTGCGGTTATAAAGACCGACCTCACCGCCGACGAAAGCATAGCCGTACTGACCCTTCCACATCTGAATAAGCCATTCCTGATTGTCATAAACAAACTTGACTCTCACGGTGTCATAGTTCATCATTCCGAGGGGAGCCATACTGTCATAGCCCTCGTTGAAGCCGAAATTCTGCTGCCAGCAATTCTTATCGTCTGTATAGAAATAACCGCCGTCGGGGTCGTATTTATAAGAAAGAACTTTTGCCGTGTCAAAATCAACGTTAACGTCGGGCTCGATATATTGCGGAGCAACGGGCATTTTGAAAACCTTGTTGAAATCCGAGTTGGTAACGGGTTTTGTTACGGGCTGTGTGGCGGTTTCGGTAACGGAATCCGACGGAGCGGTTGCTTCGGTCAATTCGGTTTCGCCTTCGCTTGCAGGCTCGGTAACAGACTGCGTTGCCGAGGGGATTTCAAAATATTCCGTAACGGGCTCGGTGATATCTGCCATTGCTTCTTCGGTTACGGGTGCGGTGGGCTTATCTTTTTTGTTGCCGTCAACGTACTTATAAACAAGCGCACAGACGATTGCCACAAGCGCAACAACAAACAGCGCGATGATTCCTATAATCTTATTGTTTTTCATTGATATTTCTCCTTAAACGGGGTATTCTCTGACAAATGCGTTGATGAAAATCGTTCCCATATCCATAGCGATAAGAACGGTTTCACCGTCTTTTTCAATGAAGGTCATTCCTTCGCCTTCGCCGCCCAGCAGGTTGCGGTCAAGGTGCTTTTCAACCTCGCCGTTTTCGGGGTTGATTTTATAAATTGCCTTTGTTTCATCGTTGGTTGCGGCATAGAGAATTCCGTTATGGAATTCCGCGCCCTGAATTGACGGCACGCTGAAAGAAAGCGGAATTTCTTTGACGAATTCCATTTCGTTTGCGGTGTCATAAACAAGCAGTTTTGTGGGCCGCTTTGAATGGTCGGTGCAATAGAGATAACCTGTTTCGCCGTCAACGCAAACCCAGGGCAGACCCCTTGTTACCGTTTCTGCATCGAGAATGAAATAATCAACAAAATCAAGGGTTTCGGCATCGAAAACACCAACGATGGGATAATCCCAGACCTTGCTGTCTTCCATACCTGCATAGATATATCCGTTATAATAACTCAAGCCGCCGACGTGAGCTATGCCAAGCTCCTTGAGCTCATCGGGGATTGCCGAATAATCGGCATCGATAACCGTTGTTGCATCAAGCTTTGTGCGGATAAGAGTTGTTTTTGACGAAAAATAAAAAGTTTCGCCGTCGGTTGTCATTCCCTGCGAGCGGAAGATTGCGCCCAGACCCACAACGTTTGTTTTTGCCGTGTCGGTGCGCTTGCCTGCAACAAGCATATCAAGCCCGTGCGTGAGCAGAGAAAAGGGAATGAAAACAACCGCAAGCAGGGTTGAAATCAGTTTTGTTAAAACAATCTGAAACATACTCATTGTTATTTTCTCCTCAAACAATAATATGATATTATACCAAATATCGGAATAACAGTCAAATATTTTGTTATAGAAACAATTCCGACGGGAAAAAGGCTGATATATTCGGCAAAATAACGATAAATAATGCTTGAAAAAATTGACATAATAATATAAAATATATAGTTGGTAAAGTATGCAACAAATAATATTAATTCTGAAAGGAAGATTTGAAATGAGCTTACTTAACAAAAAAACAGTTGACGACATTAACGCAAAGGGCAAGAAGGTTCTTGTTCGCTGTGACTTCAACGTGCCCCTCAAGGAAGGCGTTATCACAGACGAAAACAGAATCAACGCAGCTCTTCCCACAATTCAGAAGCTTATAAATGACGGCGCAAAGGTTATCCTCTGCTCCCACCTCGGCAAGCCCAAGAACGGCCCCGAAGCAAAGTTCTCACTTGCACCCGTTGCAGCAAGACTCAGCGAAAAGCTCGGCAAGAACGTTGTTTTTGCAGCTGACGACACAGTTGTTGGCGAAAACGCAAAGGCAGCAGTTGCAGCTATGAACGACGGCGACGTTGTTCTTCTTGAAAACACACGTTTCCGCGCAGAAGAAACAAAGAACGGCGAAGCTTTCTCAAAGGATCTCGCAAGCCTTTGCGAACTCTACGTTAACGATGCATTCGGTGCAGCTCACAGAGCTCACTGCTCAACAGTTGGCGTAACAGCATTCGTTGAAGAAGCAGCAGTTGGTTACCTTATGGGTAAAGAACTTCAGTATCTCGGCAACGCTGTTGAAGCTCCCGAAAGACCCTTCGTAACAATCCTTGGCGGTGCAAAGGTTGCTGATAAGCTCAACGTTATCGAAAACCTTCTCAACAAGGCTGACACTCTCATCATCGGCGGCGGTATGGCTTACACATTCCTTGCTGCTCAGGGCTACGGCGTTGGTAACTCACTTCTTGACGAAAGCAAGATTGATTACTGCAAGGATATGCTTGCAAAGGCAGAAGAAAAGGGCGTTAAGATCCTTCTTCCCGTTGACGTTGTAACAGCTGACGGTTTCCCCAGCCCCATCGATGCAGAAATCGCAACAGAAATTTATGCAGCAGATGCTATCCCTGCTGATAAAGAAGGTCTTGACATCGGTCCCAAGACTGCTGAACTCTATGCAGACGCAGTTAAGAGCGCAAAGACAGTTGTTTGGAACGGCCCCATGGGCGTTTTCGAAAACCCCACACTTGCTAAGGGCACAATCGCAGTTGCAAAGGCTCTCGCTGAAACAGATGCAGTTACAATCATCGGCGGCGGCGACTCAGCAGCAGCAGTTAACACTCTCGGCTTCGGTGATAAGATGACTCACATCTCAACAGGCGGCGGCGCATCACTCGAATTCCTTGAGGGTAAGGCTCTTCCCGGCATCGAGGCAGTTAACGATAAATAAATTTTGGCGAAATTTCCTTTTCTCCCTCAGTTGCGTATCTTCATACGCGGCCTTCGGTGCGAAAAACAAATTTCATCCAAAATCGGAAACTATGGTTTTCTCCCTCACTTGGAATTCTGTTAACTAACGAAATTTAGTTTGTTTGATATTTATTATGGATAATACAAACGAATTATTTAAACGAAAAAATATCCGTTTGAAAGGCTATGATTATTCATCAGTCGGTTCATATTTTGTAACAGTATGCACCAAAGATAAAAAACGGATATTTTGGAACAACGTAGGGGCGCCCATCGGGCGTCCGCAAAACAAATTATCGCATTACGGTGAAATTGTTGATGAAGCAATAAAAAATATAAGCCGTATATATCCGATGATTTCTGTTGACAAATACGTTGTTATGCCTAACCATATTCATTTGATTATTACGATAAATGCAGACGGATGCGGTCGCCCTATGGGCGCCCCTACGTTATCAACCGTAATCAATCAGATGAAAGGTTATGTTACAAAAAGAATCGGGTTTCCTGTTTGGCAAAAGCTTTACCACGACCATATAATCCGTGGGCAGGCTGACTATGATGAAATATGGCGGTATATTGACGAAAATCCGTTGAAATGGGAAACTGATTGCTATTATTAAATGAAAGGACGTAATTCTAATGGATAAATCACTTCGCAGACCTGTTATCGCAGGCAACTGGAAAATGAACAAAACTCCCGCAGAAACAAAGGCTATCATCGAGCAGATGAAGCCCCTCGTTGCAAACGCTGATTGCGACGTTGTTATCTGCGCTCCCTATATTGACCTTTACGCTGCTATGGAAGCTGCTGAAGGCTCAAACATCAAAATCGGTGCTGAAAACTGCCACTGGGCAGTAAGCGGCGCATTCACAGGTGAAGTTTCTGCTGAAATGCTCAAGGCAGCAGGTGTTCCCTACGTTATCATCGGTCACTCAGAGAGAAGACAGTATTTCGGCGAAACAGACGAAACTGTTCGTGACCGCACAAGAGCAGCTCTCAACGCAGGTCTTAAGGTTATCCTTTGCGTTGGTGAAGTTCTTGAAGAAAGACAGCTCGGCATCACAGCTGAAGTTGTAAGAAAGCAGACTAAAGTTGCTCTTTCAGGCGTTTCAGAGGCTGAACTTGCAAACATCATCATCGCTTACGAACCCGTTTGGGCTATCGGCACAGGTCTCACAGCAACTCCCGAGCAGGCAAACGAAGTTTGCGCTGTTATCCGTGCTCTTATCGCAGAGCTTTACAGCAAGGATGCTGCTGACAAGTTCGTTATCCAGTACGGCGGTTCAATGAACGATGCTAACGCAGCTGACCTTCTTGCTCAGTATGACGTTGACGGCGGTCTTATCGGCGGCGCATCACTCGTTGCAGAGAAGTTTGCAGCTATCGTTGAAGCAGCTTCGAAATAATTTAAGATAATCAATCGTCAGGGCGGTCCTTTGCGGCCGCCCGACATTTGAGTAGGGAATAGTCCCGAGTGTTTCGCAAAGGAACGTTTGGGAGTGTTCCCTACAGTAAAGATAAAATGAATTTGAAAGGAATGTATTAAAATGAGCAAAAAACCCGTTCTTCTTTGCATTATGGACGGCTTCGGCAGAAATGACAGCGATTACGGCAACGCAATTTCTTCCGCAAAGACCCCCAACCTTGATAAGATTATGAGAGAAAACCCCATGACATATATCGGCGCTTCGGGTATGGACGTTGGTCTGCCCGACGGTCAGATGGGTAACAGTGAAGTCGGTCACACCAACATCGGTGCAGGCAGAGTTGTTTATCAGGAACTCACAAGAATCACAAAGTCAATTTCCGACGGCGATTTCTTTGAGAACGAAGCTCTTCTCGGCGCAGTTGAAAACTGCAAAAAGAACGGCTCCGCACTTCACCTTATGGGTCTTCTTTCAGACGGCGGCGTTCACAGCCACAACACTCACCTTTACGGCATTCTCGAACTTGCAAAGCGTGCAGGTCTTGAAAAGGTTTTCGTTCATTGCTTTATGGACGGCAGAGACGTTCCCCCCACATCGGGCAAGGATTTCGTTGCTGACCTTTATAAGAAGTGCGCTGAAATCGGCGTTGGCGAAATCGCAACAATCATCGGCAGATACTATGCAATGGACAGAGATAACCGCTGGGAAAGAGTTGTTAAGGCATACGATGCAATGACAAAGTGCGAAGGCGTTAAGTTTGCCTGCGGCTGCGAAATGATGGCTGATTCCTATGCAAAGGAAGTTACAGACGAATTCATCGTTCCCGCTGTTTCAGAAAAGGCACAGCCCGTTGCTGATAACGATTCCGTTATCTTCTTCAACTTCCGCCCTGACAGAGCAAGAGAAATCACAAGAGCATTTGTTGACGGTGAATTCAACGGCTTTGAGCGTGAGCAGATCAAGAATCTCTATTACGTTTGCATGACACAGTATGATGCAACAATGCCCAACGTTAACGTTGCATTCAAGCCCGAAAGCCTTGATAAGACCTTCGGCGAATATCTTTCAGAAAAGGGTATGACTCAGCTTCGCATTGCCGAAACCGAGAAATACGCTCACGTAACCTTCTTCTTCAACGGCGGTGTTGAGAAGCAGTATGAGGGCGAAGACAGAATTCTTGTTAAGTCACCCTCAGTTGCAACTTATGACCTTCAGCCCGAAATGAGCGCATACGAAGTTACCGACAAGCTTCTTGAAGCAATCGGCACAGATAAGTATGACGCAATCATTCTCAACTTCGCAAACTGCGATATGGTTGGTCACACAGGCGTTTTTGAAGCAGCAGTCAAGGCAGTTGAAGCTGTTGACACTTGCGTTGGCAAGGTTGCGGATGCAGTTATGGCAAAGGGCGGCGTTATGCTTATCACCGCTGACCACGGCAACGCAGACAAGATGTTTGAGCCCGACGGTTCACCCTTCACCGCTCACACAACAAATCCCGTTCCCTTCATCGTTATGGGTTATCCCTGCGAGCTTAAAGAAGGCGGCAAGCTTTGCGATATCGCTCCCACAATGCTCGGCATTATGGGTCTTGAGCAGCCTGCACAGATGAGCGGCACAAGCCTTATTAAATAATTAATAAGCGAAGAACAAAAGAAACAAAATATATAAGTAATGGCTTGCGGAGAATTTCATCTCTGCAAGCCATTTCAATTAAAATATAAAATCAAAAAGGAGCTCTCAGAACGAGAACTCCTTTTTTGATTTTGAAAGGATGGATGGTTACTCGGGGCAGCTGCACTTCTGCACACCGATCATATTGCAATGATGATTATAATATAAATATCGGGGCAAAACCACCCGTTTTACATTACAAATGGTAACAAAACGGTAACAAAGCAAGCGTAAAAGTTACAATTTGTAACTTTTAGGGAAGCATATTTTTTGAGCCTGTACGCATATATTAATATGTAATTTATATTAAAAGGTGAAAAATATGAAAAAAGATGTTTCTGATAACAGGCTCGAGATTATTGCGTTTTTTGTTTCGGTTTTGACCATATCCGCTATGCTTATCGTTTTCGGAACGGGCAGAATATCATATATCGCCGCATCGGTTGTTTTTTATGCGGGCAAGCCTTATGAAGCTGAAAAAACGGTGACAGCCGTTTCTTCCGCGCCTGTTTATGAGATTGCACCGCCGCAAAAGCAAAAATCCGATATCACCGAAACTCCGTCAGATATCAGGAAGCTGATTGAGCATTATAAAACTGCGTTTGCCGATGATAAGCGTGACGGTGACATTCAGGTTTCAACGTATATGAGCAAGGGTGCAACGCATATCTATGAAAACGTGCGTGTAAAAAACACAACCGAAACCAAAACTCTCAACATCGAAAGGGTGCTTGGTGAGGGTCTTGAGCTTGAAATTGATAAATCCAAGCCTGCCGTGCTGATTTTTCACAGCCACACCTCGGAAGGCTATGAGATGATTGAGCGTGAATGGTATGCCGAGGGCTACACCGCACGAAGCAACGATGAAAACGTCAATATTGTGCGTGTCGGCACCGAAATTGCGGATTATCTTGAAAGTATGGGGTATACTGTAATACACGATAAAACAATTCACGATGACAGCTACTCCGATTCTTACCCCAATTCACGCAAAACCGTTGCAAAGCATCTTGAGGAGCATCCCGAAATTCAAATTGTTATTGACATTCACAGGGATTCAATCACGCTTGATAACGGCACGAAAATAAAGCCGCTCAACACAATCAACGGCAAAAAAGCGGCGCAGCTGATGATAATCACGGGGGCAGAGGAGGGGAAGGTTAAGGATTTTCCCGATTGGGAATATAACCTGCGTTTTGCTCTGCAGCTGCAGAAAGAATGCGAAACGCTTTATCCCGGGCTGATGCGTCCCGTTTTGTTTTCTCAAAGAAAATACAATATGGATATGACCCGATTCAGTCTGCTCATTGAAATGGGCAGCGAAGCAAACACGCTGGAGGAAGCCTGCTATTCGGGCAGGCTGTTGGCTTCGGCTCTCGGGTCGCTGATGGATAGGTACGTGGTGGAATGAAATATCTGCGAAGATATTTTTTGATTGCTCTTGCGCTTGTGAGTGCGGCAACGGTTGCAGCAGGGATTTTTGCGGTCAACGAGAGTGCGCGCAGGGTCAGCCTCGGTGAGCCGCAGAGGGTTGTTGTTTACGGCGATGCAAAGGTCAACGAGCCTGCCGAGGTGACGGATATTGAACCTGCAATAAAAAGAGCAATCGGATATCTTGAAAACGCAAAAAACGGTCTGCAAAATTTCTTGCAGACCGTTATCTCTTTATATTGTTGCCCAGAAAGCTTCGATATCCGCTTTGGTTGCGGCAACCGAGCCCTGAATCATATTCGGCTTGCCGCCGCCTCTGCCCGAAAGAGCAGAGTTGAGAGCTTTGCCGATTTCGCGCACGTCGTTTTCGCGGCTGACAACCGCATATTTATAGCCCTCGTCATCGTTGCCCGAGAAAACCGCCGCAATGCCAACCTTATCGGCGAGCATATCGGCAAAAACTCTGGCATCGTCAGCCGATGCACCGTCGTCAAACATACAGCATTTTTCGCCCGAAGCGTTTTTGCTCTTCTCTGCAAAAAGCTCTTTCTTGAGCTGATTATATCTGAAATCCGCTTCTTTCAGGCGAAGCTGAAGCTTTTCAACCGAGTCGGCAACCTCTTCTGTTTTGGCGCAAAGCATATTTGAAATTGCATAAACGCTTGCATTTTTTTGACAGTAATCTTCAAAAGCTTTTCTGCCTATCTGAAGCGAAACGCGAACACCCGATTTATAATTCATTGAAGAGAGCACTTTGATTATGCCGATTTCGCCTGTGGTTGCAACGTGAGTGCCGCAACAGGCGCAAAGGTCAACACCCTCAATTTTTGTGAGTCTTACCTGACCTTTGATTTCTTTTTTGCTTCTGTAATCGTAGCTTGCAAGCTCTTCGTCGGTGGGGTAAATCGCCTCAACGGGAATGTTTTTATAAATTGCTTCGTTTGAAAGTCTTTCAATTTCTGCAAGCTCTTCGGCAGAAACAACACCGTTGAAATCAACGGTTATGCAGCTTTCGCCCATATGGAAGCCAACGTTATCGAAGCCGCAGATTGAATGCTGAATGCCCGAAAAAACGTGCTCGCCCGTGTGCTGCTGCATATATGAAAATCTCAGCTCAAAGTCGAGTGCGCAGTTAACCTTGCCTTCAACCGCACAGTCGCAGATATGAATAACTTCTTCGCCTTTTTCAACTGTATCAAGCACTTTTGCCTGACCGATGAAGCCCTTATCGCCCGGCTGACCGCCACCCTCGGGGAAGAAAGCGGTTTTATCAAGAATAACCTCGAAGCCGTTTTTGCCCTGCTCGCAGGATAAAACCGTTGCTTCGAATTCCTTGATATATTGGTCTTTATAATATAAACGTTCTGTCATAAATTCACCTCAAAAATTTTTGAGCGCTCTGACCGTTGCGGCAACGGGCAGACCGACGATGTTGAAATAATCGCCTTCAATGCCTTCAACAAGCACGCAACCTTTGCCCTGAATTCCGTAGCTGCCTGCTTTATCCATAGGTTCTTTTGTTGCAACGTAAGCGGCAATCTCGGCATCGGTCAGCTCATAAAATTTAACTTTGCTGACCTGCGCGAATTTTTCGGTTTTTGTGCCGTCGGTAAGGCAAACACCCGTTATAACCTCGTGCTCTCTGCCCGAAAGAAAACGGAGCATCGCCGCCGCATCGGCTTCATCCTTGGGCTTGCCGAGAATTCTTCCATCAAGCACAACGATTGTGTCTGCGCCGATAACAACGCAGTCGGTGCATTTTTCTGCAACGGCAAGGGCTTTCTTTTCAGCCGTCATCATTGCGGCATCCTTTGGGGCTGTGCCCTCGGGAATTGTTTCGTCGGCATCGCTCACAAGCACTTCAAACTCAACCCCTGCGGTGGTCAGAAGCTCTTTTCTTCTGGGCGAAGCCGAAGCAAGAATAATTTTTTTCATCATTTGCCTCCGCCGATGATTCCTCTGCGCTTCATTTCAGCAACGCGCAGAATAAGAACCTGTGTTTTGCCGTCGGGTATTTCACCGTTCATAACCATATCAACCGCTTTTGCGAGCGGAATTTTTTCAACTTCAAGGAATTCGCCCTCATCGGGATTCATCTGTGTTTCGGTCAGATTCCATGCGGCATAAAGATGAATGATTTCGCCGCAGTAGCCGGGTGTGGGATAAAATACGCCGAGCTTATGATATTCGCCTGCAACGTGACCTGTTTCTTCTTCAAGCTCACGCATACCTGCGTCATAATCGGGCTCGCCTTTTTCAAGCTTGCCTGCAGGAAGCTCGAGCACAACCTCGCCGTAAGGATATCTGAACTGGCGAACAAAAATCAGCTCGTCATTATCTGTCAGGGGAGCAACGCAAACACCGCCGTTATGCTCAACAACCTCGCGCGTGCAGGGTGTGCCGTCGGGGTGAGCGGCTTTGTCTTTGCGCACGTTTATGATTTTGCCTTCGTAAATATAGTTTTTTTCAAGAGTTTTTTCAAAAAGCTCCACGGTAATCACTCCTATAATATAAAGCGGCAGAAGCTAACTACTGCCGCTTTGGTTTATTTACCAGTTATACATCTGCTCGGGATTCTTGAAGATATCTTCAAGACGGTTGATGAAGGGAACAAGGTCGCCAAAGTCAACCGCTCTGTGGTCGAAAACAAGGTCGATGGGCATTTCGTTGCCGATTGCGATGATATCATTGCCGTTTTCATCCTGCTTAACAACGGGCTTTTTCATAATTGAGCCGATGCAGGCAACGAAAATCTGGGGAGGAATGATTGAAAGAAGCGCAACTCTGCCGGGGATACCTCTTGTTACGGAACCGATGTTTGAAACGGTAACCGTGCCCTGCTTGATGTCATCGGCGGTGAGTCTGTCTGTTTCGGGAATTGCGTAATATTCTTTCTTTGCCTTGCCTGAAAGAGTTTTAATCTTGTGCTTGCCTGTTTTTGCGCCGACAAGGCGAAGAATTGCCTGCTTGATTTTGCCCTTCTTGAGCTTTTCGATTGTATCGTTGAATGAAACGGAGAACATAACCTCTGTCATATCGGTGTTGCCGATTTTTCTTGAAACGTCAGCAATGTATTCGGTGAGCTCAACAAGGCTCTTGTTGCCGATATCGTGAAGGTTGATTGTCATCATTTCGCCGTTGGGCAGAATCCAGGTCATGCCTGCGTGGATTTCGTCCCACTCCGTGATTTCGCCTCTTACAAGCTTGCGGTTGAATTTGATGTGAGCGTTAAGCTGGGGAGCAGCCTTGAAGCCCTCTGCAAGTGCCTTGAGAACGATTGTGTTAACGGTGATTTTAACGGGGAATTTGCCCGATGCGTTGAGATCTTTGACAACGTCAAGGAACTTTGTAACTTCGGGCTCATAGATATAAGAAATGTGGGGGATTGTTTCCCAGCTTTCAGCGGTCATATTTGCAACGATTTTTCTTGCAATACCGAAATGAGTAACTTTTGTTGCTTTCATTTTTGTCGCCTCCGTTTTTTTTACATAAAATTTGCCTTTACACAGTAAGTGTATCATACCGATTTGCGTATATTTTTCTGAAAAAGAAAATAATTATTAAATTTAATTGAACATTCGCAGCCTGTGTTTTGAATTTTCAAGCCTTTCGGTTATGAGGGATAAACGAGATATTCAATCGCATTATCCTGCGCAACGAGGTTGCAGATAATCTCTGCAACGGTTTCGGCAGGCTCTTTCATGCCCGTGTCAATCCAATAGATGTAAACCGCGAGGATTGCGCCAACGTAAAACTTGGTTGCAAATTTGCCCTCAATGCTCTGGTGAGAAACGGGGAAATAGCTGTAAATACGCTCATTGAGCATATCGGTGAGCTTATGCGTGAGCCCTGCGGCATAAATTGCTTTGATTACCTTTGAGTTTTCCTGAATAAAATAGGAAACATAGTAAATAATATCACGGATTGAAGCAACCGTGCGGTTGCTGAATGCGTCAACCATTTTTCGTTCTTCGTCTTCAAGGTGCTTGATGAGAATATCCTCTTTGCCGGAGTAGTTTCTGTAATATGCCATTCTCGAAACGCCTGCAAGATTGGTGATATCGGTGATGGAAATGCTCTGATAATCTTTCTCTTCCATAAGGCGCAGAAGAGCGGTCAGAATGCACTCTTTTGTGAGCAGATTAACCTCGTTCTGTTTATCCATTACATTTCCCCCTTTTTTGTAACACTTTTGTAATTTTTAGGATTTTGTTGATGATTTGTTCATAAACTAATGTTACAATTGTAACAGTTACAAGTGTAACAGGCGAAAAAGTTTTTGTCAAGGAGTTTTAATATATGCTTAAGTTGACCAACATCGTCAAGGAATACCCGACCGGCGATTCAAAGGTTGTTGCGCTTAAGGGCGTTGATATCGAATTCCGCAAGAGTGAATTCGTTTCAATTCTCGGCCATTCGGGCTGCGGCAAAACAACCTTACTTAACATCATCGGCGGTCTTGACCAGTATACTGACGGTGATCTTATAATCAAAAACAGATCAACAAAGGATTTCAAAGACAGGGATTGGGATACCTACCGCAACCATTCTGTCGGCTTTGTTTTTCAGAACTATAACCTGATTCCTCACCAGACGGTTCTTTCAAACGTTGAGCTTGCATTAACGCTCAGCGGCGTTTCAAAAGCAGAGAGAAAGAAAAGGGCAAAGGAAGCGCTCGAAAAGGTTGGTCTTGGTGACCAGCTCAACAAAAAGCCCAACCAGATGTCGGGCGGTCAGATGCAGAGAGTTGCAATCGCCAGAGCGCTTGTCAATAACCCCGAAATTCTTCTTGCTGACGAACCCACGGGTGCTCTTGACACCGAAACAAGCGTTCAGATTATGGACCTTCTCAAAGAGATTTCCACCGACAGGCTTGTTATTATGGTTACCCATAACCCCGAGCTTGCAGAGGAATATTCAACAAGAATTATCCGCCTTGTTGACGGCTCGATTGTTGACGACACCGCACCCTATGATTCTTCCGCAGAAGCGGTTGAACAGAAAAAGGAAGAAAAGATTTCAAGAAAAGAAGCAAGACAGATCAAGAAAAAAACCTCAATGTCTTTCTTCACCGCTCTTTCTCTTTCGCTCAACAACCTGCTCACAAAGAAGATGCGAACATTTCTCACCTCGTTTGCAGGCAGCATCGGCATCATCGGCATCGCTCTGATTCTTTCGCTTTCTCACGGCTTCACTCTCTATATCGAATCCATTCAGAAAGAAGCGCTCACCTCATATCCCATTATGATTGAAAGCTCAACAATGGATATGAACTCGATGATGACGGGTATGACGGGTACACCGACGGGCGAGGTTAACCACGGTCTTGACAAGGTTTATTCAAACACAATGATGTCAAGCATGATGGAATCCTTCACCAAGGGCATAAAAATCAACGACCTTGCGGCTTTCAAGAAATATATTGAAAGCGGCAACAGCAAGATAAAAGAATATTCGAGCAGCGTTCAGTATACCTACGGCGGCAAGCTCAATATTTATTATTCAGACACGGCAAACGGCATCAATCAGGTTTATCCCAGCCCCGTTGTTGATATCGCAAACAGTATGATGGGCGGTATGGGCGCAGGTATGGGCGGAATGATGGTTGATAACGCCACAATGGAAACCTATACCAACAAGCTCCTCAACTCCTGGCAGGAACTCATCAATAACGATGCACTCCTTGAAGAGCAGTTTGATATTGTAACAGGCTCTTGGCCTTCAAATTATAACGAGGTTGTTCTTATCGTTGATAAAAACAACGAAATCAGCGACATTGCCATTCAGGGTCTCGGTCTTTCAACGATGGACGAAATGATGGAAGGCTTTATGGCAATGACACAGGGTCAGGAATACGTTTCAAAGACCTATGAGATTGAATATAACGACATTATCGGCAGAGAATTCAAGGTTGTTCTTGAACCCGATTTCTATGCATATGACGAAGAAACAAAGACCTGGGCAGATAAGCACAGCGACGAAGAATACGTAAAGAATCTTATCGCTGAGGGCGAAACCGTTAAAATCGTTGGTATCATCAGACCTGCAGAGGGCTCGCTTATGGTTGCAACCACAGGCGCAATCGGCTACACCTCAGCCCTTACGGAACACATTATCTTAGAAACAAACAAGGCTGAAATTGTTAAGCAGCAGAAGGCTGACCCCGAAACCGACGTTTTCACAGGTCTTCCCTTTGCAACTGAAGAGCCTGCTCCCGAAACTGACGTTCCTGCAATTGAGCAGATAACCGAAGAAACAACAGAAGAAACAACCCAGGAAAACACAACGGTTGAAGAGCCGCAGACCACTCTTCCTTCAATCACCTCAACCCTTACCGAAGAAGAAATCTACGCTTTGATTGACGAATACTATGAAGGCGAGATAAGAGAAAACACCACAAGAATGGTTGAGCTTTTCCTTAAGGGCAGCCGCACAAGAGAAGAAAAAGAAGAGCTTGCAACCCTGCTTGGTCCCACACTTGAAATTCCGGGTATGGGTCAGATGAGCAGCTCGCAGGCGGTTGATATGATGGGTCTGCTCGGCAAAAACGAAAAGCTCGAGATTCTCACAGGTATGATAAACGGCGAATACGGCGAAATGCTTCCGCCTCCCAACAAGGGCGAAACTGCTACACAGCCCGACGCTCCCGATGCTCCCGTAACTCCCGAAACTCCTGTTGAGCCCGAGGTGCCCGAAGAGCCCAAACCCCTTGCGGCAAACTTCGATGAGGCGCTCTCGATTCTCGGCGTTGCGGATATCAATAAGCCCACTTCAATCAGCATTTTCCCTGTTGACTTTGAAGCAAAGGATATTATTTCGGCAGAGATTGAAAACTATAACAAGATGGTTGAAAACGGTCAGATTGCTCCTCCCGAGGGTGCAGGCGAAAACTATGACGGCACAATTCAGTATACCGATTATATCGGTCTGCTTCTCTCATCGGTAACAAAGATTGTTAACGTTATTTCATACGTTCTTATGGCATTCGTTGCAATTTCGCTCATCGTTTCATCGCTGATGATCGGTATTATCACCTATATCTCTGTTCTTGAAAGAACGAAAGAAATCGGTATTCTCCGAGCAATCGGTGCTTCAAAGAGAGATATTTCAAGCGTATTCAATGCCGAAACGATGATAGTAGGCTTTGTTTCAGGTATGATAGGTATAGGCACAACGCTGCTGCTGACAATACCTATCAATGCTCTTATCAAGCATTTCACAAGCATCGCCGACGTTGCACAGCTTCCTGCCGTGCCTGCGGTTATTCTTGTTATCATCAGTATGTTGCTCACGTTTATTGCGGGTCTTATCCCTGCAAAAATCGCTTCCAAGAAAGACCCTGTTGAAGCTCTCAGAAGTGAATAAAAACCAAAGGTGCACAGTTAACGCTGTGCACCTTTTTTGTTGAATAAATCAAACCGATAAAAACGTAGGGTGGCTTGATGGAAAATTTTAAAAAACACGCAGAAAGTTAACACAATCGTGTTAACCGAATGCCCTTTTCGGACTATGGGTGAAAGGATAAATTACCCATAGAAAGAAGGTGTTCGTCTGAACAACGTTGACTATCCCTTCATCCGCTATCCGTGGGCACTGTACACAAACCCTTTTCTGGTTTCAATTTCGCTTGAGGCGCGCAATTTGCTTGCGTTGATACTCAGCCGCCTTGAGCTTTCGCAAATCAATTCGGAGCGTTTCAGCGATGAAAGCGGCAGGGTTTACGTTATCTATACCGTTGAAGAGGTCTGCGAAAAATTCGGGTGCAGTCCGGGGAAAACAGTCCGAGCTTTCAAAGAGCTCGAAAAAAGCGGAATGATTGAGCGTTACCGCAAAAACCGCCTTACTCCATACCGCATTTACATAACCGATGCATTTTACGACATTTTAAAATCGGAAGTCACGAATGTTCAAAACGGAAAGTCACGAGTTTGCAAAACAGAAAGTCACGAATGTTCAAAACCCGAAGATATTTATAATGAATATATTTATAATAATAATATCAAGAATAAATCATCTATCATTGTGACGGATGATGAAATCAGGGAGAGAATTGAATATGACTGTCTTTACTGTGAAGAAAATGCAGGGATGCTCGACGAGCTTGTTATGATTATTTCCGACGTGCTCAACGGCGTGAGCCCGACGGTCAGAATCGGCAAGGATGAATTGCCCCGAAGCCTTGTTGTTTCACGCTTTGATAAAATTGATTCTGAAAATATTGTCAGCGTTTTGTGGCAGCTTAACAGAAACAAAACGAAGATAAAGAATATGAGAGCTTATCTGCGGATGATGCTCTATAATGACGTTGAAACAAGCGAATGCGAAGAAACGGCGGCTCTGGCAGAGTTCAAAGCGAGATACGGAATTGATTGAAGCCCCGTAGGGCGGCTTGCCTTCAAGCCGCCGAAAACAGCGGTCAGGGTCAGCGGCGGGATGAGGGCATCCCGCCCTACAGTTTGAATAATTAAAGAAAAAACCGCAGGAATCAATCCTGCGGTTCTGTTGGTTTGTTTAGTTTTTCTCAACGCCAAGGGTTACCTTTTCGCCGTTGATATCCCATTCTTTTGCGAATGAGCCGCCTGCAGCAGCGATGATATCGGTTGCGAGAACATCGGCGCAGATGCCGTCTTTGTTTGCGGCAAAGATTGCTTCAATCTTTGCGTTGCCGCTCACGTAAATCTTGATGGTATCCATAACCTCAAAGCCTGCGTCCTTACGCATTGTCTGAATCTTGGAGATAAGCTCTCTTACAAAGCCTTCTTCAATCAGAGCGTCTGTGAGGTTGGTATCAAGCACAACGGTGATGCCTCTGTCGCTTTCAGCCTGGAAGCCTTCTTTCTGAACTGTGCCGATGAGAAGGTCTTCGGGAGCGAGAACGATTTCGTTGCCGTCAACTGTGAATGTGAGAGCACCCTTTTCGTCAAGCTCTGCCTTTGCGGCTGAACCGTCAACGTTTGCAAGGTATTCTCTGATTGCACCGAGCATCTTGCCATACTTCGGACCGAGTGTCTTGAGCTGGGGCTTGAAGCTGTAGGAAACGTATGATGAGGTATCGTTTGTGAAGTCAAGCTCCTTGATGTTGAGCTCGTCTTCAATGATTTCGCAATATTCCTTGCCGAGAACCTTGGGAGCGATAACGAAAATCTTGCCCAGAGGCTGTCTGTTCTTGATGTTTGCGCCGTTTCTTGCGGCTCTGCCGAGAACAACTATGTCAAGAACTTCGTCCATTGAAGCTTCAAGGTCTTTATCAATGAAATCGGGGTTGGAAACGGGATAATCGCAAAGGTGGATGCTCTCGGGAACGTTCTTGTTAACGGAGCAAACAAGGTTGCGGTAGATATCGTCTGCCATAAAGGGAATCATCGGAGCGGCAAGCTTGCAGACCGTTTCGAGTGCGGTGTAAAGAGTCATATAAGCGTTAATCTTATCCTGCTCAAGACCCTGTGCCCAGAAGCGTTCTCTGCCTCTGCGAACGTACCAGTTACTCATATCGTCAACAAAGCTCTGAAGAGCTCTTGCGGCTTCGGGGATAGCATAGTTGCCGAGATAACCGTCAACTGTGTCGATAAGAGAATTCAGCTTTGAAAGCAGCCACTTATCCATAATTGAAAGCTTTGAATAATCAAGCTCGTGCTTTGTGGGGTCAAACTTATCGATGTTAGCATAGAGAATGTAGAACGCATATGTGTTCCAGAGGGTACCCATAAACTTGCGCTGACCTTCTTCAACTGCCTTTGCGTGGAAGCGGTTGGGAAGCCAGGGAGCGGAGTTAGTGTAGAAATACCAGCGGATTGCGTCTGCACCGTGCTTTTCAAGAGCGTCAAACGGGTCAACTGCATTGCCCTTGGATTTGGACATCTTCTGACCGTTTTCATCCTGAACAAGACCGAGAACGATAACGTTCTTATAGGGGGACTTATCGAAGAGAAGGGTTGAGATAGCAAGAAGTGAATAGAACCAACCTCTTGTCTGGTCAACTGCTTCTGAAATGAACTCTGCAGGGAACTGCTGCTCAAAGAGGTCTTTATTCTCAAAGGGATAGTGATGCTGAGCAAAGGGCATTGCGCCTGAATCGTACCAGCAGTCAATAACCTCGGGAACTCTCTTCATTTCGCCGCCGCACTTTTCGCACTTGATTGTAACGTCGTCGATGAAGGGACGGTGGAGCTCGATATTATCGGGGCAATTTGAGCTCATTGACTTAAGCTCTTCGATTGAACCGATTGAATGTCTGTGACCGCATTCGCATTCCCAGATGTTGAGGGGAGTGCCCCAGTAACGGTTACGGCTGATGCCCCAGTCCTGAATATTTTCAAGCCAGTCGCCGAATCTGCCTTTACCGATGCTTTCGGGAATCCAGTTAACGGTGTTGTTATTCTTAACAAGGTTATCCTTAACGGCTGTCATCTTGATGAACCAGGATTCTCTTGCATAATAGATGAGGGGAGTATCGCATCTCCAGCAGAAGGGATAATCGTGCTCAAACTTGGGAGCGGAGAAGAGCTTACCGTCCTTATCGAGGTCGATGAGGATATCGATATCTGCATCCTTAACGAACTTGCCTGCATAAGGAGTTTCTTCTGTCATATTACCCTTGCCGTCAACAAACTGAACGAAGGGAAGGTCATACTTTCTGCCGACCTGTGCGTCGTCTTCACCGAATGCGGGTGCAATGTGAACGATACCTGTACCGTCAGACATTGTAACGTAGTTGTCAACGGTGATATAGTGACCCTTCTTATTCTGCTTTGCGGCGCTTGCGCCTGCGCATTCAAAGAGAGGCTCATATTCTCTGTATTCAAGGTCTGTGCCCTTATATGTTTCAAGAATTTCATAAGCTTCAACGCCGTTTTCTTTGTCGCCGAGCTGACCGAGAACGGTGTCAAGCAGAGCCTTTGCCATATAATAGGTGTAGCCGTCTGCAGCCTTGACCTTGCAATAGGTTTCTTCGGGGTTAACGCAGAGAGCAACGTTTGAGGGCAGAGTCCAGGGAGTTGTTGTCCAGGCAAGGAAATAAGCGTCTTCGCCCTTAACCTTGAATCTTACAACTGCTGACTTTTCTTTGACTGCCTTGTAGCCCTGTGCAACCTCGTGAGATGAAAGGGGAGTTCCGCAACGGGGGCAATAGGGAACAATCTTGAAGCCCTTATAGAGCAGACCCTTGTTCCAGATTTCTTTGAGTGACCACCAGACGGATTCGATATAGCTGTTGTGATAAGTAACGTAAGGCTCATCCATATCAGCCCAGAAGCCGACTGTGCCCGAGAAATCTTCCCACATACCCTTATATTTCCAAACGCTCTCTTTGCAGTGACCGATGAAGGGTTCGAGGCCGTATTTTTCAATCTGCTCTTTGCCGTTGATGCCGAGCATCTTTTCAACTTCAAGTTCAACGGGAAGACCGTGAGTGTCCCAGCCTGCCTTACGGGGAACCATATAGCCCTTCATTGTGCGGTATCTGGGAATCATATCCTTGATAACTCTGGTCAGAACGTGACCGATATGGGGCTTGCCGTTGGCGGTGGGAGGGCCGTCATAGAAGGTGTAAGTGGGGCAGCCCTTTCTGGTTTCAATGCTTCTTTCAAAAATCTTATTTTCTTTCCAGAATTCAAGCACAGCTTTTTCTCTGTCAACGAAATTAAGATTTGATGAAACCTTTTCGTACATTTTGCATTCCTCCGATATATTGGTAATGAATAATTGATAACTTAAATCAGATGTGCGAACGCACATACTCATAATTATCAAAAGTATATCACAGGCAAAAATGATTGTCAATAAATTATATAATATAATTATATTGACATTTAAGGACTGAAATCTGTATAATATTATCATCACAAAGGAGGTAATAGCTATGTTTTGCAATAAATGCGGCAGTCAGGTGCCCGAGGGCAACGCTTTCTGCGGAGTTTGCGGCACACCGATGAGAGTTCAGGCGAATTATCAGCCTGTTCAGCAGCCTGCACCCCAACCTGCCAAAGAAGAAAAAAGAGGTCTTTTCAAAATGCCGGGCAAGGGCTCAAAAAGCTTTGCCGCAATTATGACGGCTCTGATGGTTTTTCCCGCAACGTTCTGCGTTGCGCTCGATATGGTTTTCCAGAGGTCAGACGGCTGGTGCCTTTACGTTGTCGGTGCGCTGATAGCGGCTTGGATGGTTATTGTTTATCCTGCCCTTAACATAACACCCGCACCTATCACGGCACTTATCAGCTTCTTCTCGGTTGTCGGTTACATATTCTTTGTTATCGGCAGGCTCGGATTCCTTGAAAAACTTTATAAAGTTGCCTTGCCGCTGATGGTTCTTGCCGCAATTTTCATTGCGCTTGATTCCGCGCTGATGGGCGCAGGCAAGCTCAAGGGGCTTCACGCTTTTTCGTTTATTTCTCTGCAGTGTGCGGTTTATCTGCTTGCAATTGAAGCAACTTATGATAACCTCCTCTGGGGTGAAATCAACCTTCGCTGGTCGCTGATAGTCGGTTGCTTCTTCGTTTCGGCAATCGCACTTTTTGAAGCGGTCAACTACGTTGTGAAAATCAATAAAAAATAAAAAAACAAAGCTTGCAAAGGCGGTTGCCGATGCAAGCTTTTTCTTTATAATTCAACGGTTTCACCGAGCTTGAACGAATAAATCAGCGTGTGGCTCACGGGCAGACCGATAACCTGCTCAAGACAGCGGCGGTAAATGCCCAGCTGTGCGCCGTAAAGCTCTTTCAGCTCATCGCCGTTTGTTACTCTGTCTGTCTTATAGTCAACGATTATGAGCTTGCCGTTTTCGATAAACGCACAGTCGGCAACGCCCTCGATGATGATTTTTTCGTCTTTCGCAATTTCCTCGGCAACCTCGGGATAAAGCTCTCTGACGGGTATGCCGAAGGTGAATTCATATTCCTTGAAAACCTTTTCCGCATTGAGAATACGCTTTGCAAGCTCGCTTGCGAAAAAGCCCGAAACCGCTTTAACGTCAACGGCATTCGCTTCCGCTTCGGTGAGCATACCCTCGGCAACAAGTCTGCCGAGCTCATCGGAAACGCTGACGGTTGCTTTCGGGTAATCCGCAAACTGCATAAAGCGGTGGGTTGCCGTGCCTCTTTGTGCAGGGGTGAGCTTGTCTTTGCTCATAAACGCAGGTCTGCGTGAGGCAAAATATTCGCTGTTTATCTCGCCTGCATCAAGGTTTGAAGCAATCTGCTTTGCAACAACACCGTTGAGAGATGCAAAGGGATATTCATAGGCGAGGCGCTTTTCAATTTCTGCACGGATTTCTTCGTCAGCCTGTGCGGTCACTTCTTCACGGATAATGACCTTGCTTTCATAGCCTCTGATTATTTCGGCTTTCAAAGGAGCGGTGCAGGGAAGATTGAAACGCTGTGAAAGACCTGCCGCAACGCGCAATGCGTTTGCATCGGGATGACGCAAAAGGGCGGTCAGAATGCATTCTCCGTAGCTCGAAAAACCGAGCACGGTATAGGGGTCAACACCGCGCTTGCTTCGCAGGTTTGAAGCCGCCGCAGTCAGCGCTTTTGAGGTGTCTGCGCAGGAAGAAAGCATTATCAGCTTTTCTTTTGCTCTTGTGAGAGCAACGTAAAGCACGCGCAATTCTTCCGAATGCTCTGCCTTGAGCGTTTCGGTTTTTGCCGCAAGACGGGGCAGAGTGTCGTATTTTGCAAAGCCCGTGTTGTTTTTGATGCCGATTCCGCTTTCGGAAGCGATAATCAAATCCTCTCGGTTGAAGAAATCGCCATATGTTTTTTCGCAGGCGGCAATGAAGCAAACAGGGAATTCAAGACCCTTGCTCTTATGGATAGTCATAATCTTGACCGCATCAGCCGCCTCTGATTTTGAGCTTGCGCCGCTGATATCGCCGCCGCTGTTTGCGATGTTATCGATATAATTCACAAAACCCGAAACACCGCGTCTGCCGTTTTCTTCAAACTTGTTTGCAAGGTCGGTGAAAAGGTTGAGGTTTGCACGGCGCGCAGAGCTGTTTTTCATTGCGCAGACCGCCGCGGCATAGCCCGTTTCTTCAATCAGTCTGCGCACAAGCTCGCCCACTCTCACGTTTGCGGCAATGCGGCGCATTTCACGGAGCTTTGCAATGAATGCGGCTGCTTTTTCATTGCCGTTTTCGCAAGCTCTGACAACGCAGGAATAGATGCTTCCCTTTTTGTTTTCCGCACGCATAAGCGCAAGGTCATCGGGTGTGAAGCCGAAAACGGGGGAGAGCATAACCGCAGTCAGAGGGATATCGTTGACGGGGTTATCGATAACCTTGAGAAGCGAAACAAGAAACGCTGTTTCGGGTGCGTTGAGAAAGCCGCCGCCTGCTTCGCAGCTGACGGGAATTCCTCTTGCGTTGAGTTCGTCAACAAACTCACGGGAACTGTTTTTAACGCTTCGCAGAAGAATGCAGAAATCCTTATATTCTGCAGGTCTGAAGCCCTCGCCCTTTGATAAAGGCATACCTTCCGCAACCGCATTTTCAATGTAATCGGCAATATATCTTGCCTGAATTTTTGTGAAATCGTCTTTCTCGGTTTCAAAAAGAAGAAATTCGGTGTCGGCACCCGATTTCTCGGGATAACTTGCGCCTGCTTCAAGTCTTTCGTTTTTATCATAATCAAGTCCGCCTGCCTCACGGCTCATAACGGCTTCAAAGATAAAGTTAACAATTTCGGTAACACCCTTGCGGCTTCTGAAATTTTTGCCGAGAGTTATTTTTGCAGGGTAATTATCGCAGTCATATTCTTCCATTCTGTCACGGCGCGCAAGAAAAATCTCGGGCATCGCCTGGCGGAAGCGGTAAATGCTCTGCTTAACGTCGCCAACCATAAACAGGTTGTTTTCGCTCTTTGAAAGTGCGCTGAAAATCATATCCTGTGCAAGGTTAACGTCCTGATATTCGTCAACAAGAATTTCGGCATAGTTTTCCGAAAGCATAAGAGCGAGCGGAGTTTTTTTGTAGCCGCCCTCGGCAGGCTCAATCAGAAGGCGCAGAGCCATATGCAGAGTGTCGGAGAAATCCGCTCCGTTTTCTGCGGTTTTGAGGCGGTCAAACTCATTCGCAAACGCGATAACGGCTTCAATCAGCTCCGCAACAACGGGTGAAAGCGCCGCAACGTCGGCTGAATGTTCTTCTGAAGAAATGCAAAGGAATTTGCCCATTTCTTTGATTTCTTTTTTGTAATCGTCTCTGATTTTTTTGCAGATATCCTTGACCTCGGAAACGTAACCCCTCGGTGCGGTGGGCATTCTGCCGAAAACGATATTTTCATAATCGGCGGCAATTTTATCCCACGCAGAGGTTTTGAGAGTTTCGAGAAAATGCAGAAGCATTTCTTTTTCGCAGGCAAAGGTTTCGGCATATTTTGCCGCAAGCTCGGGCTCGTCTGCGAGCAATTCAAGGCAATGGTCAATGCCGCCTGCACAGCTTTCAACGGCAGATGCCATATGCGAAACGAGAATTCTGCCCCACGGGCTTTCTTCAATTGAAGCAGGTGCGCTGAATTCAGCCGCAAGCGAGCGGAGCCAGATTTCGGGGAAGGGATAAGCCTGCGAAAGCGAGTGAAGCTTAAGGATTGCCGCAACGAGCTTCTGGTCATCGCGGTTATCGCTGATAAGATTCGTCAGGCGCATAAAGTTTTCGGTGGGGTTTTTATAAAGCTCGCCCACAACTCCGTTGACCGCCTGTGCTTTTAAAATATCGAGCTTGCTTTCGTCAAGCATACCGAAATCGGGGGCAACACCGAGCGCGTGAAAGTTTTCACGCACAAGGTTGATGCAGAAGGAGTCAATCGTGCAAATGTTGGCGCAGGGGAGCATCAGCTGCTGACGGCGCAAGCGTTTATCGGAGGGGTTTTCGGCAATTTTTTTGCTGATTGCCGCCTCGATTTTTTCTTTCATCTGTGCCGCCGCCGCTTTGGTGAAGGTTACGATGAGCAGATTTTCAACGCCGCAGGGATTTTCGCTGTCGCAAATTCTGCGGATAACTCTTTCAACAAGAACGGCTGTTTTGCCCGAGCCTGCCGCCGCACTCACGAGCACAGTGCCCTTGCGTGCGTCAATGGCTTTTTGCTGATCAGGTGTCCAGTTCATCGTTTTCCTCCTCTCCCTCAAGGTTGCGCAGAGCTTCGTCAAGGTCTGTATCGAAAAGCTCTTTCACGGGTATATCTTCTTCGTATGAGCAAACGGATTTATAATCGCAATATTGGCAAACGTGCTTATAGCTTGCGCCGTAAGCAGGCACGGCTTCAATCTTGCCGCCGTGAAGCGAATCCGCCATTTCAACAAGAATTCCGTCGGCTTTTTCTTTGAGTTTTTCAAGCTGTGAAAGCCTGATGAGAGAGCCTTTCATAGCTCCCTTTGCGTCAAAATCAACAGGGATATAAAGACCGCCTGCGGATTTATCCATTGCAACAACAACGTCGCAATCGTTGAGCACGATGCCCTGCATTCGGCAACGCTTCTGCTTTTTAACGGCAACGTCTTCGGGGTTTTCGCTTCTTTCGGCAGAAACGAGGGGCGAATTTGCAGGGTAATAGAGCACGCCTGCAGGTGTGATATCGCCGTATTTTTCTTTGCCGTTTTGCCACAGGGCAAAAAGATAAATGAACATCTGCATATTGAGTCCCTGCAAAACGTCGCTGAGCTTGAACGCTTTGCCCGAGGATTTATAGTCAACAACTCGCAGATAGGTTTTATCGTTGATAACCGCTTTGTCAACACGGTCAATTGCGCCCGAAATGCTGATTTTGCCGCTTGAGGTTGCAACCTCATAAGACGGAATTTCGCCGTCGAAGCCGATGGGAAGCTCAAAATCAACGGGTCTGAAATCGCTCAGGGCAAGCTCTTTGATTAATCTTTCGGCAACGTCGCAAACGCTCAATGCGAGCTTGTGATAGAGATAGAGAAAACGCTCGTCACGCTGTGAGCCGTCAAGCTTTGCCATAAGATATTCGTTCATCAGCGATGAAATAATATCGAGAAGCTCCGCTCTGCTCATTGCGGCAAGGGCATCGTTTTCATAGTTCATCAGAAGTTTTTCAAGAACGTGGTGGATAACGTTGCCCCTCTGCATCGGGTCAAGCTCTGCAATTTTTCGGGGCATAGCCTTGATGCCGTAGCGGCAGAAATATGAAAACGGACATTTATAAAAGCTCTCAACCTTTGAAGCGGAAATATAAAGATTATCACCGAAAAGCTTTCGCGCGGCTTCGGTGCTTTCAAGCCTGAAATTGCGCAGACCGCCTGCTCTTTCAAGAGCATCGAGCTTGCCTGCATAGTCTTTGCGAGCGGCAAAATATTCTTCGAGCGTTGCACCGAGGGCAGAAACCTCGCTTCTGCTCTTTGCAAGCTGCTCAAAGGCAAGGCTTTCGCCTTCGATATAATAAAGTCCGTCAAGGCAGGAGGCGTCAACCTCCGCACATTTCGGAAAAAGATTTTTGATTTTTGTGTAAAGCTCGGAGGGCGCAAGCTGTTCGTTGCCCGAGCTTCTTTCGGGGCAGCAGACAAAAAGCTTGTGCGAGGCGCAGCAGAATGCGTTATAGGCAATCAGCTTTTCTTCCGCAAGCTTATATTCGCCGTAATCCGCAAGCTCGATGCCCATTTCAACGAGCCTGCGCCTGTCTTTATCTGTCAATGCGGAGCCGCTTGACGGCAATGCGGGAAAAACACCGCTGTTTGCGCCTGCAATGAACACGGCTTTGGGTGTAACGGTGCGGATTCTGTCTGCCGAGCCGATGGTTATTTCGTCAAGCCCCTGCGGCAGAGAGCCAACGGTCTGCACGCTGAGCATAAGGTCAAAAATTTCGGCAAATTCGCTTGCGGTTACAGTTCTTTCGCCTGCAACGGTTGCAACGGAATCAAGCAAATCGGTAACAACGTTCCACATTCTGTCAAGCTCAAGGGCAATGCCGCTTTCGCCCGAATCGGCAAGCGTTTGCGCAAGCTTTTTCAGGTTTTCGGGAACGTTTGATTTTTCAAGGAAAAGGAAAACGGATTTTGCCGCATCCGCTCCGTTTGTTTCTCTGAAAGCATCTCTTAAATCGCACAAAGTCGCAATTATTCTGCGGCGAAGAGAATTGAGATTCTCGAGCTCTGCGGTGTCTTCTTCGGTTGTTTCCGCACCGAAGCCCTTGGGATGCTGTTCCCAATCCCTGAGCCAGCCGCCTGCGTTTATCTGCCACATATAGCAATAGTTTTCAACCTGTGCAATTTCTTCGGCGGTGAAATCCGTGAGCTCTGTTTTGAGATAGCGCATAACGGTTTCGGTATCAAAACCGCCGCTTGCAACGGCAATTGCGCTCGTCAAAAGGTTAACAACGGGCGAGGTGTCAACGGGCTGACGGCTGTCGTCAAAAACGCTTATGCCGCATTTTTTAAGAGCCGAGCGCAGGGGTGCTTCGTAAGAAGAACTGTCCCTTGCGATGATTGCGATATCCCTGCATCTGTAGCCGTTTTCACGGATAAGCTTTTTGGCGGTACAGGCGATATATTCGCATTCGGCATAGATATCAGCCGCTTTGCAAAGGGTGATATTCTCGCAATCTTCTTCATAAATATTGGGAGCAGGTGAGAAAAGCTCCTGTTCAAGCGCCGCAAGCTCGGGCGAAGCAAAACGCTCAAATTTGGGCGGAAAATTATTGAATTTGCTTCTCATTGAAAGATATTGCGGCTTTGCAACGGGTGCGCCGTTCTTTTTTGCCGCTTCAATGAGCCTGTGCGCGGTTCTTTTTGTGTGAGCAAAAAGCTCCGTTTCGTCGTCACCGTTTTGCAGGTTATCGGTGCAAAGGGTAACGTAAACGGCGGTTGATTTGCAGAGCATACGCTCGATGATTTTATATTCCTGAACGGTGAAGCCTCTGAATGCATCGATAAAAACAAGGCGGTCTTTGAAATAATCGCTTTCGGGCAGAATATCATAAAGTTCGTCAAGCAATTCGTCGGGGTTGAAATAACTGCCCGAAACCATTGCGTCATATGCATCAAGCACGGTTGCGATATCCTCAAGCTTCATTTTGAGAAGCCCTTCTTTTTCGCTTGCAAGCGCAAGGCGCAACGCATCGGTTGAAACGGCATTCTGCTTGAATTCGGAAGAAAGAGCAACGAATTCGGAGATAACCGATTTTTTTGAAACGTGGTTTGCATAGAGCTTGAGCTTGTGCTTCACACCGTCAAGCGCAAGGCGCATGAGCACCGCTCTTGCGGAATCGTCAAGCCTTCTGCGCTCGTGCAGGGCAGGTCTGCCCACAAGCTTTTCACCAAGGCTTGTGAAGCTGAGAACGTCGATATCCGCCATTGCTTTTGCACCGAGCTTTTCAAGCATCAGCTTTTCGCTCATAAACGAAAACTGCTCGGGCACAATGAGAGTCAGCTTTTTGTGGCCGCCCTTTGCGAATTGCTCGATGAGGTTCATTATATGGACGGTTTTGCCGCCGCCCGCTCTTGATAAAATCAGATAAAGCATAAAATCACCGTTAAAGTTCAGTATAAATTCAATTATAGCACAGACAAAATGTTTTGTCAGCATAATTACATAAATATTATATAAATCCTTGTGTACCGAAAAACGGACAGAAGCCGATAAATTGCGATTGTTGACAATTGGCTGTTTATATGCTAAAATGCTATCTGTATTTTTATAATTGAAAGGAGCAAATCCAAAATGGATGACCCCGGACCTGCGATTTTGTTGGCAGCAGATGCCGCAAACGGCAGTGTTGACCCCGTTTCTCTTATTCTCAAAATTGTTTTGCTTTTCGTGCTTATTCTCATCAACGCTTTCTTTGCGATGAGCGAAATTGCAATCATCTCTCTCAACGATGCAAAGATGCAGAGGCTTGCCGAAGAGGGCAACAAAAAAGCAAAGCAGATTGTTAAACTGACTGAAAATTCAAGCAACTTTTTATCAACCATTCAGATTGGCGTTACCCTTGCGGGCTTTCTGACCTCGGCATCGGCATCGCAGACTTTTGTTGATATGCTTGTCAATGCGCTTGCAAAAACGGCAATTGTGCCCACAATTCCGCTGAGCGTTATCAGCGTTGTTTCAACAATTCTGATAACCCTTGTCACCTCTTATTTTTCTCTTGTTCTCGGCGAGCTTGCGCCCAAGAGAATCGGTATGCAGATACCCGAAAAAATCTCTTACAAAGTGGTCGGCATTCTTCTTTTTATCGCAAAGATTGCAAAGCCTTTTGTTAAAGTGCTTGCGTTTTCAACCAACGCGGTTGTTCGCCTTTTCGGCTTTGACCCCAATGCCGATGAGGAGCACGTTACGGAAGAAGAAATCCGAATGATGGTTGACGTTGGCGGCGAAAAAGGCGTTATTGAAGACACTCAGAAAGAAATGATTGACAATATTTTTGAGTTTGACGACCTTGATGCAGGCGATATAATGACCCATCGCACAGAAATGACGGCGATTGAAGTTTCGCGCTCCCTTGAAGAGGTTGCGGAGCTTGCCGTTGAAAACGGTTATTCAAGAATACCCGTTTATGAGGATGACCCCGACAGCATCGTGGGCGTTCTTTATGCAAAAGACCTTCTTAAATTCGTCGGCAAATCGCTTCCCAAAGAGCTCACAATCTCAAAGGTTATGCGAAAAGCCCTTTACGTTCCCGAAACGCAGTCCTGCGGCGACCTTTTCAAGGCGATGAACGAGAGCAGAATGCAGTTTGCCGTTGTTGTTGATGAATACGGCGGCACGGCAGGTATCGTTACTCTTGAAGACGTGCTTGAATCGATTGTCGGCAACATTCAGGATGAATATGACGACGAAGAAGAAGAAATCACAAAGATTGACGAAACAACTTTCACAATTGACGGCACAATCGACCTTGACGAGGTGAACGAGCTTGTGGGCGTTGAGCTTCCCGAGGGTGATTACGATACTCTCGGCGGCTTTGTTATCAGCCTGCTCGGCTATCTGCCCTCCGAAACAGACAAGGCTCCGATAGTTGCCGAATATAAAAACCTTCGCTTTACCGTTCTTTCGCTGGATGAACGCAGAATTGAAGACATCAAGGTTGAAATTCTGCCCCTGCCCGAAACAGACGAAGACGAGGACGACGATTAATTTTTGGGCTGCAGGTTTTCTGCAGCCTTTTTTTGAGAGGAAATAACGATGGAAAGAATAAACGTTGTGCCGATGCCGAATTGCGTTGAGCTTCTCGGCGGAGAAATTATGATTGAGCCTTCGGATGCGAAGTTTTGCATTGACGCTTCACTCGGTGCAGAGGAATATATTCTCACCGCCGATGAAAACGGAGTTAACGTTTCGGGCGGATCGGATCAGGCTCTTTTTTATGCGAAGCAGACTCTTCGCCAGATGAAGGGCAATTCACCCTGCGTGCGAATCAAGGATAAGCCTGCCTTTGAATACAGAGGATTTATGCTTGACTGCGCACGTCATATGTTCACTCTTGACGAAATCAAAAAGCTCATCGATGCCGCCGCAAGCCTCAAAATGAACCGCTTCCATTGGCATCTGACGGATGACCAGGGCTTCAGAGTCTGGGCAGGTCGCAGACCGGGTGCGGCAATTGACGGCTCGGTGCGCAAATGCTCCGAATTCGGTTCTCTCAAAGAAGAAGGCGAATACGGCGGATATTACACAACCAATCAGATGAAAGAGATTGTTGAATATTGTGCCGAGCGTTTTATCACCGTTATTCCCGAGTTTGATATGCCCGGCCATTGCTCCGCTCTTCTTCACGCATATCCCGATATCGGCTGCACCGAAAAAGCGGTTGAGGTTAAAACGCATCAAGGCATTTTTGAAGATATTCTTTGCGCAGGCAAGGATAAAACCTTTGAGATTGTTTTTGATATTCTTGAAGATTTGCTCGAGATTTTTCCCTCTGAATATATTCATATCGGCGGTGACGAGGCTCCCAAAAAACGCTGGAAGCAATGCCCCGACTGTCAGAAGCGAATCAAAGAGGTCGGTCTTAAAGATGAAGAAGCTCTTCAGGGCTGGTTCACCAACGAAATCGCAGATTTTCTTGCCAAAAAAGGCAGAAAAGCGATTGTGTGGAACGAAAGCCTTAAAAGCGGACTCATCAGCAACAAAACGGTTGTTCAGATGTGGATGGACCCCAAAAAAGACAGCGTTGAATTTGCAAATAACGGCGGCAGAATAATTGCTTCGGATTTCTTCAGCTATTATTGCGATTATCCCTATGCAATGACTCCGCTTGACAAAACCTACGGATATAATCCGATAGTCAAGGGCATTAAAAATGCCGAGGCGGTTTACGGTGTTGAAACTCCGCTCTGGACTGAATTCATCAATAATTTCAGCCGCCTGAGCTTTATGTTTTTTCCCCGAATTGCCGCGGTTGCTGAAACGGGCTGGACAAACGCAGAAAACAAAAATGCGCGCGATTTTTGCCGCAGATTCAAAAAATATTCGGCAATTCTTTCTCAAATCGGCATAACCGCCGCCGCACCGCACGAGTGGAATCCTTCTCTGCTTGCAAGGGCAACGGGCACGCTGAGTTTTATGAACGGCAACGTGAGAAAAAAGCCGAAAACCAAATAAAAAATAACGGGTAACCTGTGCGGTTGCCCGTTTTTTGTTTTGGGTCAACTATTCATTTTAACCAAAAACCGTTCGTCATTGCCTGAAGCTTTGTGAAAGTGTAAATTGACAAAAACTCCGCATTGCTCTATAATGTTATGAGTATTTTTATTTTTAATATAAATATAATAATTATATATTAATTTGCGAGGTTTATATTATGGCAGTTTTCAGACCTTTTAAAGCAGTCAGACCCGTTCCCGAATTTGCCGCCAAGGTTGCCGCTCTTCCCTATGACGTTATGAACAGCGAAGAAGCCGCAGAGATGGTCAAGGGCAACCCTTATTCATTTCTTCACGTTGACAAGGCAGAGATTGATTTGCCCAAGGGCACAGACCATTATTCGGAGCAGGTTTATCTCAAGGCAAAAGAAAATATGGAAAAACTTGTTTCCGACGGTGTCTGCAGGCAGGATGATGAAAACCGCTTTTATATCTATCGTCAGATTATGAACGGCAGAGCGCAGACAGGTCTTGTCGGTTGCGTTTCGATTGACGATTATATCAATAACGTTATCAAAAAGCACGAGCTCACAAGAGCCGATAAAGAGGCGGACAGAATCAACCACGTTGATTATTGCGACGCAAACACAGGCCCGATTTTTCTCACCTACCGTCCGCAGACAAAGCTTGCTTCTCTTCTTGAAGAATGGAAGGCAAGCCACGCACCCGTTTATGATTTCGTGACCGATGACGGCATCGGCAACACCGTGTGGGTTGTTGATTGCGAAAAAACAATTGCAGAGATTGCGGAGCTTTTCAAGGGCGTTGATTATCTCTACATTGCAGACGGTCATCACAGAGCGGCTTCTGCGGTTAAGGTTGGTCTTAAGCGCCGCGAGCAGTTCCCCGATTTTGACGGCAACGAGGAATTCAATTTCTTCCTTGCAGTTCTTTTTGGCTGCAACGAGCTTGAAATTATGGATTATAACCGTGTGATGAAAGACCTGGGCGGCAACAGCGAAGAAGAATTCATCGCAAAAATCAGCGAAAAATTCACCGTTGAAAAGGTCGGCAAGGATGCTTATAAGCCCGAAAAGGCTCACACCTTCGGTATGCTTCTCGGCGGCGAATGGTATAAGGTTGAAGCCAAGGAAGGCACCTTTGACGCAAACGACCCCGTTGACGCTCTTGACGTTTCGATTCTTCAGAATAACCTCATCTCACCCGTGCTTGGCATTGACGACCCCAGAACGGATAAGCGAATTGACTTTGTTGGCGGCATCAGAGGTCTTGCAGAGCTTGAAAGAAGAGTGAGCGAGGATATGTGCCTTGCTTTCTCGATGTATCCCACAACTCTGCGCGAGCTTATGGATATTGCCGATGCAGGCAAGCTTATGCCTCCCAAATCAACCTGGTTTGAGCCCAAGCTTCTGAGCGGACTTTTCATTCACAGGCTTAAATAATAAGAGTTCTTTCGGGTCAAACTAACTTCTGAAAGACGTTAATGAGAGGTTTATATGAATAAAGTTGCTTTTTTTGATACAAAGCCCTATGATAAGCTCTATTTTGATGAGCTTAAAGATGAATACGGTGTTGAAATTGAATATTTTGAATCAAAGCTCAGCCCCAGAACCGCCGTTATGGCAAAGGGTGCAAAAGCGGTTGTTGCTTTTGTTAACGATGATATCGGCAAAGAAACAATCAGCGTTCTCAACGAAATCGGCGTTGAGCTCATAGCTCTGCGAAGCGCAGGCTATAACAACGTTGACCTTGCCGCCGCAAGCGACGTTATCACCGTTGCAAGAGTTCCCGAGTATTCTCCTCACGCCATTGCAGAGCACGCACTTGCTCTTTTGCTCACTCTCGTGCGCAAAACGCATAAGGCATATATCCGCACAAGGGATTTCAATTTCAGCCTTAACGGTTTCGTCGGTTTTGACCTTCACGGCAAAACTCTCGGTGTTATCGGCACGGGCAAAATCGGTATGGCATTCATTGAAATCTGCAGGGGAATAGGTATGAACGTTATCGCCTATGACCCTTATCCATCACAGGGCTATCTTGAATACGTTTCGCTCGAAGAATTGTTTGCACGCTCCGACGTGATTTCGCTTCATTGCCCCCTTACAAGCTCAACCTACCACCTTGTTAACAATTATTCTCTCAAAATGATGAAGGATAAGGTGTTTATTCTCAACACCTCAAGAGGTGCGCTGATTGATACCGAAGCTCTGATTGAAGGCATCAAAAGCGGTAAGGTCGGCGGTGCAGGTCTTGACGTTTATGAAGAAGAAAGCGAATTCTTCTATGAGGATTTATCCGAAACAATTCTCAAAGACGACGTGCTTTCAAGGCTCATTATGATGCCCAACGTGCTTGTAACTTCGCATCAGGCGTTTCTCACTCACGAAGCTCTTAAACGCATTGCGGAAATAACGCTCGGCAACATCCGAGATTATTTTGACGGCAAGGAGCTTGAAAACGAAATCGTTGCCAAGAAAAAGATTTTAAGAAACGAATAAGGCGGCTTTTGCCTTAACGATATATATTTTGCACAAAGCGGAATAAAAACAAGCGTATTATTGAATAAAACTGCCGAAAAGCTGATATTTATGCAATAATTCCTTGACTTTATGCAAGCAGATGTGTATAATTATGCACAGAATAAAACCAGAGGTATAATTATGAAAAAAACAAAGATTTTCATTGACGGCAAAGAGGGCACAACGGGTCTTCGCATTTTTGACCGTCTGAATATAAGAGAGGATATCGAGCTTATCACTCTGCCCGAAGAAAAGCGCAAGGATGCCGCGGCAAGAAAAGAAGCTCTCAATGCTTGCGACATCGCTTTTCTCTGCCTGCCCGATGCGGCGGCAAAGGAATCGGTTTCGCTGATTGATAACCCCGACGTTAAGGTTATCGACACCTCAACCGCTCACCGCACCGAGCCCGATTGGGCTTACGGCTTCCCCGAGCTTTCTGCGGAGCACCTTGAAAAAATCAAGGCTTCAAAGCGTGTTGCAGTGCCCGGTTGCCACGCAAGCGGCTTCATTGCTCTTGTTTATCCTCTTGTCAAAGCAGGCATCCTGCCTGCCGATGCTCTGCTGACCTGCCATTCAATCACAGGCTACAGCGGCGGCGGCAAAAAGATGATTGCCGAATATGAAAACGGCTCAAGAGCAACAAAATATGCCGCTCCCCGTCAGTATGCTCTCACGCAGGAGCATAAGCATCTCAAAGAGATGAAGGCGGTAACAGGCATTGAGAATGCTCCCGTATTCTGCCCGATTGTTTCGGATTTCTACAGCGGTATGGCAGTTACCGTGCCTCTTTTCAAGGCAAATCTTGCAGAAGGCAAGAGCGTGCAGGATATTATTGATACATATAAAAACCTCTACGCAAACAAGTTTGTGCGTTACACAGAGGATATCGGCGAGGATGCAATGCTCGGCGCAAACGCTCTTGCGGTTAAAGACTGCATGGAAATCACCGTTAAGGGCAACGATGAAAGAATTCTTCTCATCGCAAGATATGATAATCTCGGCAAGGGTGCTTCGGGCGCCGCAGTTGAATGCCTGAATATTCTTATGGGTGCAGACCCCGAAACAGGTCTTGTGCTTTGATTGAAAGGAAAATAAAAATATGAAACAGATTAACGGCGGCGTTTGTGCCGCAAAGGGATTCAAAGCAAGCGGTGTGCATTGCGGAATCAGAAAGAATAAAACAAAAAAAGACCTTGCTCTTATTTACAGCGAAAAGAAAGCTGCCGCGGCAAGCGTTTACACAACAAACCTTGTTAAGGGTGCTCCCATAACGGTTACAAAAAATAACATTGCAGACGGCTATGCACAGGCTGTTATCTGCAACAGCGGCAACGCAAACACCTGCAATGCAAACGGCATCGAGATTGCAGAGAAGATGTGCGCTCTGCTTTCAGAAAAGCTTGACGTTGATGCAAAAGACGTTATCGTTGCTTCAACAGGTGTTATCGGTCAGCCTCTTGATATCGAGCCCATCGCAAACGGTATTCCCGCCCTTGTTGACGGTCTGAAGGCAGACGGCGGAGAGGATGCGGCAACCGCAATTATGACAACCGATACGGTTGAAAAAATTATTTCTTATTCATTCGAAATCGGCGGCAAGGAGTGCAAAATCGGCGGCATTGCCAAGGGCTCGGGTATGATTCACCCCAATATGGCAACAATGCTTGTTTTTGTTACAACCGACGTTGCGATTTCACCCGCAATGCTTCAGAAAGCTCTGAGCGAAGACGTTAAGAGCTCATTCAATATGGTAAGCGTTGACGGCGACACTTCAACAAACGATATGGTTTCAGTGCTTGCAAACGGTATGGCAGGCAACGAAGAAATCACCGCAGAGGGTGCGGATTTTGATGAATTCTGCAAGGCTCTCAATGCAGTTACAACATATCTTTGCAGAATGATTGCAGGCGACGGCGAGGGTGCAACAAAGCTTCTCGAATGCATCGTCACAGGTGCCGCAACAAAAGAAACCGCAGTTACCGTTTCAAAGTCGGTTATCTGCTCATCGCTTTTCAAAGCCGCAATGTTCGGCGCTGACGCAAACTGGGGCAGAGTGCTTTGCGCAATCGGCTACAGCGGTGCTGACGTTGACGTTACAAAGATTGACGTTGCCTTCAAGTCAACCGCAGGCGAAATCGTTGTTTGCGTTGACGGCTCGGGCGTTGAATTCAGCGAAGAAAAGGCAAAAGAAATCCTCACGGAAAAAGAAATTCAGGTGCTCATCAACCTCAAGAGCGGCGATTACGATGCAACCGCCTGGGGCTGTGACCTGACTTATGATTACGTTAAAATCAACGGAGATTACAGAACTTAAGTTGTTAAATATAAGGTGATGAATATGTCAATTACAAATGCACAGAGAGCAAGAGTCCTCGGTGAGGCTCTGCCTTACATACAGAATTATTCGGGCAAAACAATCGTTATCAAATACGGCGGCAACGCTATGATCAACGAGGATCTCAAGGATGCCGTTATGGGCGACGTTGCTCTGCTTTCACAAATCGGCATCAGAGTTGTTCTTGTTCACGGCGGCGGCCCCGAAATCACGGATATGCTCGGCAAAATCGGCAAAGAGAGCAAATTTGTCAACGGTCTTCGCGTAACAGACAAAGAAACTGCAGATATCGTTCAGATGGTGCTTGCAGGCAAGGTTAACAAGAGCCTTGTTGCTCATCTTCAGAGCAAGGGCTGCAAGGCAGTCGGCATCTGCGGCGCAGACGGCTACCTCATCAAATCAGAAATGAAGGATGAACAGCTCGGCTACGTTGGCGAAATCACAGAGGTTAACACCGAAGTTATCAACGACCTTCTTTCGCTCGGCTACGTTCCCGTTGTTTCAACAACAGGTGTTGACGGTGAGGGCAACGTTTATAACATCAACGCAGACACAGCCGCCGCAAAAATTGCAGGCGAGCTTTGCGCAGAGAGCCTTATCTCAATGACGGATATCGACGGCATTCTCCGCGATAAAAACGACCCCTCAACCCTTATCCCCAAGGTGCTCGTGAGCGAGATTTCAGAGCTTGTTAACGATGATATCATCTCGGGCGGTATGATTCCCAAGGTTGATTGCTGCAGAGAAGCTATCCGCAGAGGCGTTAAAAAGGTGTTTATCATCGACGGCAGAGTGCCTCATTCGCTTCTTCTTGAAATTCTTACCGATGAAGGTATCGGCACAATGTTTGTGCAGAGCTGAGAAAGGATAAAAAATGAGCATTATCAATAAAGATAAAGAATACGTTGCAGGCACTTATGCAAGATTTCCTCTTGAAATTTCAGAGGGCAACGGTGCGCTGATGTATGATGAAGAGGGAAACGAATATATTGACCTCGGCAGCGGCATTGCGGTTAACAGCTTCGGCGTTGCCGACGATGCGTGGCTTGAAGCAATCACCGTTCAGGCTTCAATGCTCGGTCACACCTCAAACCTTTATTACACAAAGCCTTGCGCTGACCTTGCAGAAATGCTTTGCAGCAGAACGGGTATGAAGAAGGTTTTCTTCTCAAACTCGGGTGCGGAAGCAAACGAATGCGCAATCAAGGCGGCACGCAAATGGGCACTTGTTAACAAGGGTGAGGGCAACCACACAATCATCACCCTCAAAAACAGCTTCCACGGCAGAACAATCACAACTCTTGCCGCAACGGGTCAGGATACTTTCCACACCGATTTCGGACCCTTCCCCGAGGGCTTTGTTTATGCGGAAGCAAACAATCTTGAAAGCGTGAAAGAGCTTGCAGAAAGCAACAACTGCGCCGCAATTATGATGGAAACCGTTCAGGGCGAGGGCGGCGTTTACGTGCTTGACGATGATTTCGTTAAGGGCGTTTGCGAAATTGCAAAAGAAAAGAATATGCTTGTTATCATTGACGAAGTTCAGACAGGTAACGGCAGAACAGGCAAGCTCTATGGCTATATGCACTACGGCATCACACCCGATATCGTTTCAACCGCAAAAGGTCTTGCAGGCGGACTTCCTCTGGGCTGCACAATGCTTGGCGAAAAGGTGCAGGATATCCTCACTCCCGGCTCGCACGGCTCAACCTTCGGCGGCAACCCCATCTGCTGTGCAGGTGCGTTGAGCATTCTTTCAAGGCTTGACGACGTTATGTTTGAAGAAATCAACAAGAGAAGCGAATATATCGTTTCAAGACTCAGCGGTGTTAAGGGTGTCAAGAGCGTTTCGGGCAGAGGTCTTATGCTCGGCATCGAATGCGAAAAGCCTGCAAAGGACGTTATCGCATCGGCAATGGCAAAGGGAGTTCTTGTTCTGAGCGCAAAAACAAAGGTGCGCCTGCTTCCTCCGCTGAATATTCCTTTTGAGCTCCTTGAGCTTGCAATGGATAAGCTCATCGAAGCAATAACAGAATAATAAAAAATATCCCCGAGGCGGTTAAGCTTCGGGGATTAATTTTTTTATTCAGCTTTGATAACGGGTGCTTTGAGAATGCCGATATCCTTGAGCACGTATTCATAGCACCAGTTGCAGCCCTTGCTTCTCCATGAATCGGGGCCGTGCCAGGAATGGGCGGCGTCGCAAAGATGCACTGCACCGAAGCAGTTTGCGCGGTTGCCGTAGAGAGTGATATCAAGCTTATGCTTGCCCTGTGCAAGAGAGTCAATTCTGAGAATATAGGGCGGATAAGCAATGTCGCCTTTAAGCTCGCCGTCAACCTTAACGTCGATGATGCCGCCTCTGTATCTTGAAGCTTCAACCTGAATTGTGCTTCCTTCGGCTTCAAGGTGATAGGTGATATTGCCGCCATAGAAGGGCAGACCCTGATTTGTGATTGAGCCGAAAGCGATTTTCTCGGGCATTGCGATGATGCGCTTGTTTCTGCCTGCAACGCTCACGCCGAAGTTGCCGAGAATATAGCACCATTCCGTGTTTGTGCGCTCACCGATGGGGACGGTGATTTCAAGAATGTTTTCGCCCTTAACGATATCTGACAGGGCAACGGTCTTGATATCCTTATCGGTATACCAGCCGATAACTTTGTTTGCGATTTCGTTGCCGTTGAAAATTATCTTTGCCTTTTCAGCATCTTCAAGTGCAAGCAATGCACCGCTGCAATCAATCTCGCTGTTGATTGTGAAGCGGAGAGTAACCGTGTGCTCGGTGGGCTTATCCTCAACAACCCAGGGCTGTGCAACGCTGCCGCCTCTTTCGGGCAGACCGATGATATTGCGTGCGATATTATCAAGGCGAAGAATTTCTTCTTCTTCCATAAATTCGCCGTTGTCAACCTTGAATTCAGCCATATCAAGCAGAAGCACGTTGGGCTCTGAAAGGGTGAAGGGCAGGTAAGCAGGAGTTTTGATTTCCTTTTCGGGTGAAGCGATATCGGCTGATGCGTTGACGTTTTCAGCCTTTCCGTCAACGAGCTTGAGAAGAAGGCTGTCATAATCAAACATTTCTTTTGAAATAACGGTGTTGCCGCCGATATATTCAAACTCGGCATTTTCGATTTCGCCGTTGAGGGTGTTATAGATATAGGGAGTGAATTCGCCCTTTACGGTTATGCGAAGGTCTTCGGAGTTTGTGGTGTCCTTGTTATAAGGCTCACAGCAACGGCTGATGAAGAGCCAGTTGCAGCCGTTATCACGGCGAAGCTGATAGATGAAGCAATCGGAAAGCTTGCCGTTATCAAGGCGAAGGGTAACGGTGCGGTTATCTTCGAGAGCGGTGAGAAGCTTTTCTCTGTCAAAGGGGATAACCGTTGACTGCTCATAGAGCTTCTTGCCTCTTTCGGACGGAGCACCGTCTTCAAGATAGGGAGCGTTGCCCATAAAGATGAGTTTGCCGCCTGCCTTGCGGAAGGCTTCAAGGCGTTCGAGAGTTGTTGAGCGAAGGGTTTCGCAATCGGGCACAACAATCGCATCATATTCCATCTTGCCGACCTTGAGGGGAGCAGAGCCGTTTTCGCAAAGCTCGGGCAGAAGAGATTCGCTGATATAGTTATAGTCAACGCTGCCCTTGAGAAGCCATTCGGCAAAGTTGAGGAATTTTTCATCCATCGAGCTTCTGATAAGGTCTGTTCTGTCGTTGGGACCCCAGTGGAGCCAATAGCTTTCAACGGGATGGATAACACCGACCTTAACAACGGGCTTGCCTCTTGTCATAGCGGTGTTGACTCTTGCAAAATGGTTTTCAACGTAAGAGAATTTTTTATACCAGGGTGACTGATAATGGATTGAAGCGGGATAATCGCGTTTTGCTTCGCCGCCCATTGCAACCCACGAAAGGTGAGGCACACGGATTGTTACGCCAAGGCAAGCCTGCCAGTCACCGTGGAGCTTATAGCCTCTGAAATCGTAGTCCCAGCCCGTAACGCCGTAAAGCTCGGAGAGCATACCCTCATAGCCGAACTGATGAACGGCTGACTGTGCCTGCTTTGCGGTTGTGAATTCAAAGCTTGCGCAGAGCATATCAATGCCGGGCAGGTCGAAGCCTCTGTAGGAGCGCATTGCATCGCCGAGAGCGGCGGTCTGGCTTTCAAGAGTGGGTTCTTCCATCATATGACCTGTCAGCGCAATGCCGTTTTTGCGGCACCAGTTGCCGCAGGTATCTGCAAAAGCAGAAGCAAAACGCTCTGAAATATGGTCGTGATAGCGGTAGCGTGCGAGCGAGGGCTTGTTATCGGGCAAATCCCAGAAAAGTTCGGGAATTGTGGGGATAATGTCGCTGCCGTACTGCGCTTTATACGTTTCGGGGATATCGTCTGTCCAGGGCAGAAGAACGTCGGATTTATCGGTTGAATTGGGGAGCTGCTTTTTGCGTGTGAACTGCGGCTCGTCTGTGAAGATTGCAGGCACAACTCCGCCGAAATCGGAGCCGATTTTTTCTTTATATTTTTCGTGGGTAACCTCAACAAAGCGTGCAACTGCCTTGGGGTTGAGAGTGTCAAGATAGGTCTGGTTGTTATACCAGGGTGAGGGAGCGTGGATTTTGAGGTAAGCATACCATTTTGTGCCCTTTGCCTCATCGTTTTCTCCGATCACGTCATAGCTTGCAAGGCAACCGTCTGCATCGAGCACAACGTCATAGCAGGCAATGAGATAGCCCTTGCCGTTTCTGCCGCCCTCTGCTCTTGAATCGATGAGGTCGGCTTTATCAACCTCAACGTTGTCGCAGGGCTCGGTTGTGAGAAGCAGGCATCTTGCTCTGTTTTCTTCGTCTTTTGTAACAAGTCCGCCTGCGGCACCTGAAGGCCAGCGGTCTTCATCATAAAGCCAGGCAAGCATTTCTTCTTTGTCGGCTTTGTTAACGCAGTCTTTGACAAGCTGCATAAATTCTTCTGAAAGGTAGTTTGTGGACATACCCGTGCGAACGTGCATATGGAAGCCGCCCAGACCCATTTCTTTGAAAACCTCAATCTGCCACTGAAGCTCCTCGGATTTGAGGTCGCTGTTCCAAGCCCAGAAGGGAGTGCCTCTGTATTCGCAGGTGGGATTTCTGAAAAGCTCCTTTGTAAGCTCGGGAGCGGAATTCTTTTTATAGAGCATTTTTATTTCTCCTTTCATTCTGCAGGATGTTTATATAAGGGCTTATCTTCGCTCGGAGTGTTCCAGTTGATAAAGTTGTTTCTCTTTGCGTGATACCATTCCATTTCAAAGATTTTTGCGCTGTCGTCAACGGGAACGTAAAGCTGATTTCTCTCAAAATATGCTTCGCCTGCCATTTCAACCGTGCCGAGGTCGGTGAGCACCTTGTTGCTGCCTGCGGTGAAAAGTGCGTGGTGGTCATATGCTTCGCAATAGAGAGTGTCTTTTTCTTTGATAACCTTGCCGCCGATATACTGAATGATAACGCCGAAGGGGGCATACCATATGCCGTCTTTCTGCTGCGCATAGAGCTCTCTTGCAATCAGCTCAAGCATATCGCCCTTGAAAGCCATCTTCGTCCAGTCATAAACGGGTGCAAGCGCGTGGGGCAGAATAAGGTCTTTATCCTTATCGATTGTGAGCATATCAACGATTCTGCCGTCTTCCATATAGGTTGTTGCGGTGAGAATATTGCCGTCAATCTCAACAAGGGTATATGCGCCCATTCTTTCTTCCTGCGGGAAAAATGCGCTGTGCCAGATTTTGCGTGCGTTGGAATGATAGATGTTTCCGCCGCCGTTGCACGTGATATAGTTGATTGTGCCCTGTGAGGGCTTATCAAACATCTCGTCGCCCTTTATGGGATAAGTTCTTGCAAAGGAATGCTCGTGACCTGCGAAAAGAATGTCAAGCTCTTCAACAGGCTTGCGAAGCCAGGGATAAGCATCGTTGTTCTGACCCTCGGGCATAACGGGATAAATCGGGAAGTGATATGAGCCGAGCTTCCAGGTCTTGCCGCTTTTCTGCAAATCATCATAAGCCCAGGGAGAAACCTTTTCGGGTGCGTTTATGCCGAGCACAAGAAAATGTGCGTTGCCGTAATCAAACGAATAGTTTTCGCCCGTGTAGCCCTCGGGGCCGTTATCGGGATAAACGGGACCGAACTGAAAATCAAAGAAATCCGCGTGCTCAAGATAGAATTTGCCTGTGGGCTCGGGGAAATAAGTTATGTAACCGCGGTTATCGTGGTTGCCCGTTGTCATCATATAGGGCAGGCTTTCGATGATGCCTTTGAGCCCTTCAAACATACCGTTCCACTGAAGCTCGTTCTGACCGTTATCGCAGTTATCGCCAACGGTGAAAATGAAGCGTGTTTCGGGGTGACGGTCAAGAGCGGTGCGCATCATTCTGCCAACGCAGGAATAATCGGGCAGGTGGCAGGGGTCGCCCTTCTGATGGTCGCCGATGATGATGAAGCTGAATTTTGAAAGATTTTCGGGCTCTGTTTCAAAGGTGAATTCATCGCTTCTGTGAGAAGCGTCACCAACCGTGTAGCGGTATTTTGTGCCGCTTTCAAGTTCCGAGAGTCTGACCCAATGGTAGCGGCTGATATCGATATCGGTTTCTTTGATGTCGGTTATGCTCTGCACGGTCATAACTTCGTCGGAGCCGATTTTTGAATATTCGATATAGCCGTTTTCGATTTCTGTGCTTGTGCGCCAGGCAACAGCCATTTCGCTTTTTGCATCGCCGCAAAAGGCGAGCATTATGTGGTCGGGATAAACGCCAGAGCCTCTTTCGGGCTTATAGAAATTGCCTTTTTCGTCTTTCATAAATATTTTCTCCTAAAAAGATGTTCATAATAATTTTAGTTAATATGCCTATTTTTGTCAATGATTATTAAGCAAATTTAAACATTTTTCTCTAACGGTTGCATTTTGTTAATATTTAATGTATAATTATGATGCGATATTTTCTTCGGGGGGTTCATAATGAACAAAAAAGCAAAAATCTTATCGCTTTTGCTTGCGCTGATAATGGCACTTTCCTGCTTCGGAATCTGCGCCTTTGCGGCAGGCGAAAGCTATCTTACGTTAAATTATAACGGTGAATCGTTTGTTGTCAGCAAATGCATCACCTCTGCAAGCGGCGAGGTGAATATTCCTGCCACTCACACCGCAAACGGAATAACCGCACCCGTTACGGCAATCGGCGCAAACGCATTCAAGGATGCCGAAAGAATCTCAAAGGTAACGATTCCTGCAAGCGTAACAAGCATCGGTGCATCCGCTTTTGAAAACTGCGCATTGCTCGGCACGATTGTTTTTGAGGGTGATGAATGCACAATCGGCACGGCGGCATTCCGTTATTGCTCAACGCTCAAAACAATCAATCTGCCTGCAAACCTTAAAAGCATTCCGCTTGAAGCTTTTGCAAACTGTTCCGCTCTGAACAAAATCGATATTCCTCTTTCTGTAACCGCTATCGGCAAAGAGGCTTTCAGAAATTGCTATTCTCTTACGGGCGTGAATATCCCTGCAAACGTTAATTCAATCGGTGTCAACGCTTTTCTTAACTGCGCGTCAGTCAAGGCTTACGGCGTTGCGGCAGGCAACACGGCATATAAGGCAATCAGCGACTGCCTTTATGATTATAGCGGCGAAACACTTATTCAGTATCCCAACGGCAAAACCGCAACAAGCTTCACCGTGCCTGCAGGCACAAAGAAAATTGCGGATTCCGCTTTCGGCTCAAACGCAACTCTCGCAAAGATAACCTTGCCCTCGGGTCTTGAAACCGTAACGGCTTATGCTTTTAATCAGTGTACCGCTCTCAGCGAAATCGATATCCCTGCAAGCGTAACATATATCGGTCCGCAGGCTTTCGGCAGCTGCAAAAAGCTCAAAGAAATAACAATCCCCGCAAAGGTTGCGGCTTTTTCGGGTGCATTTTATAACTCGGGCATTGAAACCGTTGTTATCGAAAACGGTGTCAAGCTGATTGATGAAAAGGCTTTTGAAAGATGCGCTTCTCTTAAAAGCGTAACAATTCCTGAGAGCGTAACCGAAATTGCAATGGGTGCGTTTGACGGCTGTTCATCGCTTGAAACTCTCAAAATTCCCGAAAGCGTCAGAACAATCGGCAACAACGCTTTTATCGGCTGTTCAAGCCTTACTCTGCAGGTCAAGAAAAATTCTGCGGCGCACACCTATGCGCTTGAAAAGAATATTCCTTATGAGCTTTACGGCGAAGAGCCTGTTAAAACCATCGTTTCAATCGCAGTCAAAACTCTGCCCTCAAAAACAAGCTACACCGCAGGTGATAAAATCAGCACCTCGGGAATGGTTCTCACCGTTAACTACAGCGACGGCACCTCAACAACCGTAACAAGCGGCTATGAGGTTGACACACAATATGCAATCGGCAGCGGCACAAAAACCGTAACGGTTACGTATAAGGGCAAAACCGCAACGTTTGTGATAACCGTTGTTCCTGCGGCAGAGAAAAAGGTTGTGGGAATGCGCATTCAGAAGCTCCCCGACAAGATGAATTATTATTACAAAGAATCTCTCTCAACAAGCGGAATGACCCTGTTTGTTGAATATTCGGACGGTTCAAGCGGAACTGTTACCACGGGCTACACCGTGCCTGCAACGCAGTTCACAAAAACAGGCACACACACCGTAACGGTAACCTATCAAGGCTTTACCGATGATTTCTCGGTCAGCGTGACCTATGCCTGGTGGCAGATGCTTATCAGAATATTGCTTCTCGGCTTCCTCTGGTATTAAAAACAACGCCCTGTTCGCAAAGAACAGGGCGCTTTTTTATTTCTGATTTGTGTTCATTGAGTTTCTGTAAACAAAGAAACGGCAATAGAGATATTCGCTGATAAGGTTGATTGCCATTGTGCCGATCTGAATAACGTATTCGTTCAGGTGACCCGAAAGCTCGTTTGTCCACCAGGTTGAAACGGGGGCAAAAACGCAATAGAAAAGAGCAACCTTGAGCATCGCAATCGGTATGTTGTTTGCCGATTTGAAGGTGAACTTTCTGTTGAATGTGAAATTCCAGAGCACCGAAAGCACAAGCGAGAAAAGATAAGACCACATATGCTTAAGATGGAAAACCTCCATAAACAGAGCAAACGAGCCCATCTGGATTATGCCTGCCGATGCTGAAAACAAAGCGAATTTGATTACCTGAATAACGTTTTCTTTTGTTGAAAGCTTCTGATTTCCGCTCATTTTATTTTGCCTCACTTTCGTATTTAAGTTTGAGTGCCGCAACCTTGCAGGCTCGGTTATAAGCCTGTGCAAAATATTCCTCGGGCTTCATTGCGGCATAAGCGTGGTTATCAAATCTGTCGGGCTTGCTCGTGATGCTCAGTTCAAAAGAAAGCGGTGCGCTGAATTTGGCATCCGAAAGCCGTTTTGCAACCGAATCCCAATCGTTTATGCCGTCAAAGGGGAGCAGATGCAGGTCATCGTGCCAGGTGCGCACGCCGCTGAAATCGCTCACGCCGAGGTTATCGTTGAGATGGGTGCAGATGAGCTTGTCGCCATAGAGAGCCGCCATATCTTTGCCGTAGTTATAGCAAAGCTCGTGACCCGTATCCCAGCAGAAGCCGAGGCTTTTTTCGCTTTTGAGAGCATCAAACAAAATTGCAAGGTATTCTTCGCCCTCGGTGTTTTCAAGTGCGAATCTCACCCCGAGCTCGCTTGCTCTTTTCGCAACCGCGCCGTAACGCTCAATGCCTGCTTCGATATTGACAAAATCATTATCATAGCCGATGAATGCGTGGGTAACCATAACGGGGATTTCGTGCTTTGCGCAGATTTCAAGGCATTCAAGCATCTCGTTTTTGCCTCTTTCACCGATTTCTTCGGGATTCCAGAGGTCGTCGCACTTGTTGAAGGGTGCGTGGTATGAGGGGATTTCCATTCCAAGCTCTTTGGCAAGCGCAACCATTTCGTCAACGGGAGCGTGCCTGCCGCAGTCATCAATGAAAAATGCTTCAAAGCCTGCATTCTTAATCAGCTTTATCTGTTCCGAATAAGAAAAATCAAAGCCCTCGATTATGCCAAGACAGAGTTTTTGTTTATACATTATATTATACTCCATTCATCTTACTGCTTTTATCGTAAACCCATATGCAGAAAAAGTCAACATAAATGACAAAATATTTGCCGCGCGGCAGAATGAAACTTTCGCAAGAAAGCACATATATAATGTATATTAATATTATAATATAATAATATATAAGACCAAGCCTGCAGGGGACTTCTCTGCAGGTTTTTTGCGTTCGGAACGGTAACAAAAAGGTTACAAAAAAGTTACAGTAATAATGGTTTTTTTGCAAGCATAATTATTAAAAAAGAAACAAAAAAAGCAAAAATGCATAAATTCTGTTTAAAATGGGTAATAATAGAAAAGGGAGGACCTTATTTTGGCTTTTCTGCACCTGAATATTCATAAAAATAATTCTTGATAAGAATAATAACCCTGCTTTTTGCCGTTTTGTAACCACTTTGTAACTTTTTCTGTTTTCTACAAAAAAATTGACAGTTTTTGACAAAAGTCACCGCCGCTGAATGCGGGTCACAACCTTAAATTGTCAAAAACTGGCAAAGACTTTGTGCAAAGTAGCTAAAAAATCATTCTCAAAAAATTTGACAAATAAAACTTTTGCCAATATAATAGCAGGCGTTGCAAAAGGAAATCGAGGAAAGCCTCGAATAATTGCCGTTTTCAGGCGGTAATTAATCATCAGAGACAGACCAAAAAACTACTAATGCGTTAAGTGACGGGGAGCGGTTCGGATTACTCCACATCACTTTCTAAGGAGAATTTTTATGTTCAAAAAATTGCGCTCCGAAGCAACGGGAACACATAAAAAGAGCTTCCGAATTCTTACAGCGGCTTTTTCTGCCGTGTTTGTTTGTTCCGTTACCGTTAATGCGTTTGCAACCGCAAACGATTATATGACGGTAGAAGTTGTTGACGGAGTAAATTCCGTGAAGGTTTCTGTTAAAACAACAGACCCTGAAGATATCATTGCGGCGGCAGGCATCGACCTCAAAGCTAACGATGAAGTTATTCTTTCGGGCTACAGCGAAACCGAAGGCGGCAAAATTGTTATCAACAGAGCCAAGGTTGTCAGAATCGAAGATGACGGTCTTATCGGCTATTACGTTGGTTATAACGAAACTCTTAAAAATATGCTTGCTGAAAATGAAGTTATCCTCAACGCAGGCGACGTTGTTAACGCAAACACCGAAGAGTTTATCTATGACGGTATGAACGTTAACATTGACAGAGCTTTCGGCGTTGGCATTGAGTATGACGGCAGTGCCGTAACTCTTTCGCTCACAGGCGGCACCGTTAAGGATGCGCTTGATGCGGCAGGTATCATTCTTGGTGAGCACGATATTGTTACACCTTCTCTTGAAACAGAGCTGAGTGATTACACTCACATTGAAATCAAGAGAGTAACCTTCAAAATTGCCACAGAAACAGAAGAGATTGAATATGAAACCAAGAGGGTAGAGGATTCAAGCCTTTATGTTGGCGAGAAGCAGGTAACCCGCAAGGGTGCTAACGGCGAAAAGAGCCTCACCTATTCGGAAAAATATGTTGACGGTGTTTACGTTGACAGAATTCTTGAAAGAGAAGAAGTTATCAAAGAGCCTGTTGATAAGATTATCACAGTCGGCACAAAGAAGGTTGACACTCTTTCAGCTTACAAAAACACAACCGCTCCCATTTCGGAGCTTAAAGTGCCTTCAGACCTTGAGCTTGATGAAAACGGTATCCCCAAGAATTATAAGAGCAAGGTTTCGGCAAAAGCAACCGCTTACACAGGCGACCCTGCAACCGCATCGGGCAGAAAGCCCATGGCAGGTCATATTGCCGTTGACCCCAACGAATATCCCTACGGCACAGAGCTTTATATCGTTTCTGCTGACGGCAGTTATGTTTACGGCTACTGCGTTGCCGCAGACACAGGCGGATTTGTTGAGATGGGCAACACAGACGTTGACCTTTACCTCAACAACGAAGATATGTGCTATAACTGGGGTAACAGAGATATCATAATTTACGTTCTTTAATCAAAAAAAGCTTGCATCGTTTCTGATGCAAGCTTTCTTTTTTTATTCGGCTAAGAATGCCTTGATTTGTTCAAGCATATCTTCAGCGGTTTTTCTGCCGATGTTATAAACTCTGCGCAACTCTTCGGGGTCACGGCAGGTGTGCTTGATGCCCAGCGATTCGGGCGGTCTGATAATAAGAACGTCACCGCTTTTTGCACGCTCTTCAACGTATTTCATCGTTTCGTTATATTCGATATGGCGAACCGCAAGCAGCTCGGCAACCTTGGGATACTGTTTGAGAACGCGCTTGACAAGCGGCACGGCTTTGTTCTTTTCTTTAACGTAGCCTTTGGGCTGGGTGAGAAGAACGATATTTTTGTTGTAGCCGATGCTCTCGAAAAACTGAAGCGGCACGGAATCGATAATGCCGCCGTCGAGCATTTTTTTGCCGTCAACCTCAACGGGCTTTGCTGCAATGGGCAGAGAAGCCGAAGCTCTGAACCATTCGAGCTCGTGCAGGCTGTCACCGCATCTGTGATAAATAACCTCGCCCTTTTCGATGTCTGTGCAGACAACGTAGAATTCCATCGGGTTGTTTACAAAGGTTTCTTCATCAAAAAGGTCGTACTTCGTGGGGATTTCAACGTAGCAGAACTCCGCGTTATAGAAATTGCCCGTTTTGATAAGTGAACGCAGACCTGCATATCTCGGGTCACGGCAGAAGGTTGTGTTATAGCGGATAACTCTGCCCGGCTGGTTTGATTTATAGTTGCAGCCGAAAGCCGCACCTGCCGAAACACCAATCGCACCGTCAACGGTTATTCCGTTTTCCATCATAACGTCGGTAACGCCTGCGGTGAACATTCCTCGCATTGCGCCGCCTTCGAGGATTAATCCTGTTTTTTTATTTTCCATAAATTATTAAAAAAGGTCGTCAAAGAATCTGATGTTTGAAGCCTGGGGCTTGAGTTCGCCCGACTGTTCTTTTTTGATGATTTCAACGATTCTGTCGTTGATGGGTGTGGGAACACCGCATTTTTTGCCCCAATAGCAAACAACGCCGTTGATAGCGTCAACCTCGCAGGGCTTGCCGTTGCGGATATCCTGAAGCATTGAGGGAACAATAGCTCTGTGCTTCTTCATTGCGATGGGAACAAGGAATTCTGCAAAAGCGCGCTTGAGAGCGTTCTTATAATAGAAAAGCTTTGTGATATCCTTGCCCTGAACGGGAACGAATTCAGCGCCTGATGCGTGACCGACGTCGATGCATTCCTTCATGCAGCGAACGGCAATCTTGCGGGCATCCTTAACTTCTGAAACGTCGCCGAAGCAACCGCCCACAACCGTGCCCAGACCTGAATAGGTTGCGTTGATAAGAAGCTTTGACCATCTTGCGCCGATAAGGTTTTCTTCAAAGTGAACGGGGCACATCTTTTCAAGCAGGTCTTTAACCATATTGAACTGTGCGTCTGTGATGCCGTCCATTTTGCCCATATGGAATGAAAGGCTTTCGGGTTCGCTTGTGAGGGTGCAAACACCGGGTTCGTCAAGCGAAGCACCCCATTCAACGGTGCAGCCCATTGTTCTGTTTTTGCCAACGATTTCGGCAATGCCGGGCTCGGGGATACCGTTCTGCAGAGTAACGATAACACCGTCGTCTGCAAGGAAAGGCTTGAGGAAGGTAACAACCTCGGGGTTGAGAAGCTGTTTTGTCATAAGCAGAATAACGTCATAAGTGCCGCTCATTTCGTCGGGTGTAAGAGCGCTGACGGGAACGTTCATATCAACAGTGCCTCTGATTGTTGCGCCTTTTTCTTTGAGGGCGGCAACGTGAGCCTTGTTGCGGTTGATAAGGTCAACCTGAGCGCCGTTTTTGGTCATATATGCGCCGAGAACTGTTCCGAGAGAGCCTGCACCGTAAATTGCACATCTCATAATAAATTCCTCCGTATAATAAAATTTCCGTTAATAATTATAACAAAACATCTTAAGTATATCAAGCAAAAAAGGGGGTTATAATTAAAGTTTTTCGTGCTGAAAAACGGGCTGAAAAATTTTTTGAAAAAATTTAAAAAAAGTGTTGACAAAACGCAAATCATATAATATAATAAACAGGCGCTTGAGAGAGCGCATCGATATGGCGGCATAGCTCAGTGGCTAGAGCAACCGGTTCATACCCGGTAGGTCGTGGGTTCAAATCCAACTGCCGCTACCATATAACCGGCCCGGTGGTCAAGCGGTTAAGACACCGCCCTTTCACGGCGGTAACACGGGTTCGAGTCCCGTCCGGGTCACCACAAAAAAGACAAGTCGAATGACTTGTCTTTTTTCTTTGTTGAATTGAGTGTTCCGCAATCAGTTCGGTAAATCAGAAATTTTCGAACATCAATCCGTTTTTTTAAAAAAGGGTATTGACTCTCACGCTCCGTCATAGTATATGCTCTTGTTGCGAGGTGATAAAATTGAAAATGCAGATTAAAGAATTTGCCGATTTTATGGGTGTAAGTGTGCGCACACTGCATTATTACGATGAAATAGGGTTGTTGATGCCTGCCTATGTTGACAAAACTACAGGTTATCGCTTTTACGACGAAAAATCTTTTCTTCGTATGCAAGAGATTCTCTTTTACCGTGAACTTGACTTTTCCTTAAAAAACATCGAGGAGATTTTGTCATCCCCGAATTATGATAAAAACAAGGCGCTGAAAGAGCAAAAACACCTGCTCACACTCAAAAAAGAGCGGTTAGAACGGTTAATTTCTTCCATTGACGGTGCCATGAAGGGAGAAAATATTATGAAGGCGTTTGACAGCAGCGAATTTGAAAAGCACAAAGCTGAAGCTAAAGCAAAATGGGGCAACACCGAGGCATACGCCGAATACGCCCGGAAGGATAAAGGGCGCTCCAAAGAGGAGCAAAGGACCGTTCTCGAAGGAATGGAATCGATTTTTGCCGAGTTTGCGCTGTGCATGAACCAGGGCCACACCCCGGAATCGGATGCAGCCCAGGCCGTTGCGGCAAAGCTTCAGGCTTACATTACCGCCCACTTTTATCACTGCACAAACAGCATTTTCGCCGGTTTGGGACAGATGTATGTTGCCGATGACCGTTTCAAGCAGAATATCGACCGACACGGTCCCGGTACCGCTGAATTTGCCGGCAAGACCATTCAGATTTACTGCAACAGCTGATAGATTTTTCGCCGAGAATCCTTGCACTTTGACCATTCCTGTATTACGATAAGGCCAGAGGCGGTGATTCCATGACCCATTCCATGAAACTTCATAAAAAGCCCTTTGAGCTGATTCGAAGCGGCCGGAAAACCATTGAATTGCGGCTGTTTGACGAAAAGCGTCAGGCCATTCGGGTGGGGGACCATATTGCCTTTTCCTGTTCCGACGACCCGCCCCAAACGCTGGAAGCCCAGGTTGTTGCCCTGCATCGGTTTGACAGCTTCGAGGACCTTTACAAGGCGTTACCCTTGGAGCAGTGCGGCTATCTTCCCGAGGAGCTGGCTGCGGCTTCCTACAAGGATATGGAGCTGTACTACGCTCCGGAAGAACAGTTGAAATTCGGCGTTGTCGGCATCGACATTCGCCTGGTGTAACGTCAATACAAAGGAGGACCACCCATGAAATTCTACGAAGAGGCCTTTGAGGCCACCACCGAAATCGTCGCCGCAGCCATGGAGGAAGCGGAAGTGGAGCTGACTGCCAAGGGCGGCGAAGCTGTTGCCGATTTCTTTGAGGCCATCTATCGCCGGCTCAGCCGGCTGGAGGAGGGCTGTGAGGGCAAGCCCGGCAAGTTCGAAGTCTATCAGGACGTAAAAGGGGAGTGGCGCTTCCGCTTGAAGGCTACCAACGGCGAAGTCATTGCCGTCAGCGAGGG
>JAZQYY010000039.1:0-32873 GCA_045633805.1 Acutalibacteraceae bacterium
TCGTACTCAACGTGAGCTGTGTTGATTGTGATACCACGCTCTCTCTCTTCGGGAGCCTTATCGATGTTTGCATAGTCGATGAATGCTGCGCCACCCTTCATAGCGAGGGTCTTTGTGATAGCAGCTGTAAGAGTTGTCTTACCGTGGTCAACGTGACCAACTGTACCAATGTTAACGTGGGGTTTGGTGCGTTCGAATTTTGCTTTTGCCATTGTGGTTTTCCTCCCTTTTAATAAGCAAAGTTTTTATCCATGCGTGCGCATGGTTACATTTTAACAAGTTAAGGCTTAAATTTCAAGCCTTTTTTCAAAATTAACAAAACAAATTATCTTTCGCTGATAACTTTTTCGGCAATTGACTTGGGAACTTCAGCATAGTGGCTGGGTTCCATAGCATACTGACCGCGGCCCTGAGTTCTGGAACGAAGTGCAGTTGCATAACCGAACATGTTTGAAAGAGGAATGTTTGCGTTAATCTGAATGGCGCCTGTTCTTGATTCTGTGCCCTGAATCATACCGCGGCGAGAGTTGATATCGCCGATAACATCGCCCATGTAATCATCGGGAACGATAACAGCAGTCTTCATGATGGGCTCCATAAGAACGGGAGCAGCCTTCTTCATAGCATCCTTGAATGCCATTGATGCAGCAATCTTGAATGCCATTTCAGATGAGTCAACTTCATGATATGAACCGTCGTAAAGAGTTACCTTAACGTCAACAACGTTGTAACCTGCAAGTGTACCTGAGAGCATTGCGCCCTTAACACCTGCTTCGATAGCGTTGAAGTATTCCTTGGGAATAGCGCCACCAACGATGTTGTTAACAAACTCGTAGCCCTTTTCGGGGTTGGGTTCAATCTTCATCTTAACGTGACCGTACTGACCCTTACCACCTGACTGACGTGAATACTTAGTATCTGTGTCAGCTTCTCTTGTGATGGTTTCGCGATAAGCAACCTGGGGCTTACCAACGTTAGCTTCAACCTTGAATTCACGAAGAAGTCTGTCAACGATGATTTCGTGGTGAAGTTCACCCATACCTGCGATAATGGTCTGGCCTGTTTCTTCATCTGTGTAGCACTTGAATGTGGGATCTTCTTCAGCGAGCTTTGCAAGAGCGATGCCCATCTTTTCCTGACCGGCCTTGGTCTTGGGTTCGATAGCAACTCTGATAACGGGCTCGGGGAATTCCATTGATTCAAGAATTACGGGGTGCTTTGCATCGCAAAGAGTATCACCTGTTGTTGTCTGCTTAACACCAACGCAAGCAGCGATATCACCTGCATAGCAGCAATCGATATCCTGTCTGTGGTTGGAGTGCATCTGAAGGATTCTACCCATACGTTCGTTGCAGTCTTTGGTTGAGTTATAGACTGAAGCGCCTGTGTCAACCTTACCTGAATAAACGCGGCAGAAGCAAAGCTTACCAACAAAGGGGTCAGTTGCAATCTTGAATGCGAGAGCTGAGAAGGGCTCGTCGTCTGATGCATGTCTGACTTCTTCTTCTTCTGTATCGGGGTTAATACCCTTGATAGCTTCGATATCTGTGGGAGCGGGCATATAATCAACAACAGCGTCAAGGAGAAGCTGAACACCCTTGTTACGGTATGAAGTACCGCAAACAACGGGAACCATCTCGTTAGCGATTGTTGACTTTCTGATGCAATTCTTGATTTCTTCAACTGTGAGATCTTCACCTTCAAAGAACTTTTCAAGGAGTGCATCATCCTGCTCGGCAACGCATTCAACAAGAGCATTTCTGTACTCCTGTGCTTTGTCTGCCATATCAGCGGGAATATCAGTGATTGTTATGTCGATGCCCTTATCATCGTTATAATAATAAGCTTTCATCTCAACAAGGTCAATGATACCCTTGAAATCTGATTCAGCACCGATGGGGAGCTGAATGGGGACTGCATTGCACTTGAGGCGTTCTTTCATCATGTCGATAACACGATAGAAGTTCGCACCAAGGATGTCCATTTTGTTAACATAAACCATTCTGGGAACGCGATATTTATCGGCCTGTCTCCAAACGGTTTCGGACTGGGGCTCAACGCCGCCCTTTGCACAAAGAACGGTAACGGAACCATCAAGAACTCTGAGTGAACGCTCAACTTCAACTGTGAAGTCAACGTGACCGGGAGTGTCGATGATGTTTATGCGGTGGTCCTTCCAGAAACATGTTGTTGCAGCGGAAGTGATTGTGATACCACGCTCCTGTTCCTGCTCCATCCAGTCCATTGTTGCGGCGCCATCATGTGTTTCGCCGATTTTATGAGTTTTACCTGTATAAAACAGAATACGCTCTGAAGTTGTTGTTTTACCGGCATCAATGTGCGCCATGATACCAATGTTCCTGGTCATATCCAGGGAAACCTCTCTAGGCATAGTTACCTCCGTTATTTATCAAGCTGCAACGCAGCTGCGGTATATGCGAAAATTACCATCTGAAATGTGCAAAAGCCTTGTTAGCTTCAGCCATCTTATGAGTATCTTCACGCTTCTTGAATGCTGAACCTGTCTGGTTAACTGCATCCATAATTTCGTTGGCAAGTCTTTCCTTCATTGTTCTTTCTGAACGCTGACGGCTGTAGAGTGTGATCCAACGAAGACCGAGAGTCTGTCTTCTCTCGGGGCGAACCTCCATGGGAACCTGGTAAGTAGCACCACCTACACGGCGAGCTTTAACTTCGAGAACGGGCATAACGTTTTCCATTGCTGCCTCGAAAACCTCAAGGGGTTCTTTATCTGTTTTTTCTTTGATGATCTCAAAAGCATCATAAACGATCTTCTGAGCAACACCCTTCTTACCATCATACATAACGTTGTTGATAAGACGAGTTACAAGTTTTGAGTTGTAAAGCGGATCCGGCAAAACTTCACGTTTTGCGATATTGCCTCTTCTTGGCACGTCGCTTCCCTCCTTCATAGTAATGATATCATAGGTACTCGAGTGACAAATTCCCGTGGCGCCAACGCAGAGGCATACTATAATATATATAATACACTCTATGCATTGGTCGAAAAGCTTTTATTGCTTTTTCAGCCTGCAAGAAGATTTGTCTCATTCGGTTGGTTGCGGTGATTATTTCTTTGCTGCCTTGGGACGCTTTGCACCGTATTTTGAACGGGACTGCATTCTGCCGTTAACGCCCTGGGTATCAAGTGTACCGCGGATGATGTGGTAACGCACACCGGGAAGGTCCTTAACACGGCCGCCGCGAATAAGAACAACGGAGTGTTCCTGAAGGTTGTGACCAACACCGGGAATGTAAGCTGAAACCTCAATGCCGTTTGTGAGACGAACTCTTGCAATCTTACGAAGAGCTGAGTTGGGCTTTTTGGGGGTTGCAGTCTTAACAGCGGTGCAAACGCCACGCTTCTGGGGTGAATCCTGGTCAGTCATAACATTCTTCTTTGAGTTAAGACCTTTCAGAAGTGCGGGAGCCTTAGGCTTCTTTACGAGTGTTTCTCTGCCGTTACGAACAAGCTGATTAAAGGTAGGCAAAAATCTCTCTCCTTTCTCTGAAAATTATATCGTGTTATGAGCCCTTCCTTGGTAAAGGTCGGGCTCTTGACACCACAATTTTGTATTTTAACACAAGTTAATACTGTTTGTCAACACTTTTAACAAAAATCAATCAGCATTTTCAGCAATATTGACTGAAGGTGTTTCTGCCTTGAGTTCAACCTTGCTGTAGCACTTCATACCTGTGCCTGAGGGAAGGAGCTTACCGAGGATAACGTTTTCCTTAAGACCGATAAGCGGGTCAACCTTGCCCTTGATAGCTGCATCTGTGAGAACTCTTGTTGTTTCCTGGAATGATGCGGCTGAAAGGAATGATTCTGTTGCAAGTGAGGACTTGGTGATACCCATAAGAGTGGGAATGCAGGTTGCAACCTTGGGTTCTTCGCCCTTTTCGGCTGCTTCTCTGATGATGCGCTCGTTTTCTTCGCGGAATTCAACCTTTTCAACAACTGAGCCGGGAAGGAACTTGGAAACGCCGGGTTCGGCGATTCTGACCTTTCTCATCATCTGGCGAACGATAACTTCGATATGCTTATCGTTGATATCAACACCCTGCATACGGTAAGTTCTCTGAACTTCTCTGATGAGGTAATCGTGAACTGCTTCAACGCCAAGGATTGCAAGAATATCGTGGGGGTTCTGAGCACCTTCTGTGAGCTGTGCACCCTTGAGAACCTTCTGACCTTCCTGAACCTTAAGACGGAAGCCGTAAGGAATGAGATATGTCTTTTCGTCACCGTCATTGCCTGTAACAACAACGTGCTGGCTCTTCTTGATTTCGCGGAATGAAACAACACCGTCGATTTCACTCATGATAGCAAGCATCTTGGGCTTGCGTGCTTCAAAGAGCTCTTCAATTCTGGGAAGACCGGTTGTAATATCGCTCTGGTCAGCAGCACCACCGGTATGGAACGTTCTCATTGTAAGCTGAGTACCGGGTTCACCGATGGACTGAGCAGCGATGATACCAACTGCTTCACCAACTGTTACGGGCTCGCCTGTTGCAAGGTTTGCGCCGTAGCACTTGATACATACGCCGTGTTCGGAGCAGCATGAAAGCAGTGAACGGATCTTGATCTGTGCTTTTGATGTTTCGGGAAGTTCGCCCGAAGCAACCTTTTCTTCGTGAACCTTCTGAACGCTTGCTGCAACCTTTTCTGCAACGATATCGTTCATCATTTCGTCCTTGCTTGCAAGGAGTTCACCTGTTGCGGGGTCGATATAATCTTCAAGAAGGAATCTGCCTGTAAGTCTTTCTGCAAGACCTACAATCTTTCTGCCGCCGTACTTGGGATCGCCATCATAGATATCATATACATTAATACCTTCTGTGCAGTGGCAGTCTTCCTGACGGATGATAACATCCTGTGAAACGTCAACAAGACGGCGGGTAAGGTAACCCGAGTCAGCTGTACGAAGAGCGGTATCGGCAAGACCTTTACGCGCACCACGGGATGAAATGAAGTATTCTGAAATGTTAAGGCCTTCTCTGTAGTTAGCCTTGATGGGTACTTCGATGGTTTTACCTGCTGTGTTAGCAATAAGACCACGCATACCTGCGAGCTGACGGAGCTGTGAATCGTTACCACGGGCACCGGAGTCAAGCATCATGTTGATGGGATTGAACTTTCTGAAGTTCTTCTTAAGCTCTGAAGCAACTGCCTTTGAGCATTCGTCCCATGCCTTGATAACGCCTTCGGAGCGCTCGTCGTTAGTGATAAGACCTCTGTCATAGCTTCTGTAGATTTCGTCAACCTTCTTCTCTGCTTTTGCAAGAAGTTCCTTCTTCTGGGGAGGAATGGTTGCGTCACAAACAGCAACGGTGATACCGCTTCGTGTTGAGTATCTGTAACCCTGTGCCTTGATCTTATCAAGAACGTCAGCGGCGATTGCCGTGCCGTGAACCTTGATGCAGCGGTCAATGATTTTGCCGAGCATCTTCTTATTAACAAGAACGTCAACTTCGGGTGTGAAGATGTTATCGGGGTTTGTTCTGTCAATGAAACCAAGATCCTGAGGAACGGGAGTGTTGAAGATAACCTTACCGAGAGTTGTTGTTACAAGCTTGGTGATTACTTCACCGTTAACTTCCTTGGACATACGGATTCTGATATTGACGTGAAGACCGATATCGCCTTCATCATAAGCCATCATAGCTTCGTCGATGTTTGTGAACGTTTTATAAATGAGCTGGGGATTGCCGTTTTCATCAAGGATAAGGTTACCGTTTTCATCCTTTGCTTCAACAGCTGCGCCGGGCTCAAAGGGATCATCGGGATTGTAGTTTGAGTTCTCGGGGTTATTATCGTTAACCATTGTAAGATAATAAGAACCGAGGATCATATCCTGTGTGGGAACCGCAACGGGACGTCCGTCTGAAGGCTTAAGAAGGTTGTTAGCCGCAAGCATAAGGAAGCGAGCTTCTGCCTGAGCTTCTGCTGAAAGCGGAACGTGAACAGCCATCTGGTCGCCGTCGAAGTCGGCGTTGAAAGCGGTACATACAAGAGGATGAAGACGGATAGCTCTGCCTTCAACAAGAACGGGCTCGAATGCCTGAATACCGAGTCTGTGAAGCGTGGGAGCACGGTTAAGCATTACGGGGTGGTCCTTGATAACAACTTCAAGTGCATCCCAAACTGCAGGATTTGAGCGTTCAACCATCTTACGGGCTGACTTAACGTTGCCTGCAACTTCGGTTTCAACAAGGCGCTTCATAACGAAGGGCTTGAAGAGCTCGAGAGCCATTTCCTTGGGAAGACCGCACTGATAAAGCTTGAGTTCGGGACCAACAACGATAACCGAACGGCCTGAATAGTCAACACGCTTACCGAGAAGGTTCTGTCTGAAACGGCCCTGCTTACCCTTGAGCATATCTGAAAGTGACTTGAGAGCTCTGTTGTTGGGACCTGTAACGGGTCTGCCTCTTCTGCCGTTGTCGATAAGAGCGTCAACAGCTTCCTGGAGCATTCTCTTTTCGTTTCTGATAATGATATCGGGGGAACCGAGCTCCATAAGCTTTGCAAGACGGTTGTTTCTGTTGATAACGCGTCTGTAAAGGTCATTGAGGTCGGATGTTGCAAATCTGCCGCCTTCAAGCTGAACCATAGGTCTGATTTCAGGAGGAATAACGGGAACAACGTCAAGAATCATCCATTCAGGTCTGTTGCCTGACTGTCTGAAAGCTTCAACAACCTCAAGACGCTTGAGAGCCTTGGCCTTTTTCTGACCTGAAGCTGTTTCCATTTCTTCCTTCAGCTCTGCTGAAAGAGCCTCAAGGTCGATTTCGGAGAGAAGCTCTTTGATAGCTTCTGCACCCATACCTGCCTTGAAATCATCCTCATATCTGAGGCGATATTCTTCGTAATCTTTCTCGTCAAGTGTCTGATACTTCTCAAGAGGAGTATCACCGGGATCGATAACGATATGCTTTGCAAAATAGAGAACTTTTTCAAGATCTCTGGGTGATACGTCAAGGATAAGACCCATTCTTGAGGGGATACCCTTGAAGTACCAGATGTGAGAAACGGGAGTTGCCAACTCAATGTGGCCCATTCTCTCACGGCGAACCTTTGCGCGTGTGATTTCAACACCGCAGCGTTCACACACTTTGCCCTTATAGCGGATTCTCTTATACTTACCGCAATGGCACTCCCAGTCCTTCTGGGGTCCAAAGATCTTTTCGCAGAAAAGACCGTCTTTTTCGGGCTTAAGTGTTCTGTAGTTTATGGTTTCGGGCTTCTTTACTTCGCCGTATGACCATTCTCTGATCTGGTCAGGCGAAGCAAGGCCGATTTTTATGGATTCAAAAGTGAGATTGCTGTTGGATTCAATGTTTTCCATCAAACTATGCCCCTTCCGTAAATATCTGTTGGAATTCGGCGATTATTCATAATCGTCCTCCGAGGATGCGAAATCAAAACCGAAATCATCTGCGCCGATGGTCTCATCATGAAGATCATCAAAGATGTCGTCGTCTTCGCCGTTGCTTCTGTAGAAGATATCGTTATCTTCGCTTTCTTCGTCAATGATGAATTCGTCGCTGCCTTCTGCATCGTTAACGTTCTGGAATACCTTATCGTCAGATACAAAGCCAACGTCATCGTTATCATAAGTTGCACGAAGGTCGATTTCTTCGTTGTTTTCGTCAAGAACCTTAACGTCAAGAGCAAGCGACTGAAGCTCTTTGATAAGAACCTTGAAGGATTCGGGAATACCGGGAGTAGGAACATTCTGACCCTTGACGATTGCTTCGTAGGTCTTAACTCTGCCGACAACGTCGTCAGACTTAACGGTAAGAATTTCCTGAAGAGTGTAAGCTGCGCCGTAAGCTTCAAGTGCCCAAACTTCCATTTCACCGAAACGCTGACCGCCGAACTGAGCTTTACCGCCCAGAGGCTGCTGAGTAACGAGTGAGTAAGGACCTGTTGAACGGGCGTGAATCTTATCGTCAACAAGGTGATGGAGCTTGAGATAATACATAACACCGACTGTTACGGGGTTATCGAACTTTCTGCCTGTACGGCCGTCTGTAAGGATTGACTTGCAGTCCATACGGAGCTGAGGAACCTTTGTGGGATCGAATTCTTCGCCCTTTTCCTCTGCTGCCTTCTTTGCAGCTTCCATTGTTCTGCGGTTTGCTTCTTCAAAAGCGTCTGTGATATCGCCTTCGTGTGCACCGTCAAAAACAGGAGTCATAACGTTCATGCCGAGGTTTCTTGCGGCAAAGCCGAGGTGAACTTCGAGAACCTGACCGATGTTCATTCGGGAAGGAACGCCCAGGGGGTTAAGAACGATATCAAGAGGAGTACCGTCGGGAAGGAAGGGCATATCTTCCTGAGGAAGAATTCTTGAAACAACACCCTTGTTACCGTGACGACCCGCCATCTTGTCACCAACAGAGAGCTTACGCTTCTGGGCAATGTAGCAGCGAACAACCTTGTTAACGCCGGGTGAAAGCTCATCGCTGTTTTCTCTTGTGAACACTTCAACGTTAACAACGATACCGTATTCACCGTGAGGAACTTTAAGAGAAGTATCTCTTACTTCTTTTGCCTTTTCGCCGAAGATAGCGCGGAGAAGTCTTTCTTCAGCAGTCAGTTCGGTTTCACCCTTGGGTGTTACCTTACCGACGAGAATATCACCTGAGTGAACTTCAGCACCGATGCGGATAATGCCTCTGTCGTCAAGATTGCCGAGGGCATCTTCACCAACGTTGGGAATATCTCTTGTGATTTCTTCGGGGCCAAGCTTGGTGTCTCTTGCTTCGGTTTCATATTCTTCGATATGAACTGAAGTGTAAACGTCGTCACGAACAAGCTTTTCGTTGATAAGAACGGCGTCTTCGTAGTTATAACCTTCCCAGGTCATGAAGCCTACGAGAGCGTTCTTGCCAAGGCTGATTTCGCCGTGGTCAGTTGCGGGACCGTCAGCAATAACTGCGCCCTTCTCAACTCTTTCGCCTGCGGCAACGATGGGTCTCTGGTTGATGCAGGTGCCCTGGTTTGAACGCATGAACTTGATAAGCTCATAGTATCTGTGGGTACCGTCATCTTCGAGAATTGTTACGCTGTCTGCGCTGACCTTTGTAACAACGCCTGCTTCTTTTGCAAGAACTGTTACACCTGAGTCAACGGCAGCCTTATATTCCATACCTGTACCAACGATGGGAGCGCAGGTCTTGAGCAGCGGAACTGCCTGTCTCTGCATGTTTGAACCCATGAGTGCACGGTTGGCGTCGTCGTTTTCAAGGAAGGGAATCATCGCTGTAGCAACAGAAACAACCATCTTGGGCGAGATATCCATATAGTCAACTCTTGTTCTGTCGATTTCAATGAATTCGTCTCTGTGTCTGGCTGTGATCTTCTGTCTTACGAAGCAGTTGTTTTCGTCAAGAGCTTCGTTAGCCTGTGCAACGATAAATTCGTCTTCTGAGTCAGCTGTCATATATTCAACTTCATCGAGAACCTTGCCGGTTTCCTTGTCAATCTTTCTGAAAGGAGCTTCGATGAAGCCGTATTCGTTAATTCTTGCAAAAGTTGCAAGGTAAGAGATAAGACCGATGTTGGGACCTTCGGGAGTTTCGATGGGACACATTCTGCCGTAGTGAGAATAGTGAACGTCTCGAACTTCGAAACCTGCTCTGTCTCTGGAAAGACCGCCGGGGCCGAGGGCTGAAAGACGGCGCTTGTGAGTAAGCTCAGCAAGGGGGTTGGTCTGATCCATGAACTGTGAGAGAGGTGATGAACCGAAGAACTCTCTGATAGCTACCATTACGGGGCGGATGTTGATAAGAGTCTGAGGAGTGATCTTATCTTCATCTTCCTGAGCCTGGATAGCCATTCTCTCGCGAACAACTCTTTCCATTCTTGCAAGACCGATTCTGAACTGGTTCTGAAGCAGCTCGCCGACTGAACGGATTCTTCTGTTGCCGAGGTGGTCGATATCGTCAACGTTACCCACGCGCTTTGTGAGGCAGTTGACATAGTTTACTGATGCGAAAATATCATCAACAATGATGTGCTTGGGGATAAGGTCGTCGCAGCGTTCTGCCATTTCGGCAAGAAGTGCTTCCTTATCGCTGCCGCATTTTTCGATAACTTCGTTAAGAACGGAATAACGAACCTTTTCGTTGATGCCGATAGCTTCAAGCTCTTCCTTGCTGAATTCTGCGGGAAGGATTGCGGCGGCGTCAACCATGCCGTTTGAGATAACGAACAGCTCGCTGCCGTCTTCGCAGGCAACAACAACCTTCATAACGCCTGCACGTTCGATTTCAAGAGCTTTCTCTTTTGTGATGATTTCGCCTTCGTCTGCAATGAACTCGCCTGTATATTCGGAGATAACGGGCTGAGCAAGCTTGCAACCGGGAAGACGGTTGAGCATTGAAAGCTTCTTGTTATATTTATATCTGCCGACTCTTGAGATATCGTATCTGTGGGGGTCGAAGAAGAGGTTATCAATATGCTGCTGGGCTGATTCAAGAGTAACGGGTTCGCCCGGACGGAGCTTTTTGAAAACTTCCATAAGAGCTTCTTCGGTATTCTTGGTTTCATCCTTTTCGAGAGTAGCTTCAAGCTTTGCATCCTCACCGAAGAAACGGCGGATATCATCGTTTGAGCTTAAGCCGAGCGCACGGATAAACGCAGTGATGTAGATTTTTCTGTTTTTATCGATACGAACGTAGAAGATATCGTTTGCATCGGTTTCATATTCAAGCCAGGCACCTCTGTTGGGGTTGATTGTGCTTGTGTAAAGCTCAATACCTGTCTTATCGTGGGTCATTCCGTAATAAACACCGGGTGAACGAACGAGCTGAGAAACGATAACTCTCTCTGCACCGTTGATAACGAAGGTGCCGCTGTCTGTCATGATGGGGAAATCACCCATAAAGACTTCGGACTCCTTGATGATGCCGGTTTCCTTGTTCTGAAGGCGAACCGTAACTCTCATGGGAGCAGCATAGGTTGTGTCTCTCTCTTTGCATTCGCGAACCGAATACTTGGGCTTGTCGTCCATGCGGTAGTCAACAAAGCTGAGCACCCAGTTGCCGGTATAGTCCGTAATATCTGCCATATCACGGAACACCTCTTTGAGGCCTTCTTCGATGAACCACTTGTAAGATGCTTTCTGAATTTCAATGAGGTTGGGCATATCCATAACTTCATTGATTTTTCCGAAGCTCTGTCTGATTCTGTTGCCGCGTTTAACGGGATTTACTTTCAGCATTAGGCTAAATCACTCCGTTCCTTAATTTTTCCATCGGGGATGGAAAGCCAAAATTTTTGCTCGAAATTCCCTTATAATTTAAAATAATTAAGCGCAAATTATCTTAAATTATAGGGTATTTCTTTCCATTATAAAGCAGGATAACATTATATCTGCCGTTAGTCAATTTGTCAACATATAATATATAAAAAATTAAAATAAAAAATAAGTTTGTGCATTCATACGAAATTTTAATATAAATGTAAAAATATTTTGTGCAGTATTTTTGGCAATTTGTTCAGTTTTACAATAAAAATGCTCCCGTATCAAAATAAATCTCACACGGAAGCACAGATATATTAAGTTTTATATTTGTTTATGCTTTAACGGCACAATAATCCTTTTCGCCCGAGCATACACCTGTTTTTTCGGTGCAAAGAGAATATATATCCGAAGCAATGCATTCAATTTCGAACACTCTTTGCGCCGCTTTGTCTGCTTGTGTTATGTCTGCGGTTTTGGCAATAAAAGGCAGTTTGCGTATCTCTTTCGAGGCTTTGATGATTTCCGCTCCCCTGTCGTTAAGACCGAGCAAACGGATATAAGGTACAGGCATCGCAAGGTCGTCGGCAGTCACACCGATAACGGAATTAAGAATGATTCTTCTTATGCGCGCGTGAGTATAACGCTTGGTTTTGGCAAGGTCATAAAGCTCATTGAGCGACGTTGCTTTTTCAGCCGCAGAGAGAATTCTGTTTTCAATACCCTCGCTCACGTCGGGTGCAAGGGCAAGACTTTCTTTGCCAACCGTTCGCATTTTAAACAAAACAGCGGTTTCGAATTTGGTCGAATTGACCACCGCATTTCCGTCTTTAAGCTCGGTTTCAAAGATTTCTGCCGCCGCTTCGGGCACAAAATTCTGCCAGTCTCCGCCGCTTCTGATTAAATCACGGATATACGAAGCGGATGCGATTCCGTCAAAATCACCGTTTTCACCGTGCCCCGCACCTATTCTTGCAAAGGTTACGGGCTTCATTTTGCTGCCGATTTTATCGATTGCCGCAGCATACTCAACACCGAGAATGTTATTCGGGCTCTGAATTATATCCGCAAGCGCAGGGTTGATTGCACGCAAAGCGTTCTCTCTTGCCGCGGCAAAGGTGATGCCTGTTTTGATTTCATCGGCTATCCTCTGCTGAACCTCATCGGAATAAACCGATTTTGCGGCGGTTAAAATAAGCTCGGCATCGCCGCACTCACTGCCGAAAACAAGCTCGTCAACACAGCCGAGAGCATCAAGAATTCTCACGCCTGCCCCTGCAAAGCTCTGCGCACCCGAAGCCGCATAAACAACGGGCAGCTGCAAAACAAGGTCTGCTCCGCAGGCAAGTGCCGCCTGCGTTCTTGCACGCTGAGAAAAAATTGCCGCTTCGCCTCTTTGCACGTAGTTACCGCTCATAACGGCAACGATATGAGTTGCTCCGTTTTCTCTTGCCTTGCGGATAAGCAATCCGTGCCCCTTATGAAAAGGGTTATATTCAGCTATTATTCCGGCAATTTTCATATTTTTACCTCGATATCGATAAAATATACTTGAAAAAATTTTTCTATAGATATATAATATAACAGTTATAAGCTTAAATCAAGCTAATTATTCACGATTTGGAGTGTTAAAATGAAAGTTCTTGTTATTAACTGCGGCAGTTCATCACTCAAATATCAGCTTTTTGATATGGATACCGAATCCATGATCGCTAAAGGCAACTGCGAAAGAATCGGTGTTGACGGCAAAATCGGCGGTTCAACAGCTGACGGACGCAAGTTTGAGTATGAAGTTGACTTTGCAAACCACACAGCCGCTTTCCTCGAAGTTAAGAAGGTTCTCACAGAAGGTGACTGCAAGGTTCTTGAAAGCCTTGACGAAATTTCAGCTATCGGTCACAGAGTTGTTCAGGGCGGCGCTCTCTTCAACGAAAGCGTTCTTGTTACTGACGAAGTTATCGAAGGCATCCGCAGCCTTTGCGACCTCGCTCCCCTTCACAACCCCGCTCACATTCAGGGCATCGAAGCTTGCCGCAGCGTTTTCGGCACAGAGCTTCCCCAGGTTGTTGTTTTTGATAACGCATTCCACTCAACAATGCCCCCCGAAGCATATATCTTCCCCATCCCCTACGAATACTATGAAAAGTATCAGGTTCGCCGCTACGGCTTCCACGGCACTTCTCACCGTTTCGTAAGCGCACGTTGCGCAGAAGTTATGGGCAAGGATATCAAAGACCTCAAGATTGTTACCTGCCACCTCGGCAACGGTTCATCAATCACCGCTGTTAAGGGCGGCAAGTGCGTTGACACAAGCATGGGTCTTACTCCCCTTGACGGTTTCATCATGGGCACACGTTGCGGCGCTGTTGACCCCTCAGTTATCACATACCTTCAGCAGAAGGAAGGCTGGACACCCGCTGAAACAGACACTATCCTCAACAAGAAGTCAGGCGTTCTCGGCATTTCAGGCGTTGGCAGTGACGACAGAGACGTAAGCGCAGCTGAAGCACAGGGCAACGAAAGAGCTCACCTTGCAAGAAGCATCCAGAAATATCAGGTTCGTAAGCTTATCGGCAGCTACGTTGCAGCTATGGACGGTGTTGACGCTATCGTATTCACAGGCGGTATCGGCGAAAACACATTCGACCTTCGCGCAGACGTTTGCAAAAACCTCAGCTACCTCGGCATTGAATTTGACGATGCAGCAAACGAGATTATGAGAAGAGGCAAGGAAGGCGAAATCTCAACCGCAAATTCAAAGGTTAAGGTATTCGTTCTGCCCACAAACGAAGAGCTTGTTATCGCAAGAGATACAAAGGCTATCGTTGAAGCTATGTAATAAAAAAGCATTTAAGCTCCCGATTTTCGGGAGCTTTTTTGTTGACTATTATGCCGCACTATAGTATAATGTTTTAATAATTATAATATATAGGAGAAGCGTATGGAATACATTGCTCCGATATTCAAATCTGCCGCTGACGCAAAGGATTTTCCCGTGGCGGCAATCAACTCTTTCCATTGGGAAAAAGACGGCTATTCCCGCCCCGAAAGCTATGCCGCCGTGTTTGGCGTTGAGGGCGAAGGCATTCACGCGGTTTTATGGTCGTTTGAAGATAACCTTCGTGTTGAATGCACAAAACGCGATGACCCCGTTTATACCGACAGTTGCCTTGAATTTTTCATCGCTCCCGTTGCAGGTGACAAACGCTATATGAATTTTGAGGTTAACCCCAAGGGTGTTTATCTTTCGCAGATTGGCGAAATCAGAGAAAACCGCAGATTCATCAAAGAATTCACCGACCTTGAGCCCGTTATTCAGCCGATGACCGTTGAAGAAAACGGCAAAACCGCCTGGGGCTATGATATTCTGCTCCCCTGCGAGTTTATCTCGGCTCTTTACGGTGTTGATTTTAAAATTGAAGAATGCACGGCAAAGGGCAACTTCTATAAATGCGCGGATTCTTCGGTCACACCGCATTACGGTGCGCATTTTCCCGTAACAACAGCCGCACTCGGCTTTCATAATCCCGATTGCTTCGGCAACATCATTTTCAGAAAGGCTTGATTTTTATGTCAGAAAAAATAAACGCAACAAACGAACTGCTTGCCGCTTTCACTTTTGAGGGTGAGCTTGAAAATATCAATCAGCTTCACGACGGTCACATCAACGATACCTACGTTTTCAATTTCAACGATAACGGCAAAACCCGCCGCTATCTTGTGCAGGTGCTTAACACAAACATCTTCAAGCAGCCCGATGCTCTTATGGAAAACGTTGTCGGTGTTACCAACCACATCCGCAAGGTTGTTATCGCAAACGGCGGTGACCCCGAAAGAGAATGCCTGACCGTTTACCCCGCAAAAGACGGTAAGCCCTATTATATTGACAGCGAGGGCAAATTCTGGAGATGCTATAACTTCATCTCGGATGCGCACTCATATCAGAGCGTTGAAAACAAAGAGATTTCTTTCAATGCCGCAAAGGCTTTCGGCAAATTCCAGAATATGCTTGCAGATTATCCCGGTGAAACATTGAGCGAAACAATCCCCAACTTCCATAACACACGCTCAAGAATTGCAGATTTCAAAAAGGCGGTTGCCGATAACCTTTCGGGCAGAGCAGAAAACGTTAAGGACGAAATCGAGTTTGTGCTTGCAAGAGAAGCCGATTGCTCCGTGCTTGTTGATATGCTTGCCGCAGGTGAGCTTCCCTTGAGAGTTACTCATAACGACACAAAACTCAACAACGTTTTGTTTGATAACGAAACAAACGAAGGCATCTGCGTTGTTGACCTTGACACGGTTATGCCCGGTCTTTCGCTCTATGATTTCGGCGACAGCATCCGCTTCAGCGCAAACACCGCAAGCGAAGACGAAAAAGATCTTTCAAAGGTTTCAATGAGTCTCGAACTTTTTGAAGCATATACTCTCGGCTATCTCACAACCGCAGGCGAAAGCCTGACTGCAAAAGAGATTGAAAATCTTGCCTTCTCGGCAAAGATTATGACTCTTGAATGCGGTATGCGTTTCCTTGGCGACTATATCAACGGCGACACATATTTCAAGACCGCTTATCCCGAGCACAACCTTGACCGTTGCCACACCCAGCTCACACTTGTTGCCGATATGGAAAAGAAGATGGATGAGATGAACAAGATTGTTGCCGACTGCTGCAAAAAGCTCGGCATCGAGAAATAAGCAAAAACAGGATATAAAAACAATAACCGCCTCGGTAAAAACCGAAGCGGTTGTTTTTTTAATCCAAAAAGTCTTTTAAGCGCTTACTTCTGCTGGGGTGACGAAGCTTGCGGAGTGCTTTAGCCTCAATCTGGCGGATTCTTTCTCTTGTAACGCCGAATTCGCTGCCAACCTCTTCAAGAGTGTGAGGATGACCGTCTTCAAGACCGAAACGAAGAGCAAGAACCTTTGCTTCTCTGGGTGTGAGAGTGCGGAGAACGTCGTTAAGCTGCTCTTTGAGAAGAAGCATTGATGCGGCATCTGCAGGTGCGGGAGCATCGTCATCGGGAATGAAATCGCCAAGATGGCTGTCTTCTTCTTCGCCGATGGGTGTTTCAAGAGAAACGGGCTCCTGAGCTACGCGCAGAATTTCGCGCACCTTATCAACGGGCATATCAAGCTCTGCGGCAATTTCTTCTGCCGTCGGATCTCTGCCGTTTTTATGGAGCAGCTGGCTGTTTGTCTTTTTAACCTTGTTAATGGTTTCAACCATATGAACGGGAATACGGATTGTTCTTGCCTGGTCGGCAATAGCTCTTGTGATAGCCTGTCTGATCCACCAGGTTGCATAGGTTGAGAACTTGAAGCCCTTTGTATAATCGAACTTATCAACTGCCTTGATAAGACCGAGGTTACCTTCCTGAATAAGATCAAGGAACTGCATACCTCTGCCAACGTATCTTTTTGCAATGCTTACAACAAGGCGAAGGTTTGCCTCTGCAAGGCGCTGCTTTGCTTTCTTATCGTTATCTGAAATACGGATAGCAAGTTCAATTTCTTCTTCAGCGGTGAGAAGCGGAACTCTGCCGATTTCTTTAAGATAAACCTTAACGGGGTCATCAATATTGCCGCCCCTGTCATCAGTGCCGCCGATATCCAGTGATTTGGGAATATCAACGTCAAAGTTTTCGATTGCCGCACTTGAAAGGTCATCAATGATTTCGATGTTGTTGCTCTCAAGCGTTTCATAGAGCTTATCAAGCTCTTCGATATCGAGATCCATCTCGATAATGACCGCATCGATTTCCTGGGTTGTCAGCTTGCCTGAAGCCTTGCCCTTGTCAACCAATGACTTGAAAGGAGTTCTTTTTTCAGTTCCTTCCATTTCACTCACATCCTTATGTTAATTTTTCTTAAACAGCTTCAGATATTCCTCATCGCTCATTGACGAGGCATCCGTGATTTTGGGTGCAACCTTTTCTTTGAGAACGTCGATGCAATCCTCACACTCTTTGACGGTGTTGCTCAGAGAGCTTGAAGAAATGAAAATGCGTGTCACGCTGTCCATTTCTTCGGGACTGAAATGCTTTGCAAACTGGCTCAGCTCTGCATCAACGCCTGCCTCAAGCTTCTGTGCAAGGCACTCGTAAAGCCTGCGGTTAAAGGCAGTCACAAAATCATCGGGCGAAAGTCTGTCCTTAAGTTTTTTATAAAAATCGGGGTTGCGCATAAAGGAAGCAATAATTGTTTCTTCCGCTTTTGCGGCCCTGAGATTTTTTGATCTTTCGGGGTTATTCTTATCCTCAAAGCTCTTTTCGAGCATATTATCCTGCTCACGCTTTCTGCGCTCTTCATCGGAGCGGCGGAGCTTTGCTTTTGCGGATTTAATCTGTGCATTTATGCTTTCAACGTTAACACCGAGTTCGTTTGAAAGCCTTGTTGCATAGATATCGCACTCAATGCTTCCGCATTCGGCAAGAATCTGCGTTGCCGCCATCAGAAAACGAAGCTTGCCGTCATCGGTTGAAAGGTTATATTTTGCTCTTTCTTCGAGCAGTTTATATTCCGTTTTGTTTGCCGCCTTGCCCAGAAGCGAATCAAAACGCTCCTTGCCGTGTTTGCGGATGATTTCGTCGGCATCCTTGCCGCCTTCCATTTTAACAACACGGAGCTTGACGCCCGTTTTACCCAGAACACCGAGAGCTTTCTGCGTTGCCTTCCGACCTGCTTCGTCATTATCATAGCAGATGAGGATTTCTTCCGCATAGCGTGAAAGCAGGTTTGCCTGCTCGCTTGTGAAAGCTGTGCCAAGGCACGCAATTGCGTTTGTGAAGCCCGCCTGATGCAGGGCAATAACGTCCATATAGCCCTCAACAAGAACAAGCTTGTTATCGTTTGCGTTCTTTGCAAAATTAAGGGCAAAAACACCGTTGCTCTTTTTATAAACAAGAGTGTCGGAGGTGTTGATATATTTTGGTTTCGAGTCATCCATAACTCTGCCGCCAAAGGCAATAACGTTGCCGCGAAGGTCGATTATGGGAAACATAACTCTGTTGCGGAAGTTATCGTAATAGCTGACTCTGCCGTCTTTTTCGGAGCGTCTTGCAAGGTTGGCAAGCACCAATTCTTCATCGGTATAACCCTTTTTGCGAAGATGCTCAAGAAGCGCGCGCCACTCGTTTGGTGCATAGCCAAGACCGAAATGGCGGATAGTGCTCAGCGTAAGCCCTCTGCTGAGAAAATATTCCAGCGCAGGTCGGTTTTTTTCTTCCATAAGGCAGGCATTGAAAAATCTTGCCGCTTCTCTGTTTGCCGCAAGCAGACGCATTCTCTTTTTTGAAAGAGTATCGTCATAGCCGTCTTCGGGCATCGGCATACCTGCCATCTGTGCAACCGCCTTGACCGCCTCAATATAATCAAGGTTATCTATGCGGCGCACAAAGCTGATAACGTCACCGCCTGCACCGCAACCGAAGCAATAAAACGAGCGCGTATCGGGATAAACGGTGAACGACGGAGTTTTTTCATTGTGAAACGGGCAAAGACCGACAAGCGTTTTGCCTCTGCGCTTGAGATTGACATAAGACGATATAACGCTGTCAATATCTATTTTATCCTGCAAATCCTGAATAAATCTCTCATTCAGCTTCAATCTTCACCCTCCTTTCACATTTTTTGAAATTATTTTCGTTTCTTTTTTGCAATAAACATAACAACTGCCGCAACAGCTACCAGAAGTGCGCAGGCACCGATTGCAGGCAAAACGTAATTCTCTTTGCCGTTTTCCTCTTCGGTTTTTGCAGTTGTTGATTCTTCGGTTGTTTTCGCAGTTGTGTTAAGCTCTGTCTGAACTGCATCAACATCCGAAACAGGAACGGTTGTGCTTTCTTCGGTTAACCCAACGGTTGAAAGCTCGGTTACCGCCTGCGTTGTTTCTGCCACGGTTGTTTGCGGCTTTGTTGTTGCAGGTCTGGTTGTTACGGTTGTGGGCACCGTTGTTTTTTCTGTAACGGGAACGGTTGTTGTTTCGGGAGCTTTTGTTGTTTGCTCCGCGGTGGTTTTTTCTGTTTCCTCGGGATTGATTGCGGCAGAGCCGTCTTCTTTTACAAGGGTATAAACGTAATAAGAATCTGACGGATATTTTATCTGTCTGCCAATTACAGCCTGTCCGTTCCAGATAACGTTTTGCTCAAACATCGTTATGTAGCCGTCGCTGTAATCTCTGACGATTGCCCAATGGTCCTGCGATGAACCGCGCATTTCTTTTGAAACGTAGATGATATCGCCTGCCTTGGGTGAAGTTGTTTTAACGAACTTATAGCCCGAGGTTTCTGAAGTGGGGCCGCCGTCGGTATAAGGATAAATATCGAGCCCGAAAGCTTCTTTATAAAATCTGATTACAAGGTCACCGCACTGATGATTGCGGTTATTCTCATTATATAACGCGTTAACACCCATAAAGGTGTCGGCAACAAAATTGTCGCCCTCAATTTCCACCCACTCACTGTCGCCTTTCAGGTCATCATACCAGTCAGCACAAACAGGCTGAACAAAGCAGATAAGCATCAGCACAACGCAAGTGAGCTTAATCACCGTTTCTTTTAAACTCATCTTGACTTCCTTTAAAAAATATTGTTGATTTCGCTCCATGCCTTGGGAATATAGAGCTCATCAAAAACTCTGACGGCATATCTGTCCGTCATACCTGCGATAAAATCGCAAGCCGCAACGCCGATTCCGTCACGCTCTGCAATCTCTTTGAATTGCGGCGGCAGATTCTCGGCTTTTTTTGCGAAATGATAATAAAGACGCTGAACAAGCTCAACCGCCTTTTTCTCTTCACCCTTGCAAGCAGGGTTGGTATAAACCTTGGCAAACATAAAGCTGTGAAGCTCATCAAATGCCTGCTGAATACCCTGTTCAAGTTTAATATCGTTATCGCTGTTTTCGATGCAGCTCATAACAAGCGTGTTTATTCTTGCGCTTTTTGACATACCCAGAACGTGGCGGATTGCAAGCGGAATATCGTCCTCGCTCATAATGCCTGCAATGGTTGCATCGTCAATATCGTGATTTATGTAAGCAATTCTGTCTGCAAGGCGAACGATTCTGCCCTCAAGGGTTGCCGCCTGCTCGCCGTTTGTGTGGCGTTCAATGCCGTTGCGCACCTCATAGGTCAGGTTAAGACCCTTGCCGCCTTTTTCAAGAAAATCAACAACTCTCAGGCTCTGTGCATAATGCTTGAAGCCGCCGGGGCAAACGTCGTTAAGCGCTCTTTCACCTGCGTGACCGAAAGGTGTGTGACCCAGATCGTGGCCAAGGGCAATAGCCTCGGTTAAATCGCAGTTGAGGTTGAGCGCGCCTGCAATTGTTCTTGCAATCTGCGAAACCTCAAGAGTGTGGGTCAGACGGGTGCGGTAATGGTCACCCTCGGGCGAAAGAAACACCTGAGTTTTATGCTTGAGCCTTCTGAAAGAACTGCAATGGATAATTCTGTCTCTGTCTCTCTGAAAAGCCGTTCTGATGGGGCATTCCTCTTCGGGAACAAGTCTGCCCTTGCTTTCTCCTGCAAGAGCCGCCAACGGCGAAAGATTTTCTTTTTCTCTTAAACAAGCATTTTCTCTGATAGTGTTCATCGTTTCACCCCTTCAATAATTATATACGCAAAAAAACAGGTCGATTCCTGTTTGTGAATTGTGAACAATTTGTAAACATTAATCCATATCGGCAAAAAATTCTTCCGTTTTTTCTGCCATATATCTGCCGTTGCTCACGTCAACAAGCTTTGCATTGAAGCCGTCGATAAGCTCGAGCGGCATTCTGAAGATGAGAGTGACGTTATCCTCAAAGATTGTATCCTCGATTATTCCGCCGTTTTCGGGGATAAACGAGGTGAGCTTGCCGTAAAAATAATAATCGCAGGTTACCTTGAGCCTGCCGCACATTGCACGGGTAAGCACTCCGCCTGCGGCAACCGCAATTGATGCGGAATGCGAATATGCTCTCACAAGACCGCCTGCGCCGAGCATTATGCCGCCGAAATAACGGGTAACAACAACCGCACAGTCGGTAACACCCGATTTTTCAAGCACGTCAAGGGTGGGAATACCTGCAGTGCCCTGCGGCTCACCGTCATCGGAATAGCGTTTGATGCCGCCTTCGCGCAGAATATAAGCATAAACGTTATGGGTTGCATCCCAATGCTTCTTGCTCACTTCCTGAATAAAGGCAAGCGCTTCCTCCTGCGTTGTGACAGGCTTGATATGACCGATGAAGCGTGACTTTTTGACGATATATTCGTCTTTTGCTTCGGCTCTGATTGTTTTATAGCTGTTTTTATTCATAATAAAAACCTCTTACGTTCTTATTAAAAAAGCAAAGCGGCGCACTGCTGCGCCGCTGAATTTGCTCTTATTTGTTGTTAAGATTGAAACGCTTATTGAAGCGATCAACACGTCCGCCGGTATCAACGAGCTTCTGCTTACCGGTATAGAACGGATGGCACTTTGAGCAGATATCAACACGAAGATTATCTTTGGTTGAACCTGTTTCGATAACCTCACCGCATGCGCAGCGGATAGCTGTCTGCTTGTAGTTGGGATGGAGACCTTCCTTCATTAATGTTCACCTCTTTCGGATAATACATAAACATAACGAAACGATTTTATCACAAGAAGTTTGAAATTGCAAGTGTTTTTTAAAATTTTTTCGTTTCAGTATATATTTTAATGAAAAGTAACAGTTATTACTTCTGTGAAGCTTCCAAAGCTTGTGCAACATCGGCAATAATATCGTCAACGTGCTCAATGCCGACTGAAAGACGGATAAGGTCATCAGAGATGCCGCAGGCAATAAGCTCTTCGGAAGTGAGCTGGCGGTGAGTTGTGCTTGCGGGGTGGAGGCAACAGGTTCTTGCGTCTGCAACGTGGGTTGCGATTTCAGCAATCTTGAGGCTGTCCATAAACTTTGTTGCAGCTTCTCTGCCGCCCTTGATGCGGAATGAGATAACACCGCTTGTGCCGTTAGGCATATATTTCTGTGCAAGCTCATAGCCCTTGCTGCCTTCCATACCGGGATAGGTAACCTCAACAGCGCAACCGCTGTTTTTGATATATTCGGCAACCTTTGATGCGTTGAAGCAATGTCTTTCAACACGGAGAGGCAGAGTTTCAAGACCGAGGTTGAGAAGGAATGCGTTGAAGGGTGAAGGAATTGAACCGAGGTCACGCATAAGCTGGGCAGTTGCCTTTGTGATATAAGCAAGCTTGCCGAAACGCTCGGTATAAGTGATGCCGTGATAGGAATCATCGGGAGTTGTCAGACCGGGGAACTTATCGTTCTGTGTCCAGTCAAAGTTACCGCTGTCAACAATAACACCGCCAACGCTTGTTGCGTGACCGTCCATATATTTGGTTGTTGAGTGGATAACGATATCTGCGCCGAATTCAAAGGGACGGCAGTTAACGGGTGTGGGGAAGGTGTTGTCGATGATAAGCGGCACGCCGTGAGCGTGAGCGGCATCGGCAAAGGTTGAAATATCAAGCACTTCAAGAGCAGGGTTTGAAAGGCTCTCTGCAAAAACAGCCTTTGTGTTGGGCTTGAAAGCTGCTTCGAGCTCTTCTCTTGTTGCCTGAGGGCTTACAAAAGTGAAATCAATGCCGAGCTTTCTCATTGTAACGTTGAAAAGGTTGAAGGTGCCGCCGTAAATCTTTGCGGAGCTGATAACGTGGTCGCCTGCCTGTGCGATGTTGAAAACGGAATAGAACGATGCAGCCTGACCCGATGATGTGAGCATTGCACCAACACCGCCTTCAAGAGCGGCAATCTTTGCGGCAACGGCATCGTTTGTGGGGTTCTGCAGACGGGTATAGAAATAGCCCGATGCTTCAAGGTCAAAAAGCTTGCCCATATCGTCGCTTGAATCATATTTATAGGTTGTGCTCTGATAAATGGGAAGCTGACGGGGCTCACCGTTACCGGGAGCATAGCCGCTTAAAATACATTTGGTATTAATCTTATAATCCATTTTATTTTACCTCCAGGAATTCTTTCATAAGACCGGGGCCGAATTCAACAAAATCGCCTGTTGCTTCGGCTGTTTTCTCGTTTATGGTTTCAACGCCGCTGTCCTTTTCGCCGTTTTTATGATAAATCATAAAGGGCACGGGGTCGCTTGCGTGAGTCTGCGTAACAATGGGTGTGGGATGGTCAGGCAGAATCATAACCTTATAGTCATCGCCGCAACCGTTAAGATAATCAAGAACGATGGGCAGAACTTTTTCATCGATAAGCTCGATAGCTCTGATTTTGTTTTCGGGCTCGTTTCTGTGACCGCATTCATCGGGAGCTTCGATATGGATATAAACAAGGTCTGTGCCGTTTTTCCATTCTTCAACGGCGGCATTTGCCTTGCCCTCAAAGTTAGTGTCGATATAACCTGTTGCGCCCTCAACCTCGGGAGTGTTCATACCTGCGCAGATGCCGATACCCTTAAGCAGGTCAACGGCAGAAACGATGCTGCCCTTAACACCGTAGGTCTGCTCAAAATTTGAGAGTGCGGGCTTGCTGCCCTCGCCCCAGAGCCAGATTGAGTTTGCGGGAGCTTTACCCTCAGCAATTCTTTTCTGATTAACGGGGTGGTCTTTGAGGAAAGAATAGCTCTCTTTCATCATCGCAACAAGCTTCTCGGCATTGGGAGAGGTTGAAAGATATTCACCGATAACTCTGCCCGAAATATCGTGGGGAGGAGTCATTTTGCCAAGCTCGGTTGTGCCGCCGTGGTGGATGAGGCAATGGCGGTAGCTGACACCGCTGAAGAAAGCGAATTCATCGTTGCCGAAATGCTCCTGCACGGTTTTGATGATTTCTGCCGCCTCTGCGGTTGAGATATCGCCTGCGGAATAATCGAGCATTGTTTTATCGTCATAATTTTCTTCGTCGCTGAGAGTAACAACGTTGCAACGAAGAGCAACGTCATCGTCAGCCATTTTAACACCGATGCTCACTGCTTCAAGCGGTGAACGGCCTGTGTAGCAGATTTTGGGGTCATAGCCGAGAACGCTGAGGTTTGCAACGTCACTGCCGGGCTTAAGACCGTCGGCAACTGTGCGAACAAGACCTACCCTGCCCTTTTTAGCCATAGCGTCAAAGTTGGGCTTTTTGGCAAGCTCCATCGGAGTTTTGCCGTCAAGCGCAGGAACGGCATAGTCCGCCATTCCGTCATAAAGTATTACTGCGTATTTCATTTATATCATACTACCTTTCTGAATTTAGGTATTGTTTTTTCTTTGTAGGGAACGGCGACCCGACGTCCCGGGTGCGGCAAAGCCACACAATTAATCACAGTAGAAACAATCTTTCTTCCACCTTGCAGGATTTTCTTCAACGTAATCCCAAATGGTGTTAAAAGATACTTCATTTCTGATCACGTGGTCGTGATACGACCTTTGCCAAATATTAAAGCCGATTTCTTTATTAACAAGTTTTTTAAATGCAGAAATCATAACAGGAATGTCATCATTGGCAGGCGCTGTTGTTACAGCATCACGATAAACATTATTATCCGAATAAAGTTCAATAATCAAATGAATATGATTAGGCATTATAGCGTAATTCATAACGGTAATATGTTTATACGCTTGATTTATTGAGCAAACATACTTTTCTGCAATTTTTCCGTAATCTGACAAAATCATTTGCGGGGCGTCGAGGTCTCCGCCCCCTACAATTTTACCCAATATGCATTTTTTATCTTTTACACAAACTGTCAGAAAGTAAATACCGTTTTGTGAATAGCTATATCCTTTAAGTCTGTTTGATTTCCTTTTTGGATATTCTTTATTCATTAATCTCTTTATCTTGGAAAACTCTTGAGCCTGTTGCACCTCTCTGACCCTGATATTTTCCTCTGTAGGGGTTGAGTGCGGTATCATCCATTTTTGCGAAAACAAGCTGACCGACTCTTCTGCCTGCTTTGAGTTCGATTGCACAGCGGTTTGCATTGAAGAGTTCAAGGGTAATCTCTCCCTTGAAGCCGGGGTCAACCCAACCTGCATTCTGAATGAACAGACCCATTCTGCCGAGTGAACTTCTGCCCTCAACAAAAGCAGTTAAATCATCGGGAAGCTCAAAATATTCCATTGTTGTTGCAAGAACAAACTGACCGGGAAGCAACACATATGTATCGGTTTCAATGGTTTCGTATTCAATTTTATCTTCAAGGTTGATTATTCCCGTTGAAGAATCCTTGACTATACTGAACGTGTTGCCGAGTCTGATATCGATGCTTGCAGGCTGAATCTGTGCAGGCTCAAGCGGCTCTGCAACAAGAGTTCTTTCTTCAAGCATTTTCATAAGTGTTTTATCTGAAAGTATCATAATTGTCTCCTTAAACAAAGTGTAGGGGACGGCGACCCGACGTCCCGTGGGCGGTAAATCCATATCAATACCCGTTTATTTCTTTTCTCTGCATTGCGCCGAGGATTTTTTCGCGGACGTTGCCGTATTTTTTCTCGAGCGAGCTTAAAAACTCCTTGACCTCCTGCCTTTCTGTTGTGCCGTCGGCAGGGCATTTGCTTTTAACAACGGGTAAATTTTCTTTGCGTGCAACTCTTGCACAGTCGCTTTCACGGGCAAATATCATCGGGCGTATCATATAGATATCTTTTCTTGAAAGATAGGTCACGGGCATAAAGCAATCCAGCGTGCCGCCGTTGAAAAGATTCATTATGAAAGTTTCGGCAACGTCATCAAGATGATGACCGAGCGCAATTTTGTTGCACCCTGCCGCTTTCGCCGCATCGTGAAGCGCACCTCTGCGCATTCTTGCGCACAGACTGCAGGGGTTACTCTCTTTTCTGATATCAAAAATGACCTCGGCAAGCTGTGTTCTTTTGATAATATACTCAACGTCAAGCTTCTTGCAAAGCTCCTCAATCTCGGAATAATCGGCATCCTCACCGCCGAAACGCGGGTCAAGAGTTATTGCAACAAGCTCGAATTTTTCGGGATAAAATATGCGCAGATTCGCCATTGCCGCAAGAAGCGCCATTGAATCCTTGCCGCCCGAAACACCAACGGCAATTCTGTCGCCCTCTTTTATCATTTCGTATTGCTGGCAGGCGGAACGCATATAGCTTAAAAGTTTTTGCATAGTTCCACCTTATTCTATGGTAACGGGCTCGATATTGAGCACCTTGCCCGTTTTGTTTTCAATTTCAAAAATGCATCCGTTCATCATGCACTCGCCCTCTGCGGTGTCAAATCTCGCAGGCATACTTGTTTTAAGCCAATCGATTGAAATCTCAGGCTTCACACCGAGAACGGAAACCTTGGGACCCGTCATACCGATATCGGTTATATAGGCGGTGCCCTTGGGCATAATCTGGGCATCGGCTGTCATAACGTGGGTGTGCGTGCCGAAAACGGCGCTCACTCTGCCGTCAAGATAATAGCCGAGCGCTCTTTTTTCTGCGGTTGCTTCCGCGTGAAAATCAACGAGAATAATTCTGCAATCGGAAAGCTTGGGCAGAATTTCGTCAACAACGGCAAACGGATTATCGCATCTGTCCATATAAACGTTGCCCATCAGGTTGATAACACCGACCTTGATGAAGCCCATATCGATAACCGCCCAGCCCTTGCCGGGATTATTTTTGTTGAAGTTTGCAGGTCTGATGATGCAATCGCTCTCATCGAGCATATCATACATCTCACGGCGGCGGTAAACGTGGTTGCCCGTTGTTAAAAAATCAACGCCGCTGTCAAAAAGATACTGTGCCGAAAAAGGAGTTATGCCGTTGCCGACTGCCGAATTTTCGCCGTTTGCGATGCAAAGGTCAATGCCCTTGACCTTTTTGAATGAAGGCAGAGCAGAGCGCAGAAATTCACAGCCTTTTGACGAAACAACGTCACCGATAACAAGAATATTCATTAAATTCCTTCTCCGTTTTAAATCAAATCAAGGGACTGCAAGCGCAGCCCCTTGGAAAAATTATTTTGCGAAATCGATGGATCTGCTTTCTCTGATAAGATGAACTTTGATCTGGCCGGGATATTCCATACTGTCTTCAATCTTCTTTGCAACGTCGCGTGCAAGAAGAACCATCTTGTCATCATTAACGAGCTCGGGCTTGACCATAATGCGGACTTCGCGGCCTGCCTGAATTGCAAACGAGCGTTCAACGCCCTCGAATGAGGTTGCAATTTCTTCAAGCTTTTCAAGGCGCTTGATATAGTTCTGAACGTCTTCGCGTCTTGCACCGGGTCTTGCGGCAGAGATTGCGTCAGCCGCCTGAACAAGACAGGCAACAAGAGTTTTTGCTTCAACCTCACCGTGGTGAGCCTTGATTGCGTGAAGAATGTTTTCGTTTTCTTTATATCTCTTTGCGAATTCAACACCGAGGTCAACGTGTGAGCCTTCCATCTCGTGGTCAAGTGCCTTACCGATATCGTGAAGCAAGCCTGCTCTTTTTGCAGTCTTAACGTCGGTGCCAAGTTCCGATGCCATAAGACCTGCAATGTAGGAAACTTCAAGAGAGTGGTTAAGAACGTTCTGACCGTAGCTTGTTCTGTAACGAAGCTTACCGATAAGCTTAACGATTTCGGGATGAACGCTGTTGACACCTGCATCGATAAGAGCGTGTTCACCGGTCTGCTTGATGGTCTGTTCAACCTCACGCTTTGCCTTTTCATACATCTCTTCGATTCTTGCAGGGTGAATTCTGCCGTCAGCAATGAGCTTTTCAAGAGTGAGCCTTGCAATTTCTCTGCGAACGGGGTCAAAGCTTGAAACTGTGATTGCTTCGGGAGTATCGTCAATGATAAGGTCAACGCCTGTTATCATTTCAAGAGTTCTTACGTTTCTGCCTTCACGGCCGATGATTCTGCCCTTCATTTCATCGTTGGGCAGAGCAACAACCGAAACTGTTGCTTCAGCTGCGTGGTCAGCGGCACAGCGCTGAATAGCGGTTGTGATGATTTCTCTTGCGAGCTGGTCGCAATCATCCTTGGTTTTCTGCTCGTGCTCCTGAATCTTGAGAGCCTTTTCGTGGTCAAGCTCTTCATCAAGAGTTTTGAGGATATAATCTTTTGCCTGTTCCTTTGTGAAGCCTGAAATTCTTTCAAGCATATCGAACTGGCTCTTTTTGATGCTTTCAACTTCTTCAAGACGTTCTTCAACTGCCTTGATTTTGCCGTTGAGGATTTCATCTTTCTTTTCGAGGTTATCACTCTTTTTATCAAGAGTTTCTTCTCTCTGGGTTATGCGGCGCTCCATACGCTGAACTTCATTGCGTCTTTCGCGCAGTTCTTTTTCTGTTTCTGTTCTCTGCTTATGGATTTCATCCTTAGCTTCGAGAATAGCTTCTTTCTTTTTTGCTTCAGCCGTTGCAATGGCATCGCTGACAATTTTGTTTGCTTCCTGTTCAGCGGAGCCGATAGCGGCTTCTGCAACCTTCTTCCTATGTAAACCGCCGAGAACGAAACCGACAACTGCGCCGATAACGAGAGCTGCGGCAGCAATAAGAATAGCTACTGCGAGTTTAATGATACGAATTCCTCCTTTGCGTTTTATTTGCAGTTTCGCAGACTGCATTGAGGGTTGCGGCAATTGCCGCAGAACGATAAAAACTATCGGTTAAACTCAATAAATGGTGTTTCGGAACTTCAAAAAGCTCCTCTTGGCACAATATAACACCATTGTATTAATAGTATACTTTTAATAGCACATTGTCAAGTTTTTTTATCTGTTTTTTATTAAATTTCTATTGACTTTAGCCAAATGCGGTGATAATATGTTTTATAATAACAATAAATCGTTGAAGCAGAAGGCTGTTTGCAACGGCGTTTTTCAGAGAGCCGCCCCTTGGCTGTGAAGGCGGCAAAACACCGCATTCAGTTACCGCCTGCCGAGTGCCGCAATCCAATGTGCGCCGTTTGAGCCGCGTTAAGGCTTTTTCGAGAGTCGGCTTATGCCGGAATTACGGGTGGAACCGTGGAGCTTATTATGCTTCATCCTGTTTTTGCAGGGTGAAGCTTTTTTTATTTGTAAACATTCAGAAAGGACTGATTAAGTATGATAAAAGTTACACTTAAAGGCGGTGTCGTTAAGGAATTCGCAAACGGCACAACCGCAATGGAAATCACAAAAGAACTCGGTATGGGTCTTTACAAAGCAGCCTGCGTTTGCCGCATCAACGGCAAGGTTGCCGACCTGAGAACAGCTCTCACAGAAGACTGCGAGCTTGAAATCGTTACCTTTGACGATGCAGACGGCAAATATGCTCTTCGCCACACCGCATCTCACATTCTTGCACAGGCAGTCAAAAGACTTTTCCCTGCCGCAAAGCTTGCAATCGGCCCCGCAATCGAAAACGGCTTCTATTATGATTTTGACGTTGACGTGCCCTTCACTCCCGAAGTTCTTGAAAAGATTGAAGCAGAGATGAAGAAAATCGTTAAAGAAGGTCTTCCTCTCGAGAAATATGAGCTTGACCCCGAAGATGCCATCAAGATGATGGAAGAAAAGGGCGAGCCCTTCAAGGTTGAGCTTATCAAAGAGCACGCAGGCAACGGCGAAAAGATTTCATTCTATAAGCAGGGCGAATTCGACGAGCTCTGCGCAGGCCCCCATATCCCCGACACAAGCAGAGTCAAGGCTTTCAAGCTCACATCCTGCACAGGCGCATACTGGAGAGGCGATTCAAACAACAAGATGCTCCAGAGAGTTTACGGCACAGCTTTCACAAAGAAAGAGGACCTTGAAGCTCATCTTGAAGCTATTGAAGAAGCAAAGAAGCGTGACCACAACAAAATCGGCAGAGAGCTCGGCTTCTTCACAACCGTTGATTCAATCGGTCAGGGTCTGCCCATTCTTATGCCCAAGGGCGCAAGAGTTATCCAGCTTCTTCAGAGATGGGTTGAAGACGTTGAACAGGCAAACGGCTATCTTCTCACAAAAACTCCCCTTATGGCAAAGAGAGATCTTTACAGAATTTCAGGTCACTGGGATCATTACCGTGACGGTATGTTCATTCTCGGCGATCCCGATGACGAAGAAAAGGAATGCCTTGCACTTCGCCCCATGACCTGCCCCTTCCAGTATCAGGTTTATCTCAATGCCGCAAGAAGCTACCGTGACCTTCCCATGCGTCTTGGCGAAACTTCAACTCTTTTCCGTAACGAAGATTCAGGCGAAATGCACGGTCTTATCCGTGTTCGTCAGTTCACTATTTCAGAGGGTCACCTTGTTATTCGCCCCGACCAACTTGAAGAAGAATTCAAGGGTTGCCTTAACCTTTGCAAATATTTCCTCGGCACTGTCGGTATGCTTGATAAGTGCACCTTCCGTTTCTCACAGTGGGATCCCAACAACACCAAGAAATACGAAGGCACTGCCGAGCAGTGGAACGACGCACAGGAAGCAATGGGCAAAATCCTTGATAATCTCGGCGTAAAATACGAAATCGGTATTGACGAAGCCGCTTTCTACGGTCCCAAGCTTGACATTCAGTATAAGAACGTTTTCGGCAAGGAAGACACAATCGTTACAATTCAGATTGATATGCTTCTTGCAGAAAAGTTCGGTATGTATTACACAGACACAGACGGTCAGAAGAAGCTTCCCTATATCATCCACAGAACAAGCCTCGGCTGCTACGAAAGAACACTTGCTTATATTCTTGAAAACTTCGCAGGTGCTCTTCCCCTCTGGCTCTCACCCGAGCAGGTAAGACTTCTGCCCATCGCAGACCGTCACCACGCTTATGCAAAGGAAGTTGCCGCTAAATTTGAAGCAATGGGTATGAGAGTATCCGTTGACGACAGAAGCGAAAAAATCGGTTATAAAATCCGTGAAGCTCAGCTTGAAAAGATTCCCTATATGCTCCTCGTCGGCGATAAGGAAATCGAAGACGGCGCAGTTTCAATCCGCAAGAGAGGCGAAGGCGACATCGGCGCAAAGAGCGTTGACGAATTCGCACAGAGCGCACTTGCAGACATCGCAACAAAAGCTATCTGGTAAAAAAACAAGACCTCAAAGGATAAAACCTTTGGGGTCTTTAGCTTATGCACTTATTCCGACGGACAAATCAGAATTCACTTACTGCAATACACCTCAATTGCTTCACAGATAAACGCAGCAGTACCGTCAGCGTGCTTATCAATGTTATTTGTAAAGCGTTCGTCCGCTACATACATCTGACCAAGACCTGCCAGTATTTCGTTTGTGCAAAGATAGCAATTCTCGGTGATATGGTTCTGCAGCATTTTTACAAGGTTTTGTGCTTGCGCGGAATCAGCTCTTTCGTCCTTTCTCACGCAGAGTGCAAACTCCGCCATAATATGGTCCATTCCCTCGGCAAGGTCATTCCACTTCTGCTTGGAGTAGTTCTTGGTCCGTTCTGCATATTCCTTGTATGCATCCGTTTCTCCCCATTTTTCTCTGGCTTCAGCTTTATATTTTTCAAATTCACTGTTATCAAATGCTGTCATAACATTTTCTCCTTTCACGGCACCGTCAATAGCAGAAATCAACCGCTCTAACCGCTCTTTTTTGAGTGTGAGAAGTTGTTTTTGCTCGTTCAGAGCCTTGCTTTTGTCATAATTCGGGGATGACAAAATCTCTTCAATGCGCTTTAAGGAAAAGTCAAGTTCACGGTAAAAGAGAATCTCTTGCATACGAAGAAAAGATTTTTCGTCGTAAAAGCGATAGCCTGTAGTTTTGTCAACAAAGGCTGGCATCAACAATCCTATTTCATCGTAATAATGCAGTGTGCGCACACTTACACCCGTAAAATCGGCAAATTCTTTAATCTGCATTTTCAATTTTATCACCTCTCAAAACAGAGTATACACTATGACGGAACGTGAGAGTCAATACCCTTTTGAAAAAATATGGATTGATGTTCGAAAAATTCTTATTTGTTTAACTGTTTTCAGAAATCCATTTCTTTGACCAAGCAAACAATGTTTCAGACATCGGAGTAAAATCAACCGTGCCCCCTTTTTTCAAACTTAAAAATGTATTGATAATGGCTTGTTCGTCAGGATTTGCGACTGTGAGCAATTCTCTCTGATGTTTAATATAGTTTCCGGTCTGCTTAAAGACAATTGCCTGCACAACAAAAGATGCCGATTTATATAGACCTCTCAAAATATCTTCGCTCTTTTCGTGAAGCATATTATGAACGCATCCGTGAAAGATATTGCAAGCACCAGTTTTGATTGCTCTGTTCACAGCGTTTTCGTCAACAAGAGTTAAAACTTCATCAAGACTTCCCTTGATTGGTGTGGTGTCATGGCAAAACTGGAACAGGTCAGATGGCTCCCAATTCATAATATCGTCTTTACCTGAGAGAAAACCACAAATAAGTTCTCTGTGCGGAAGAGTATCCAACATTTTGTTATAGGTTTGAATATCCATAGCAGACAATTCATCCAAAATTACAACAACATCAATATCGCTTGTTTCTGTTGCTTCGCCACGGGCGAAACTTCCTTGCAAACCGACAAACCATACACGATTTTCAAATGTATGATTTAAATTCTGTAAAAAGTCATTCATCCAAGTAGTAATATCCACCATTCAAATCACCTCATTAACTTCAAAATTTCTGACAAAACATTAACTGCATATAT
>JAZQYY010000040.1:0-22864 GCA_045633805.1 Acutalibacteraceae bacterium
GCCATTGAATAGTTATATGCACCTGTTGAAAGCACGGCAAGAATATCGCCCGATTCAACAGACTGGATTTTCGTGTTTTCCTGAATAAGGTCGCCACTTTCACAGCATTTGCCCGCAACGGTAACAACCTGTGTTTTTTCCTGTGTTGCCTTGTTGGCACAAAGCACCTGATAATCGGCTTTGTAAAGAGCGTATCTGGGATTATCCGCCATACCGCCGTCAATCGCAACGTAGGTACGGATATTCGGAATTTCCTTAACCGAGCCGACGGTGTAAAGCGTTATTCCCGCTGCACCGACAACTGAGCGACCGGGTTCAATGAGAATGAACGGCATTTTAAGTCCGAGCTCAGCGGCATATTCTTTTACAACCGCCGCAACGCTTCTCATATATTCGCTGTAAGGTCTGGGATTATCGGAGTCGATATACTTGATTCCGAATCCGCCGCCAAGGTTGAGCTGTTCAAGTTCAACGCCCGTTTCGGCTTTGATATCGGCAAAGAGCTTGAGCATAACCTTTGCGGTAAGCTCAAAGGGGTCAACGTCAAAAATCTGTGAGCCGATATGGCAGTGAAGACCGAGAAGCTTAACGTTTGACATAGAAAGCGCCGCCTTAACAGCCTGCATCGCTTCGCCTGTTTCAATCGCAAAACCGAATTTTGAATCTATCTGACCCGTCTTTATGAAATCGTGTGTATGAGCATCCACCCCGGGCTTGATTCTTAACATAATTCCGACGGTTTTGTTTTTTGCCGCCGCAATTGAATCAAGCATCTGAAGTTCATAAAGATTATCAACAACGATTCTGCCTACACCGCTGTCAACTGCAGTTTCAAGCTCAGCGTATGTTTTGTTGTTTCCGTGAAAAACGATTCTTTCAGCAGGAAAATCAACCGAAAGAGCGGTATAAAGCTCACCGCCCGAAACAACGTCAACGCCGATGCCCTCTTTTTTGCAGATACGGTAAATTTCCTTGCAGCTGAAAGCCTTGCTTGCATAAGCAACCATACCGTTGCCGCCGTAGTTTTCGTCAATTGACTTTTTGAATTCTCTTATATTATTTAAAATCTCGCTTTCGTCAAAAACGTAAACGGGGGTTCCGTATTCCTTTGCAAGCTCAACGGTATCACATCCGCCGATTGCAAGATTCCCCTTTTCGTTTACCGAAAGGCAGTCTGAAACGTACAAAATTTATTCCTCCACTGATTTCTGAATTATCGCTTTAATCTCTTCCGCACCCGTTCCTTTAACGGCAGAAAACTCAACTTTCACAATATCCGAATAATCCGCAAGCTCGTTTGCAAAAGCCTCTCTGCGGGCTTCGGTTTCGGTTTTGTTGAGCTTATCGCATTTTGTGAACGCTATCATAAAAGGTGTTTCCGTCTGTCTTAAAAAGTCGAGCATTATCATATCGTCTTCCGACGGTGCGTGACGCATATCGATAAGCTGAACAACAAGAGCAATGTTTCTGCCTGACTGAAAATAGCCTTCCATAAGCTCTGCCCAGCGTTTCTTTTCGCTCTGTTCACGCTTTGCGTAGCCGTAACCGGGCAGGTCAACAAAATTCACTCCGTCGCCTTTAAAGAAATTGACGGTTATTGTTTTACCGGGAACGGAGCTTACCCTCGCAAGATTCTTACGGTTAAAAATCTTGTTTATAAGCGAAGATTTTCCGACGTTTGAGCGACCCGAAAAAACGATTTCGGGAAATCCCGATTTCGGAAGCTGTTTTGAAGTTCCGTAAGCGGAGTCAAAAACTATTTTATCAAATCTCATATTTTTACCTCTTACTGAGTTATGGTTGCGTGTTTGCCCTCTGTGGCTTTAACAGACATCGGCTTTTTCTCTGTCCTTTCCCCGTGTGCCTTTTCAAGAGCGATTTCCCACACAGCCTGAACGGTCTTTATGGGCATAAATGTGATTGCTTCCTTAACCTTGGGGTCAACCTCATCAAGGTCTGCGATGTTATCGTAAGGAATAATAACCGTCTTGATTCCCGCCTTATAAGCCGCCATAGACTTTTCTTTGAGTCCGCCGATGGGAAGCACTCTGCCGCGAAGGGTAATTTCGCCTGTCATCGCAACATCTTTTCTGACCTTTCTGCCCGAAAGTGCAGAAATCAGAGCGGTTGCGATTGTAACGCCCGCCGAAGGTCCGTCCTTGGGTGTTGCTCCTTCGGGAACGTGGATGTGTATATCGTTTTCTTTATAAAAATCTTTATTAACGGGCAGTTCATCTGCCTTTGAACGGATGTAGCTTACCGCCGCCTTTGCACTCTCCTGCATAACGTCACCGAGAGAACCTGTAAGCTCAAGCTTTCCGCTTCCATTAAGTATTGCCGCTTCAATTTCAAGCATATCGCCGCCTACGGCAGTCCACGCAAGGCCGTTAACAACGCCGATTTCGTTTTCTTTGATTATCGCATCGGTTTTGAATTTGCGTGAGCCGAGCAGCGTTTCAACGTCATCGGGTTTAACGGTAACTTTTTCGGTGCCGTCTTTTATAATTCTTACTGCAGTCTTTCTGCAAACCGCCGCAATCTGCTGCTCAAGAGCACGTACACCCGCTTCTTTTGTGTAGCCCTCAATGATAAGACCGAGAGCCTTATCGGTTACTTTAAGCTGCTTTGCGGTAAGTCCGTGACGCTTTATCTGTTTGGGAAGAAGATGCTTTTTGGCAATATTGAACTTTTCTTCGTATGTATAACTGCCAAGCTCGATTATTTCCATTCTGTCCTGAAGAGGCTCGGGAATATTCGATCTTACGTTTGCGGTTGTTATGAACATAACTTTGCTCAGGTCAAACGGAAGCTCGATATAGTGATCTCTGAACGTTGCGTTCTGTTCGGGGTCAAGAACTTCAAGAAGTGCCGAAGTGGGGTCGCCCTTGTAATCAGACGAAAGCTTATCAACCTCATCAAGGAGAATCAGCGGATTGCTCGAACCCGCCTGCTGAAGAGCGTTGATAATTCTGCCAGGCATTGAGCCGATATAGGTCTTTCTGTGACCTCTGATTTCAGCCTCGTCCCTTACACCGCCAAGAGAAATTCTTACGTAATTTCTGCCTGTTGCCTCTGCAACGGAGCGTGCAATTGAGGTTTTACCAACACCGGGAGGTCCCACAAGGCAGATTATCTGACCCTTGATGTCGGGAGCAAGAACTCTGACCGCAAGGTATTCGAGAATTCTCTCTTTAACCTTTTCAAGACCGTAATGGTCATCGTTAAGAACTTTTTCGGATTTCTTTATATCTGTGTTTTCTTTGCTGAATTTACCCCAAGGAAGTGCAAGGCAGGCTTCAAGATAATTTCTGCTGACTGCCGCTTCAGGTGATGAGGGCGAATATTTTTCAAGCTTATCGCATTCTTTGAAAAGCTTTTCTTTGATTTCATCTGATGCCTTGAGATAGAAAATCTTTTCTCTGAATTCGCTGAGCTCCTCTTCGTGAGAAACACCGCCGCCAAGCTCGCTTGAGATAACCTTCATCTGCTCGCGCAGATAATATTCTCTCTGGTTTTTATCGATTGCTTCCTGCACCTTATCGCCGATTTCAGCTTCGATTGAAAGCAGATTGCCTTCGTTTGCAAGCAAAACACAAAGCTCTTCAAGACGCTTGACAGGATTGATAACGTTGAGAATTCTCTGTCTGTCTTCATATTCAAGCATAATGTTGCCTGCAACGTAGTCTGCCAGCTTGCCGGGATCACTCTCGTGCATAACGCCCGTCACAAGGTCGGCAGGCATCTGGGGAGCACACTCCGAATAATCCGCAAAAATATCTTTTGCGTGGCGCACAAGAGCTTTTGCGTAATCAGCCTTATCAGCTCTTATCGCAGGCTCCTTAACAGGAAAAATCATCGCCTTGAGGTGGCTGCCGTTTGAAGCAAGCATACCCTCAACAAGTCTTGCTCTGTAAAGACCCTCAACCGCAACTCTGACGTTTCCGTTTTTACCCGGAAGCTTGAGCACCTGCTTAACGCTCGCAACAACACCGATTTCATAAAGTTCGCTGAAATCGGGATCATCAACGGTTATGTCTTTTTGAGTGACAAGAAAGATTTCCTGGTCTGTATCCATCGCTTTTTTTAGCGCATTTATTGATTTTTCTCTGCCCACGTCAAAGTGGATAAACATCTCGGGAAAAACAACAAGTCCCCTGAGTGCCACCGCAGGCATAAGTCTTAAGCTTTCATCTTTCATCTTTTATAAAACTCCTTAAAATATAGAGATTAATATTAAAATAAATATTTGGTTAGTTTAATATTATATAATATTATATACAAGCCGTCAACAGTAATAAACACACAAAAATTTATAAAATTGCAAACTTAATATGAACAAAATAGAGCACCAAAAGAAAAAAGCGCTCCGCAGAATGCGAAACGCAGTTTTGATTTGATTATTTGCGTGCAAGTCTTATGCAGGTTACGGAATACGCAGGCACGGTATAATTGAAGCTTTCGCCAACACCGCTGACGGTGAATTCTTCATTCTTGCAATCCTCGGGCTGACCGAGAATATTATCATTCGCGAGGCTGTCGCCTGCAATCTGTGAAACCTTTGCATTCGAAGCAACGTTTGCGTTTTCAACGTTAACCGCAACGGTTTTGGAGCTTTCTGTTACGTTGACAATTTTGATTATCACGTCGCCTGTTTCGTCTGTGCTGACAACCTGATATGCTTCCGCTTCGGACTTTGATCCCGTATCATAATCAACGTAAAGTTCATTATCGATATAACATTTAACCTTTGTGCCGCTGACCTCAACCTTAAGCTGATAAGTTTTGCCTTCTTCTGCGGCAAAGGGTTTATCCGTGCCGATAATCTGATTGGACTTTATGCCGTTTTCAATGCTCTGCAAACAAGAAACCGTGTTATCCCAGCCACCGATATTCCAGAACCAGCAGTTATCGCGGTCTTTGACTGCAAAAGGAATTATGAAGCCCTCATTGCCGTTTATCTTTGTTGCATCAACGGTGAAAGTGTAGTCCGTCCAATCATCAAGACCCGTATACGCGACGGAGCCTGTGAGGCTGTAAGGCATTTCGGTTGCATCGTTTATGAGTCTGCCGTTATCAACAACAATCTCGCCGTTGTTGTCTTTATTCCAGTTCCAGCCGAGTGAATTGATTGAAAAATCGTCTTTATAAAGCGTTTTGCCTGTTTTGTTATCGGTTACAAGCACGTTATCAAACGCCGCGGTTGTATACCACGCACCGACACCCACTCTGCCGCTGAGCTTTGTTTGTTCAACTGCCGCACCGCTGAACTTTGTTTCAAGCAAAGCCTTGCCCGTGTTGGTTGAGAAAAGCTTCTGAACGTAATAGCTGATTGAACCCGTTACCTGATGATTGTTGAACCATATAAGGTCGGGCGACCAATGAGTTGCCGTCAGATTACCGAAAAGCGGAGCATAAGCCGCCATACGAACGATATCACCGTTTCGTTCAAGACCTGTCATATAAGCCGCTTCAGCAAGCGCCGCCCTGAGAGTGTTTGACCTTGCGGCATATTCGCCAAGGAACACCTGCAGTCCGCCGCCGTAGATTGAATCGGTCATAGACTCAACATCACGGCTGTAATTTGAGGGGTCATAATAATCTGTGTTTCTTAAGAACCATTCGGGTTCGTTATAATAATGCTGGTCGGTTGCTCCCGCAAAATCAGATGCTTCACCGTTGCCGATTTGTTCTTTTGCATATTCATACGAATCAAGATAATATGCGCCGTGAGTTGCATCAAATGCACCTGAAGAATAAATCAGCTCAATGCCTTCATAAAGCTCGGGATTCTCTGCCTTTGCGGCGTTGAAGGTATCAAGGAATGCCTGATAGCGTTCAAAATAATAAACACCCTCATTCTCGTTGCCGATGCAGATATAAGGCAGTTCAAAGGGCTCTTCGTGACCCATTGCAATTCTCACCTTGCCCCATTCGGTATCTGCACCGCCCCTGCAGAATTCAACAAGGTCAAGCATATCCTGAAGATACCGCTCAAACTCGGGTGTATACATTTCAACGGGACCCTGACCTCTCATCTGACAGTAAAGGCCGCAGTTGATAACAGGAACTCCGACTGCGCCAAGGTCTTCTGCAAGCTGAAAATACTCAAAAAATCCAAGACCGTAGGTCATAAAGCTCGGATAAGGATCATCGGTCATCGAAAGATTTGTCCAAAGGTTTGTGCCCTGTTTTCTCGCGGCAACATCGCCGTAAGTGCCGCCGAATTCAAGCGGTTCACCGTTTGAGTCAACGCCGATTGAATCTTTCCAGTTATATGCGGTCTCGGCATCGTAGCCTTCAATTATGCATCCGCCGGGGAAACGCAGAAACTTGGGTTCAAGTGCTTCAAGCATTTCGCCAAGGTCTTTGCGCATACCGTTTTTGCGGTTTTTAAAAGTGTTCTGGGGGAACATTGAAATCATATCGAATGCCGCCGTGCCGTTATCGATAAGCACTGCAAGGGTTACGCCCGAAAATGCAGTTTCGACTGACTCAACGGTAAGCTCATATTTTTTCCACTCATTTGAAAGTGAAGCAACCTCGCCCTCACCGAGAACTTTTTCTCCGCAGAAAAGCTTAACATAAACCTTACCCTGATAGTTTTCAACACCTTTGGCATAGAAAGAAACGTCATATTTCTCCCCTGCCTCAACCGCCATACCGTCAAGGAAGCCAACGTTTTGCGCACCTGCAAAAATATCGCCACCGTTTTCAACGATTAGGTAGTTGGGGTTATTACCGTTAAGCTTATCCTGTGCATCCTTGCAAACAGAAAGATCCGCACCGTTAACGGCACTCCAGCCGTAAAGTTCATCACCAAGCGCAACGTCGGTGAATTCAAAAGAACGGTTAACAACCTTTTCTGCATAAAGACCGCCGTCTGCCGCAAAATTGATATCTTCAAAGAAAATACCGAAGAGCAAATCGCTGATATCATAAAGCTCGTTTGCGGCCTCTATATCAAGAGTATAGTCTGCGGCAGAAGCGTCATAAGCCGTAACGGAGTTTGCCTCGGGTCTGACTACGGGTGCTTCGGGAAAAACAAAGCCTATAATCGCCGTGATAAGCGAAAGAGTTGCTGCAATTGCTTTTTTAAAAAACGAAATCAAGTTATATTTCATTTGATTTTCTCCTGTTTTTAAAAGCCCTCAAAATGAGGGCTTTTGAATGTGTTAATCTTTTGAGGCAATCTCTTTAAGGATATCCGCACAATTATCAATTCCGACAGAAGAACTGTTAAGGCAGATATCATAGTTGCGGCTTGCGCCCCAATTCATATCGGTATAATGCTGATAATATGCCGCTCTGCGTTTATCTTTTTCACGCAGACGCTTTGCAGGTGCATCTTCCATTTCGCCGTAAACTTCAACAATTCTTTTTGCTCTTGCTTCAAAATCAGCAAAAATAAAAACTCGCATAACGTCATCTCTGCCGCGCAGAATATAGTCTGCACATCTGCCGACAATAACACAGGGACCTTTTTCTGCAAGTTCTTTGATAACCTTGCACTGAATGAGCCATATTTTATCTTCGTTTGTGGGACCTGTGTAAATTGTTCTGTTATTGAGCAGACCCATAAGAAGACTGGGGTGGGTATATTCGCCCTTTTCTTTTATGTATTCTTCCGCAAATCCGCTTTCAACCGCAACCTTTTCGATTATCTCACTGTCATAGCAAGGTACGCCAAGCTTTTCTGCAAGCTGCTTGCCGATTGTTCTGCCTCCACTGCCGAATTCACGGCTGATTGTGATTATTTTATTCATAAAAAAGTCTCCTTTCAACAGGATAAATATCAAAGATGAGCTGCAACGTTATTCAAATAATGCCCCGTATCCTGAAATCCGTTTTCGGTGCGGATGCATTCGCCCCATTTGCGGGCAATTTCTTCGTAGCTGTCAGTTTCGATTTTGGCTCTTTCAAAGCCGTTTTTGCTGCCTCGCAGGCACCAATCGCTGCTCCACATACCGTGACCCGTTGCTTTGTAAGTCCAAAGGAACCAGTTATATTTCAGAGCATCGATAGTATTAAAAGCATTATCCCAGGTTGCTGTGCCGTGAGGATAGAACTCGCCCATCATCATCGGCACGTAGAAAAAGAAAAGTCTGGGTAAGAATGCCATCAGGTTAAAATATTTGTTTGACGTATCATATAAATGAACCTGATAAACCACGTTTTTCCATCCCATAAGGATTGGTTGAGGCAGAGTCTTAAACGACCATATGCATTCCATTGTGATTGTATGGTCCTCATCAACTGCCCTGACGGTTTTATAAAGCCGATTATAGATGGACGTGTTATTTTTTCTTCGGGTAGCTTCATCCGACGGCACTTCGCACATAGGCTCGTTGAGAAGGTCATACATCGCAACTGCAGGGTTGCCTGCAAAACGGGTTGCAATTTCACGCCAGAGTTCGTCTGTAAGCTCGCGGTATCTTTCACCCTGCTCCGTATCGTCAAAAAGAGAACAGGAGTGTCTTTTGCCGCTGTGAGGTGCATCGTTCTGATAACCGACTGCACCGTGCAAATCAAGCACAACGTATATTCTGCGCTTTGAACATTCTTCAACAATCCATTCAAGGCGGCTGAAATCCCATTCACCGTTTTCATCAAGAATTTTTCTGCCGTTATCGTCATAATAAAAATTTCTGAACCAGAAAGGAACACGCACGCTGTTAAAGCCCATCGCCTTGATTTCGTCAAGGTCTTTTTCTGTTATCCAGTTATCCATATAGGTGTTCATAAGTTCATAAGCTTTTTCTTCACCGAAACGTTCCGTAAGCTTTTCAATAACGTCATAGTGGTCAACGGCTTCTTCATAAGGCGAAAGCCAATCCTCCCAAACCAACCACGAGCCGAGATTAACACCCTTAAGACGAACTGTTTCGCCCTTGCGGTTAACCAATCTTGTTCCCTTTGCTTTAAGAAAATCCTCTGCAGTGAAACCGCCTTCAGGCTCGGCTGTCTGAGCGAAAGTGCCCAACGAAAAACCGATGGCCGAAAAAAGCGTTGTTGCCGCAAGTAAAACTGATATCAATTTTTTGATTCTCATATCATTTATCCCTCTCTCGGATATCCGTTAAAAGTTTTCAACCGCATCCCAATCGGCAACCTTTCCTGTTTTTGCCCAAAGAAGCTCGGCTTCTTTTGCCCAGGCTTCATAGCCCTCGGGGGTTGCGGGATATTTCTCATAATGAGCGGTCAGCTTGCCGCTTGTTACAATTGCCTCGATAACCGCTTTAAGCTCTGCAGGCTTGATATTGCCCGTTACAAGACCGATAACAATGAATATCAGCGTTTTTGCGTAATCGGCAAAGCTGAGCTGAATGCCGTTACCCATTGAGCTGAGAAGCTTGCAGCTGAAAATAACGTCCTTTTTGAAAAGATATTCGTTCGTTTTTGCGCTGTGACGGATAACCGAGCCAAGAAGAGCCATCAGGCTTGCAAACTCTTTTCCTTGTGTATCGTTATATCGTTTATTGATGCTCCAGAGAGCTTCTCTTGTAGGGTATGCACCGTTTGCCATAACCTTTGAGGCAACGTCAACGGCAATATCAGACAGTGCAAGAGCCGCCGTGCAGCCCTCACCGCAGTTGGGTTTTGTTAAGCAGGCGGCATCACCCATTGCAATGAAGCCGTCCGAAACGAATGAATAGGGAGCTCTGTGATAAGGAGTTCTGCCCTTTTCGATTCTTGTAACTTTATGTGCAGGAAGCTTGACTGTTTTTTCAAAAAGACCGTAAACCTTCTCGGCGACGTCAAAACCGCCGCAGGCACCGATACCGATGAGCGCATCGCTGCCGCCGCTGGGTGCAAGCCATGACTTGAAATAAAGCCAGAAATCAGAACGAAGATAACGCTCGGAGCGCTTTTCTTCAAAATCAATATAGCGAAGAATTACGTGAAAAATATCGTTTGGTGCAAGTTCGAACTTTTCGATGCCGTAATTATCAGGCAAACTGCGTCTTACAACCGCGGGAATACCCGAGCAATCAGCAACAAGGCGGCACAAAACAGCAATTTCTTCGCCGTCTTTTTCATAGATAAGACCGTTTATTTTGCCGTTTTCATCATATGTAAGGCATTTGAACGATGCTTCATAGGCAAGCTCTGCACCTGCCTGCGCCGCCCAGTCATTCATAAGCACGCAATAGCCGTGCTTGTGCATACCGATAACTGCAAGCTTTGAGGGCTTGGGGTGGTTGCCGTAAACGGAGCAGATTGCTGAATCCTCAAATGTGAATTCATAAATTCCGTCACCCTCTTTAACCTCGGGCAGACCGTACTGTTTCATTTCATCTCTGCCCATATGGAAGATATCATATGAAGGACTGAGTTTTTCTCTGCTGTCTTTATCAAGAAGCAAAACAGAAAAACCCTTTTCAGCCATTCTTCTTGCAAAATAACTGCCTGCAGTTGACGCGCCGACAATTACAATGTCATAATTTTTCATTTCAGATCACCCTGTAAATTATATTTTCACAGCTTTATTTCCGCATTGTTATCAGGAATGCCCTTGTTATTTGAAATTGTGTTGAGAAGCATTTCAGTAAGGTCAACTTTAACGCCGTTTTTGCTCAGCTTCGGCTCAACCTTTTTAACGATAAAGCGGAATCTCTTGAGCACCTTTGCAATCACTTTGCCTTCAGGTGTTTCAACGGAATAAGGCATATCACCCTTAAAAATTGCAACACCGATATTGCCTGCAAAATCAATGAACTTCACCTTGCGGATTGATTTATCAACACCAATCCAGAGAAGTCTGCCAAAGCCGCCGAGAGTTATGCCCGAAATAATCTTTTTGCCTGCACGCTTAAGCACCTTCACTACACCCTTGCCGCCGTCAAGGGCATCAAGAATGCGATTCTGGATTGCAGTTAAAAACTTATTATCAAAATATTCGCTCACTGTAAGATTGCCCGGATCGCATCCGCAAGAGGGTGTGTCAATGCTTTCAACAGTCAGCTTTTCACCGTCAAAAACAATTTTTCTGTATTTTGCGGGGCTGCCTACAAGGCAAGCGGTACATATATCATAAATTTTGTTTCCGTTTTCGGAAACGTATTCGTTTATGCTCTGGATATGCATATGACCCGTGAAAATAAATTCAACGCCGTTATCAGCAAGGAAAGAAGCTGTTTTGCGCCAATCCTTAAGCTTCGCATCACCAACAAGATCAAACACGGGCACAGAGGGAATAAGCGGATAATGGCACATTGCAAAAACTCTGCAGCCGTCTTTTTTAGCTTCATCAAGCTGAATTTTCATCCAGTCTTCAAGTCTTTGGTCAACTGTGCCCTTCGGGTTACCGTAACTGTCACAATTGATTGCAAGCAAGCGAAGCTTCGGTGCAACCTCAGCAACGTAAGAAAGAGTTGAATCATCAACCGCAAGTGCCTGCGAATAACCAAAATCTGCATAAAACTCGCGGAGAAGCTCAAACGGTGTGCCCTCAACCTCTATCTGCTTATCATCAACAAAAGCTCTTGATTTTTCACCGTAATCGTGACCTGCGGTGATAACAAAAATTTTTTTGCCCGCTTCCTTGAGTTTATTAAGCTCTTTAAGAAAGCTTTTGTGGCTTTCAATTTCACCGTTTTTTGAAAGGTCGCCGGGAATCAGCACCGTATCAACAGTTTTATCAGCGGCAATCTTTTCAAACGTTGCCTTCACGATATCACTGCTCTCACGCATAAAATACTGCTCTTTGCGCATATGATTATCAAACGCTTTGCCGCTAGCGCCCAAAGACGGTTCAAAATAATGAGTATCAGTTACAAGATAAAAACCAAATGAATTCACGCAAATCATCCCCAATGTATAATATAATTTTAACTAATATTATAATATCACAGTACATATATAATTTCAACTAAACACATTTATTTTTATTATCAATATTTGTAAAAGTTTACCTCCACATGACAATATCAAATTCCGAAATTACAGTAAAAAACCCCGAATCCGACATTGAAATCGGTTTCGGGGAAATCTTTTATTTTAATTTATCTTTATACTGATAGCATTTGACATAGTCAACAATAAACTCGGCAGGCCAGTTTTCTTCGGGTGTTTTGCTGATTTCACCCGTGCCGTGTCTGTCTGAATGCTGAACACCGTTATCGCCTGCAAACTCACAGGAAACCAGAAGATATTCGGGATTCTGCGAAACGCCGCCCGCATTGAGTCTGCCTGTTTCATAGCCGTTGATATAGAAGATATATTCGTTTTCGTTCCATTCAACGCCGTAGGTGTTATATTCTTCATAGGGATTGCCTTCTATGAAATATTTGCCGATTGATGCGTTCTGAATTTCAGGACCGTAACCGTCATAAATTATGCCGGTTGTGATGCAGTCATTGCCCCACCAATGGTCTTTATAATAGAAAGACTCAAAAACGTCAACCTCCGTGCCGTCCTTACCTGAACCGTCAACGTTTGTAACGTCGCCGTTCATCATCCAGAATGCGCTCCACATTCCTGTTGCAGCAGGCAGAATACATCTGATTTCAAAATAGCCGTAGGTCTGATCATATTTGCCTTGAGTTGTGAGTTCGCCCGTATACCAGCCCGCTTTATATTCTTTGAAATCAATTTTATCGTGCCATTCATCGTAATAACGGTTTTCAAGCGGCTCGTCGAGATACATTGAAGTGATAATAAGGTTGCCGTCTTCAACGCGCACCATATCCTCGTGCCAATAGCCGCCCTTGCGCTCGGTTACCCACCAGGAAGGACCCCATTTTGAGCTGTCAATCTCTGTGCCGTTGAAATCATCGCGCCACACCTCAACGAACTTGCTCATATCGATCTGCTTGTTTTTATTGGGCATCTTGCCGATATCAAGCAAATCAAGAAACTGCGGATTGATCATCATAATTATTGAAATAAAAACGCTGAGAATTGCTTTTATCATATAATTCACCTCTGCAAATAAAATATCATACGGGAAAAATATTGTCAACATATTGATTTAAAACCAAAAGAGTTGTATAATCTAAAAAAAGCACAAGAAAAGAGATATTATGAAAATCATTGATATTCTTAACCAAAATACACTTATGCTCTCGTTTGAGGTCTTTCCGCCCAAAACGGAAACCGCTTTTGAAAGCGTTAAAACCGCAACCGAAGAAATTGCCAAGCTCTGCCCATCTTTTATGAGCGTCACTTACGGTGCAGGCGGCGGCACAAGCAAATACACCCTTGAAATTGCCAAAAATATCAAGGAGCGCTACGGCGTGCCGAGCATCGCTCACCTGACCTGCGTTTCATCAACAAAAGAAACCGTAAAGCAAAAGATTGAAGAAATCAAAGCGGCAGGCATAAGCAACGTTATGGCTCTGCGCGGTGATATCCCTGCAGGTCTTGAAAATGCAGACAGAAGCAGTTGGGATTACAAGCACGCAACCGACCTTATCCGTGAGCTCAAAGAAAGCAACCCCGATTTTTGCATAGGCGGTGCTTGCTACCCCGAGATTCACCCCGAAAGCGCCAACCAGAAAGATGATATTCTTCACCTTAAAGAAAAGGTTGATGCAGGTTGTGATTTTCTCACAACGCAGATGTTTTTTGATAACAACCTGCTCTATAACTTCCTTTATAAAATCCGCGAAGCAGGCATAACCGTGCCTGTTATTCCCGGTATTATGCCTATCACAAACGCAAATCAGGTTGAAAGAGCCGTCAATCTCTCGGGCTCATTTGTGCCGCAGAGATTCAAGAGCCTTGTTGATAAATTCGGCTCTGACCCCGACGCTATGAAGCAGGCAGGCATTGCCTATGCAACCGACCAGATAATTGACCTTTATGCCAACGGCATAACAAACGTTCACGTTTATTCGATGAACAAGCCCGAGGTTGCAATGAAAATCCAAAGCAATCTTTCGGATATATTGGGAAAATAACATAAGGAAAGGGACTGTATCGAGCGATACAGTCCCTTGTTTTTATTTCTGTCTTTGCTGACCGTAAACAACGTCAACGTTCTTTTTGAAGAGAAGCCAGTCATACTTGGGCTTCCAGTTTTCGCCAAGCTGAACTTCGCTTTCAAAAGCTTCTTCGGAAGCCGAAGCAACACAAATCTGTGCAACGCCCTTGAGCTCACCGTCTTCTTTATAAACGGTATCCCAGAATGCGTGATGACCGATATATTTAACGTTTGCAGGAATATAAATATAGGTCAATTCACGGTTATAGCTGAATGCATCCGAGCCGATATAGGTAAGGCTTTCGGGGAATGAGAGATAAATCTCGCCAAGAGCTTCTTCGCTTGTGAAATGCGAATCGTTAACCGCCGAATCAGTCTTATAAGTATAAATATTCTTGAACAAAGTTGACTTGAAGAAAGCCAGAGTTTCAATCTTTTCAAGACCTTCGGGCAGATAAACGGTTGCAACGTTGGAATAGTTGAGAGCCATTTCACCGATTGTTTTAACGCTTGAAGGCACAACGAAAGTGAGAACATCCTTTTCGTACTGTGCATATCTTCCGTCCTCGGGTGCAATCTCAATGCGCCAGCCGTTATCGTCATATTCGCCGAAGCCGTATTTATCGGCAAGATAGCTGTCGTGGTCACAAGGACGGCAGATAAGAACGGTTTTATCTTTGTTATAAAGAACGCCGTCAACAGAAGAATAGTTGGGGTTATTCTCATCAACGTTGATTTCACGAAGTGCCCAGCAGGAATAAAAAGCCTTTGCATCAATCTTTTCAACGCCCGCGCCGATGTTGATAACCCTCACCTTTTCGTCGCAGTTGAGAGCGTAACTGCCAACCTCAACGATGGGCTTGGATTCATCTTTTACCACTTCAAAGTTTTCTTCGGGGTTTGAGTTACCAAGCTCATATTCAACCTCAAGGGCATAATCAATATCAAGCTCATAGATATAACCCGTGTTGCTGAAACGGGTGAACTTATAGCCGTTCTGAAGCTGTTCGTATTCAAAAGTTTCCTTAACAAGTGCAAGGACGCTGAAAAAACACGAAAGCACAACAGCAACAACAATAACCAGAACAAAAAGAATCTTTTTGATATTATAATGCTTGGGCTCAACACCGATTCTCGGTGCGGCAAGACCGTCAACTTTATAAGTCCATATATCCTCTTCGGGGATATCGAGCTTTATTTCTTCAACCTGAGGTTCAGTTTTCTTTGCTTTTTTGCTCATGTTCTTTCACCTCCTTAACCAACGTATCCGCCGCTGACCATTTCGCCTTCTTCTGCAGCCTGCTTTTCGGTCACTTCTGCACGGCGTTTGAGAACTTCAATAACTTTATTCTGTTTTTCGCTGTCGTAATCCCAGAACAAATACGGGATTATCATAAGCATAAATCCAACAACGTCAAACAGAAGCGGAATGATAATTATGTTTGCTCTTGAAGCGTCAAAGAACAGGATATCCCAGTTGCTGTTGAAGCCGTAGCCGAGAATCATAAGAGGAATAATCAGACCGACAAAGCTCTTGATGGGGTCCGTGAACCAACCCATAACGCTCGAGAAGTTTTCAAGACGTTCGCCCGAAAGATACATCTGATAGTCGCCGATTCTGGCATCCATATCGTGACCTGCGGTTGTGGGCACGGTTTTGGTCATTTCCATAAGGAAGAGAACGATGACGCAGATTGTGCCGCAAAGATTAACGTTATCGCCGCAGAACCACATTGCCGCGGCAACGGCGGCATTGCCGAGCGCTCTTGTTGCCTGATAGAAAATCATAATCTGCTTATACGAAAACCTCTTGAGGAAATAAGGTGAGAGCAGATCGGGCGGTGTGCCCGCAAACGAAACTAGCATAACGATAAGGCTGTAAGGTAAACCGCTTAAACGGAAAGTGTAAAGATAAAGAACCGTTGCAAACGGCAGCATACCGTTACCAAGAGCATCTATAAGCTCAACAAGCTTTTTGATGAGCAGATATTTATTGCGCAAAACACCGAACATACCGTCCCAGAACTTAATCTGAACCTTCTTTTCAACGGGAGGCTGAGGAATTCTTTCTTTAACTCTGCCCGCAAAAAACATTGTGAGGGCTGCAAAGAAGATGAACGTGCCGGGGATAACAAACTTGAAAAGGTTGATATCTGCCCATTCACCGGGAAGGAAGCCGATTGCAATTGAAATCGCAAGGCTTGAAAGTGTGTTGAAAAAGTGCGAAAGCTTAACGGGATAGCTGCGAACAAGAATTCTTTCCTGCATATTGGGGCTGATTGTTTTTGTGCAGGTTTCGAGGTTGTTGGCAAAGCCGAAAACGTTATATGTAGCAAACAGAAGATTGCCGACCCACACTCTTGTTGCAACGTCGGGAATGTTATAAACGGGAAGCCAACCGATAAGGATGACCATTACGCACTTGGGGATAACGTCGCAATAGAGCGAATACTTATATCTGCCGTATTTGGGCAGAAGCTTTTTGCGCCAGAAAATATTTCTTGCGCCAACCCAACCCGTATAAAGGAAATGAGTGCCGAACGTTTTGAAGCACGCGGTGGCATTCATACCCTCAAAGCTGTTGAGAATTCTGATGAAGGTGCCTGTCTGGTCAAACAGTTTCGAAAAATCAAGCAATATGGTTGATATTCCGAAAATCATCATCAGGGCATAAACGAAATAGAATTTCTTTTCTGTTCGTTTGGGGAGAAAACCGAGGTTATCACACACAAGCCACCACATAAGCGCTGAAATATAGTTCAGCGGCATATTGAGAATACCGATAACCGAAAAGGTCAGGTAAGGCAACTTATAGTGATACATAATCAGATAGCACCACGATGCGAAACCGATATATTCCAGCACCTTGGAACCTGCGTAGTTACTGCCTACCGACAAAACAACGTCTTTATACTCTTTGTAAGGTACATATTTGCCCTCTGCGGGAGTATTCCAATGGGTTTTGATTTCGGTAAACAACCACTTGACTTTGCCGAGTAATTGGCCCATTTTTTGCAACGCCTCCTTGGCAATAATTTAATAATTTATTTTATCATAAACAAATAAAATTAACAACCCAAAAAGCAAATTTTGATAATTAATTTTCAGCCGACAAGCCTCAAAGCAAAAAGGTCTGCTCTTTGGCAGACCTTTTAATCATTTTTACAAAACAATTTCATCAAAGTTTATTCTTTTATCTTTAAAATAAAACTCTCTGTCGTGCTCGTTGATTTCGCGCATAACTCTGCAAGGGTTACCGACGGCAACAACGTTTGCAGGAATATCCTTTGTAACAACACTGCCCGCACCGATAACAGAGTTATCCCCTATTGTAACACCCGGCATAATCAGCGCACCCGCGCCAATCCAGCAATTCCTGCCGATATGCACGGGCATATTATACTGATAAGCCTTCTCTCGAAGCTCAGGCAGAATGGGATGACCTGCCGTTGCAATAACAACGTTTGGCGCAATCATCGTGTAATCGCCAACGTAGATATGCGAATCATCAACAAGAGTGAGGTTGAAATTTGCATAAACGTTTTTGCCGAAATGGCAATGAGCACCGCCCCAGTTTGCGTGCAGAGGAGGCTCAATATAGCAGTTTTCACCGATTTCTGCAAACATCTCTTTGAGCATTGCCTCACGCTTATCAAGCTCTGTGGGACGGGTAAGGTTAAAATCATAAAGCCTGTCAAGGCATTGAAGCTGTTCGCTCATTATCTCTTCGCCATCAGGCAAATACAAATCACCCGAGGTCATTTTTTCTTTTTCGGTCATATCAGACACCCCTTTTCTCCCATAATTCTGCCAGAGAAAGCCGGTCTTCCCTTGCTTTAAGCAGTTCATCTTTTTTATCTCTGAAAAATGAAAGCGCTACCGATTTTTCGGCAAATCCGCTGTTTTCAAGTTTTTTATAATCAGAATAAAATTCGTGCTCTTTCTCTGATATGTAACGGATATCGGTCAATATTCCGTCACCAAGCTTTGCAACAAACCATTTGTGTGCAGCACCGCTTTTTTCTTTTCTGTTGAAGCCTGTCAGATAAACAATCCCAGCGCGATCAACCTCAACACAGGTCAGCATCATATTTGTTTCCTCTGAAAAAAGCCGTTTCTTCAGAGAAAAATCATAAGTATCATAAACTGAAAGAGCCGTTTTGCAGGAATCAACGTGCCTTTCAATATTATAGAACAGTTTTCCGTCAGGTGAAAAACAGAAGTTATCGTCCTGTGACCCGTCAACCTCTGAAAACCTGAACTTTTTAACCAAATTCAAATTCTTTAATGAATAAACAGCAAGCCTGCCTTCGGTTGATTTAACAGCCAGAATATCACCGTCAGGCGAAATTGCGCAGTCATATGCATAGGTTAAATCTTTGAACACGGCAAGTTCAACGCCGTGTTTATCAAAAACATATGCCGAACCGCCCGTACAGCCAACAGAATGCTCTCCGTTGCTGACAAAGCTGTAAAACGATTTCATATTTTCACCTCATTAAGATTATAACGTTCCCAAACATAGCCGCTATTAATCTTTATCAATTTAAAAAGTTATTTTTATCGGATGCTTCGGGTTGTTCTGAACTGTGCCATCGTTAAAAATTACGTTCTCTGTTTTAATTTCAACCTGCGGATAAACAACCCCGTCCGCTTTTGATACAGTATCAAAGCAAAGCTTTGAGCTTTTGAAATCTATGTTTTTCAGCGTTACGTTTTCTGAAGGGTAAGTTGAATGGAGCAGAATATCCACGTTATTTTCAATAACGACGTTATCAAGTGTTATTCCGCTTTGAGGAATGCACACACAACCCGGATAATAACTGCGTGCATAGGTGTCATAATTAAGACTTATTGCAACCCCTATATCACGCTTTTTCTGAAGTGTGCAATTTCGTATTATTATGTTGCGGCAACCGCAATCCAATTCTTCCGTATTTCGCACAACAACCCAATTTATTCCGTCGTATTCCGCAATCCCCTTTTCGTGGCAAGGCGGAGTTTCGGAGGTATAAAGTTTGCCGTCTTTCGGATTCATCAGAACGCGGTACGTTTTACCGTTAACCGCAACGGTATCCGAATGCTGAACTTGCATCCCCTTTCGCCATCTGCACCAGGCACCGCCAAGAATCCTGCAGAAAAAGCCTGTTGTTGAGCTGTCATCCAGATCAATGCAGTTTTCGATTATTCCGTTTTCAATCCAACCCACGTGAGTGTTTGAGGTTGCGTAATCAAAGGCATTAAGAGCTATCGGGTCATCGAAGGTTCGGAACCTGCCGTTACTGATAACAAATCCGTCGCCCCAGCCAAGATGAACACCGTCTTTATTACCTGTTATATACAAATTATTAAGGTTAACATTTTTGAATGCACTTATCTGAATCGCATAATCCTTTTCAAGCAAGCCGTGGCACTCAAAATTGTCAATCTTCAAATTTTCAACATAAATCATTGCAACCTGTGCCCGCAAACCCGCGATACGACTGTTCACGCCAAAATCGTTGCTTTCAACACCGTTACATTCAAGATGCAAACCGATAATTTCAATATTACGGTTATATTCGCCCTTAAGCGCGCCTTTATTTATAAAAGCATTGCCGTTTACGTTGGTCACACTTGATTTTCGCCTGATAATCACACCGTCGCCAAACACAAGCTTGGTATTATCACCGATTTCAATTTGTTCTGAAATTTCATAAATACCCGGAACAGTTACCCCAATAACTCCTCCCGAATCAACTGCTTTCTGCAAAGCTTCGGAATTTTTATATGAGTTATTTCCGGGCAAAAAACCGTATTCGTTAGCACTGATCATAGCTTTCTTTCCTAAAATTATAATTTTTCGAAATGATTATAGCACACTTAATCCTAATTTACAATTTGTTCAGCAACTTTCTGCAATCCACTTCTTTGACCAAGCGAACAATGTTTCGGACATCAAATTGAACTCTACAGCTCCGCCATTTTTCAAATTCATAAACGTTTTGACAATCACTTGCTCATCGGAAGATACTGCTTGGAGGAGTTCTTTTTGACGGCTGATATAGTTTCCGGTTTGCTTAAAAGCAATTGCCCGGATGACAAAAGAAGCAGATTTATACAGTCCCCGCAAAATCTCTTCATTCTTATCATACAGCATATTGTGCACACATCCGTGGAAAATGTTGCAGGCACCGACTTTGATTGCTCTGTTCACTGCGCTTTCATCAACAACAGCCAACACATCGTCAAGACTTCCTTCGATTGCCGTTGTATCATTGCAAAACTGAAACAGGTCAGACGGCTCCCAATTCATAATTTCCTTTTTGCCTGAAAGAAAGCCGCAAATCAACTCTCTGTGAGATAAAGTATCCAGCATATTATTATAGGTTTGAACGTCCATAGCGGACAATTCATCCAGAATTACAACAATATCAATGTCGCTGGTTTCTGTTGCTTCTCCACGAGCGAAACTCCCTTGCAAACCAACAAACCATACGCGGTTTGCGAAAGTTTCATTTAACTTCTGTAAAAATTTTTCCAACCAAACAGTAATATCTATCATCTTAATCACCTCGTCAAATTTTTATTTATCTAACTTATTTTAGCACATATAATATAAATTTACAAATCGGATGCGGGTCTCCCACCTACACTTATTCACTCTTACTTCTTAACTGAATTTCCGTTAACGAAACTATTTTAGTGAATAATGAATAAGTAAAAAAATTCCGTCCACTATTGTGGACGGAATTTTTCTGGCAGTACGTTTCACTTTAGAACCACAATTACAGTTGAATCGTATCAGCGTACAACTCCAATTCCTTATTGATTTCTTCTTCATTTGCAAAAAACACATCATCACATTGTTTAATTACCTCTTCTGATTTTTCATCTTCTTCATTTTCTTCCAAAATCAGATACGCTTTGTATGCATTATGTAAATTTGCAACAAGTTTGTCAGATAAAATAGTTTCTAATGCAGATATTTCCTTGCTTAAATCATCATTATTTTCAACATTGCAAAAATATTGACCGTGCCCACCATTGTTAATTTCACTTTGGTAAGTCATCAACTCTGCATAGGGGGACTCAGCCTCACCTTCTGACCAAATCTCCCACATTTTATTCCATTTAAGCTGTTCTTCTGTTAATTCAGCTTTCTTTTTCTTGAATAAATCAAATAATCCCATAAAAAAGCTCCTTAAATAAATTACTATTTAAGTCAATTATATCACACATAATCTTAAATTACAATCGGGTGCTGGTGTCCCGCCTACACTTATTCACTATTACTTCTTACTTATTACGAGCTTGCGAGTAACAAGGTTCTCCGAAACAAAGAAATCTTTGATTTCGTCTTGTTTCGCGAGGTTCTTATTACTTTCCAAAAAAATCCTGAATGCAATTTTAGATAAGAGTGAAGAAGTAAGAGATAATAAGTAAAAATCCTGAACGCTGTCGCATTCAGGATTTTCTGGCAGTACGTCTCATTTTAGAACCACGGTTTGTTATTAATCAATAGTTCAATTAATTAAAATTTATAGAGATAAAAATTCCAAACACAATTACTGCGTTCACCTGCTGCAAATTCATATTCTTTTCCATCAATTGTGACAGCATAAACGGGAACATCATAAGACAAGTCATTTACTTCAATCCTATTTTTTGTGTCAACCCAATCATAATCAAAAATATTCACACCAAATAACTGCACATTTCCGTCAACACCGGTAACTTCAAGCTGCCAACTTTTGCTTTTCCACATTTTCATATTATCACCGCACTAACTCTATTTGTTCAATTTACTTTTAGCTGTCTTTATTGAAGCAATCAATAAAATTCTTATGGTAGAACAAGTTTTATCAATGGACTTGTATGTTACTTCATCAATATAATCGGATTTTAAAAGCATTTCTAACCATTTACCTGTTTCATTTGCTTCTTTCAAAGCAATTTCAAGCTTAGCAATGAAGTCGGCACGGCTATGTCCATATTTACTTTCTGCAATATTTGCACAAACACTTGTGGCACTTCTACCTATCTGATTTGAAATTATTGTTTCGTGCTTTGCTTTTAGTTCTTTTATAAGTTTTAAAACATCAACAGATAATTGCATAGATAAATCCGAAAGCTTATCCTCTTTCATTACTATCACCTCTTTTTTATGTAATAAATTATATCATATATTTGCACAAACTGCAATATCGTTGGCGAAGCCACATCGTTTTCACGGAGGGAAACCTCGTTAATGCGAAGCATTACATCGTTTACGGCATTAGCCGTAACATCGTTTGCGACTTGTCGCAACACCGTTTATACCGTAGGTGTAACATCGTTTTGTGTCCGCAAGCGGACAATGAAGTTGAGCTGACGCTCAAATGAAGTTTGCAACTAAAGTTGCAAAACGGAGTTGTGTCCTTGCGGACACAAACACAAAAAATAAAAGCAAGTCGAAAGACTTGCTTTTATTTTTTGGAGGTGCCACCCGGATTTGAACCGGGGATCAAGGTTTTGCAGACCTATGCCTTACCACTTGGCTATGGCACCGTGTTATTAAATTATGTCGTGCAAATTAAAAATATGCAAAAAAAATGGAGCGGATGACGAGGCTCGAACTCGCTACCTCCACCTTGGCAAGGTGGCGCTCTACCAGATGAGCTACATCCGCACCTGTTGGTGCCTCCGGCCGGAATCGAACCAGCGACACGTGGATTTTCAGTCCACTGCTCTACCAACTGAGCTACAGAGGCATAGAAATGACCTGTAATTTTCATTACAGGTCACTCAATGGCGACCCGGAACGGGCTCGAACCGTCGACCTCTAGCGTGACAGGCTAGCGTTCTAACCAGCTGAACTACCGGGCCAAATGGTGGGAACAACAGGGCTCGAACCTGTGACCCTCTGCTTGTAAGGCAGATGCTCTCCCAGCTGAGCTATGCTCCCACGTTGGCGTTGCT
>JAZQYY010000041.1:0-71595 GCA_045633805.1 Acutalibacteraceae bacterium
AACCTGATAAAAACTGCTTCGCACCTTAAACAGAGATAGTTTGGATATAGAACAAGGCAAAAAGCGCAGGAATCCTTGACGGATTCCGAGCATTTTTAACGCAGTTATATGCCAAAATATCCTGTTTTAAGGCTTAATTTCTTTGTGAAAGGTCGCCCTTTTGATACGCTTTAATTTTTTATTTAGTTTCTGCGTGTGCGGCATTAACAAAATCTTCAATGCGCTTGCCGTCACGGTAGCCGAGCTGATAAAGCTTTTCCATACCTTCTTTATCACGCTTGATTGTATCAACGCCAAAGCATTCTTCGGGGTCAACAAGAAGCACCTTCCCCTCTTTTTCAAGCTCAATCAATTCGCTGATGCCGTTATTATAAAAGTGGTGCATAATCAGAACGTTATTGAGCACTCTGGGGTGATTTGCAAGCAGAATATTCGCCGCCCAATGGATTTTAACCTTGCGGAAATCTCTGGGCTGAGTGATGCAAACAATGACCTTATCACATCCGTCCGCAAAAGCCTTGCGAATCGGAATCGGGTCTGAAACACCGCCGTCGCAATATTTAATACCGTCAATCTTAACGGGTCTGCAGGCAAGCGGAAGAGCACAAGCAGCCTTAAGAGCTTCGTAATTATCCTGCGCGAAATCTTCTTTTGTGAAGTAACGGGGCTTCGCGGTTTTAACCTCGGTTGCAACGCAGGTGAACTGACAATCGTTTTCCATCAGCGCTTCATAATCAAGAGGGTCTTTGCCGCCCCTGTTGCACATCTCGGAATAAATATAATCAAGATTGAGCAGGTTGCCCGATTTCATAACGGCTTCGGTACCCATATATTTGCTTTCAAAAGCATAGTCGGTATAAAACTTTTTGTTTCTGCCTCTCTGCTTTGCAACAAAATTGATGAGATTGCCGCTGCCCGATGAAACACCGATACAATAATCGATTTTAATGTTATTATCAAGCAGATAATCATAAATTCCGCTTGTGTAAACACCGCGCATACCGCCGCCGATATCAATAATACCAATCATATTATTCGTTTCCTTTTTTCATTTTGAGCAATGCGCCTGCCGCTGAAATTGCGGTTGAAGCCGCATTGGTTATAAACGAAGTTTTATCTTTGAGATATCCGTCTGCATCAACCGCATAGCGGAGCTTTGCAATCGGACCTCTGCCGCATAAATCGGCATAGTTAAAGAAATAAGTGATATATTCGGAGGGCTCTCTCTCATCAAACTCAAACACGCGCACACCTCTTGATTCGTTGCCGTAGCAACGGAAAGATGCACAGGAGGTCTGAATGAAATCAACGCCCATATATTTGCCTTCAAAGCAGTTTGTGTGGTCGTGACCCGAAACAACGCCCTTAACGTCACCGCATTCAAGAATGGCTTCAAAAAGACCCGCATCGTCTTCGAGCACGCTCGGTGCTTCACCGAGAACACCTCTTGTTATGTCGGGGATAAGTCTGCACCAACCCATTCTCTCTGTTTTGACCGCACCGATTTCGTCGGGCATACAGGGTTCGATAAGGTTCTCGATTTCTTTGAGCGGAATGTGCATAAACATCAGCGAAGGTACAACCTCGCCGCCGTTTTGCTCTTTGAGCTGAGCCGAAGTTTTCTTATACCACTCAACGGTTTCGGGCTTGATGCATTCATAGGTTCTGTCTTCTTTTTTATCATACCACGCTGAATCAAGCATCCAGAGATTGAAAAGCGGTTTATCGCCTTCGTGAGGAAGAACGGTGATATTATAAGTGTCGCAGTCAAGACCGCTCACGCTTGTGTTCATCGGCAAACAGCATTTGCATTTTCTGAAAATATCTGCCTGCTCGTTTTTGGAAATATCGTTGCGGTCATCATGGTTGCCGTAAATCATCGCAAAGGGAATATTTCTCTTTTCAAGCGGTGCGGTGATGTGACGGATCGAATCGCACATAATTTCATACGTTGCGGATTTGCCGCCTGCAACGGGCTTTGTGCCGAAGCGTGCATCAAGCAGATGGTTGCCAAGAATGTTATCGCCCGTGAAAAGAACAAGGTCGGGACGAAGCGCATCATAAGCATTATCAAGCATCTTGACCATCGCCTTGCGAACGTATTTCATATCCTGCGGGTCGCTGACCTGCATAATGCGCAGTTTGCCTGCCGCATTGAATCTGATTGTGTTGGTATTTCTCATAATTATCCACCTTTGTGAGGGATATTAAAAGCAATCGGGACGGTTGACCCGTCCCCTGCCGATATTTTATTCACCTTTTGCAAGACGTGCTTCACGGTCTTTGAGGAACTGTGATTTTGCAGGCACAACGTAAGTCATACCCTTTTCAACAATCTCAAAGGTTGTGTCGGTAACAAACTTGCATTCGCCGTCAACGTTAACAGCCGCAGGCTTTTCTGAATGGATAACAATCTTCTTGCCGCGCTTGAAGGTTGTTTCTTTCCAGTCAAGGTGTTCGCCACGCTTATAAACGTTGAGAATCGAAAGAAGCTTTGCACGGGAGAAGCCTGCCTTAACGATAACAAAGTCAAGCAGACCGTCTTCGGGCAGAGCAAGAGGAGCAGCTTTGAAGCCGCCGCCATACCAGCGTGAGTTACCTGCAAAGCAGAAAAGAACGTCGTCTGTAACTGTTTCGCCGCCGTCAATTGTATATGTGAAGCGGTTTTTGAACTTTTTAACAATTGCATAAAGGCAACCGATATAATAAGCGCCTTCGCCCGAAACAAGAGGAAGCTTTTTGATTTTGCCCTGCATAGCGCAAACCTCGGCATCCATACCCATTGAGCACTGGTTGATTGCGATTTCGTCACCGCACTTGATAACGTCAAATTCAATCGGAACACCGTTAACCTGGTCTTCAAGCACAAGGCACTCTTCCTTTGAGCCGAAAAGACGGATGAAATCGTTGCCCGAACCGAGAGGAACAACGGCAACCTGAACGTTCTTATAGCCGTATGAGCCGTTAACTACCTCATAGAGTGTGCCGTCACCGCCGCAGGCATAGAAACGGATTTCTTCGCCGCTTGCAGCTCTCTGCTTGCAGAATTCAATGCCGTCACCCTGCTTCTGAGTGATATAAATCTCGTAATCGAGTTCAAACTTTTTGCAAACCTCTTCAATTCTGGGCTTGATAAAATCAAGCGATTTGCCCTGACCTGCCGCAGGATTGATAACAAAAATATGTTTCATATTAACATTCCCCTCTTATTTAAAATACATATAGAGTTGGCATTTTATCATACCGTTATAGAGCTTTCTGCGTTTATCTGCCTTGCGTCCGAAAGCTTTTTCGAACTCCTCATCGGGGCTGATGATGCTGTAAGACCAGCCGTGCTTTTTCTCAAAAGCCTTACCCATGGCGGCATAAATCTTTTCGCATTCCGAAAGCTCAAGGAGTCTTTCGCCGTAAGGAGGATTGCAGATGAGCGTGCCTTTATCAGTCAGCGGTTTGAAATCCGCAACGTCGCAAAGGCTGAAATTCAGCTTTGAGCTGACGCCTGCTCTGTGAGCGTTCATTTTTGCAATTTCAAGTGCCTTCGGATCAATATCAGAGCCGAAGCCCTCAAAATCATCTATCGGTCTTTCAAGGCTTCTTGCTCTCTCGCGTTCTTCGTTCCAGACGTTTCTGGGAATAACACCGAATCTCTCGGCCGAGAAGCTTCTGTTAAGACCCGGAGCTTTATTAGCCGCCATTAGCGCGCCCTCAATGAGAATTGTTCCCGAGCCGCACATAGGGTCATAAAGCTTGTGATAAGGACGGAGATGTGAAAGCGAGCAAAGAGCCGCCGCAAGAGTTTCTTTGATAGGAGCACCGTTTGCATCAAGGCGATAACCTCTCTTATGAAGACCCATACCCGAGGTATCGATAAGAAGCGAAACCTTGTCCTTCATAATCGAAAACTGAATCTGATGAACGGGACCTGTTTCTTCAAACCACTGAATCTGATATTTTGCCTTGAGCCTTTCAACAACCGCCTTTTTGATGATTGCCTGGCAGTCACGGGTGCTGAAAAGAGCTGAATTTATTGAATAACCTTTAACGGGAAATGCATCAAGCGAACCTATCCATTCTTCCCACGGAAGAGCCTTGGTGCCCTGAAAAAGCTCTTCAAAGCTTCTTGCTTCAAATGAGCCCACAAGAATCTGAACTCTCTCTGCAAAGCGTGAACAGATGTTAACACGGGCAAGAATATTCTCATCACCGCTGAAAAGAACTCTGCCGTTTTCGCTGATAACGTTTTCTGCCTCAAGGTCTTTGAGTTCGTTTGCAATCAAAGATTCCATACCGAGAAGGCAAGGAATAACAAAATTAATTTTCATCAGATAACTCCTGCTAAATAAAGTATCATACAAAAGGCGGGAACCGATTAAGATTCCCGCCCGAATTTTTAAAATTAATCAGCCAAACAAATCATTCGATTTCAGGTGCGATAAGACCGTAACCCGAATCGTTGCGTCTGTAAACAACGTTAACGTCGCCGCTTTCTTCGTTAAGAAAAACGTAGAACTGGTGACCGATGAGGTTCATCTGAAGAATTGCTTCTTCAACCGACTGCGGCTTGAGAGCAACGTTCTTTGTTCTCACAAGCTCAAAATCAACCTCTTCCGAAACTGCTGGCTCATCGGCAAAAGCTTCAAAGTTGCCTGCACGCAGCTTCTTTTCAATGCGTGTTTTGTTTTTTCTGATTTGTCTGATAAGGGTGTCAACACATTTGTCAAGCGCTTCGTTCATATTCTCGGCTCTTTCCTGAGCTCTGAATACCATACCGTTGTTGTTAACGGTAATCTCAACCGATTGTGATGACTTTTCAACAGTTACCGTCACCTTTGCCTCTGCTTCGGCACCGAAAAACTTTTCAACTTTTGCAAGCTTCTTTTCGGCGTGTTCCTTGAAAGACTCTCTGGGTGAACATTTGCGGCCTGTGATTGTAATCTTCATACAGTCATCCCCTTTATTTAGCATTGAGGTTTATCCTCAACTAAATTATAGCATATATTCACAAAAAAATAAAGGGTTTTTATGATTTTTTAAATAAATGTTATAAAAAATTCACAAATCTAACCGTATTCCGACTAAAACAGGGCAAAAACGGCAATCAGATAACCGCTGATTTATGCCTTGTGACGTGGCAACCCACATTTACGGCAACGGGCAAGCCTGCAATGTGAGTGGGTCGGGCTTCAATCATAACGGCAAGGGCGGTTGTTTTGCCGCCAAAACCCTGAGGCCCGATATCAAGATTATTAACTTTTTCAAGAATCTTTTCTTCCATCGAAGAATAGAATTCATCGCTGTTTTTATCGCTGATGTTTCTGCAAAGAGCCGTTTTTGCAAGCAGAGCGCATTGCTCAAACGTGCCGCCGATACCAACACCGAGCACCATCGGAGGGCAAGGGTTGCTGCCTGCGGTTTTTGCAACCGAAACAACGTAATCGATTATATCATCTGCCGTGGCGGCAGGTGTTAACATTTTAAGACAGCTCATATTCTCGCTGCCGAAGCCTTTGGGTGCAACGGTGATTTTAACCTTATCACCGTCAACGATTCTTGTGTGGATAACGGCAGGTGTGTTGTTGCCTGTGTTGACTCTGCGCAAAGGGTCTGCCACAACGCTGCAACGCAGATAACCCTCGGTATATCCCCTTGCAACACCGCTGTTGACCGCCGCTTCAAAGCCGCCGCCCACAAAATGAACGTCTTGTCCGATTTCTGCAAAAATAACCGCCATACCTGTGTCCTGACAGATGGGAATATCCATCTCTCTTGCGGCATTGAGATTATCTTTGAGAGTTGCCATAATGCTTTTGGGCAGTTCGCAAACTTCGCATGCGCCGCACTCGGTTATTCTCTTTTCAAGGTCAAGGGGCAAAACCTTGTTTGCCTCGATGCATAAATCCCTGACCGTTTGCTCAACGAGCTTAACGTCAACCTCGCGCATAAAACTGCCTCCAAAAAAACAAGGGGGCATAAGCCCCCCTTTTGATATATGCTTGGCTTATTGCTTTGAACCTCTGCGGGAGTAGCCCATACTGCCCCTTTTTGAATCGGCTCTTTTCAGGTCGGTCATCTTTTCATCGCTGACCTGCTTGAAACGTGCCATCATATCTTCAAATGACTGCTTTTCACCACCGGAAGGTGCGGACTTCTGACCGTTCCAGACATTGGGAGCAGGGCGTCTGTCAGGTCTGGGACGCTGAGGTCTTTGCTGCTGAGGCTGACGCTGTTCTTTTTCTTTGGGCTGATCAGCAAGCTTTCTGATTGAAAGACTGATTTTGCCCTCAGGTGAAACAGTGATAACCTTTGCCTTTACTTCCTGACCGACCTTGAGATGCTCTTTGATATCCTTAACATAGTTGGGAGCAACCTCAGAAATGTGAATCATTCCTGTTTTGCCGCCTTCGAGCTCAACAAAAGCTCCGAAATCCGTTAAGCCTGTAACTTTGCCGCTGACTATTGCGCCTTCTTCGATTTGCATAAAATAAGAAATCCTTCCGTTTTTAATAAATATATTCCTCGATTCAGCTTATCAGTCTGTTGAATCGTAGTATACTCTTTCATCAGGGTCTGCGTAATCGTATTGCTCTCTTGCGATGCGTTCGATATTTTCATCTTCATCGCCGTTAGCGAGCCTGTCTGCCTTATCGGCATTATCGTCAACTATATGCTGAAGGGTCTGCTGCGAAGCGATATTCGCTTTTTCTTGCGCCTTGACCTTGGTCTTAACACTGATTAAAGTTGCAATGAAATAGCACACAAGCGCAACAAGAAGAACCGCGAGGAGAATGCTTCTCTTTTTTTCTTTTACTTTAACTGCACTCATCTTTATTTCCTTTATTTTTAATATTTTTATTTAAAACTTTATACTTATAGATATAACCATAAAGATTATACACTATCCCCTTACGTTTTTGCAAGATAAATTTTGATTTTTTTACAGATTTTCTTGCAGTTTTTTTAAAAAATGAGCGTGTTTTGCGTGCAAGACGGATTAATTTTCTGAAAATCAGCTTGACAGGCTTTGAAATCAGCGAAAAAAAGCGTTTAATCCCCTTCACAACGGCAGAGCTGATTTTCATTGCAAGCACACCGAAAGAGAAATACCAGATGCACCAGCCAAGCATTATCCCGAGCACCGTATAAACGCGCAGTTTGCCCTCGTCGGTAACGAGCACAAAGAAAAAGCTTATCACTCCGCACAGTGTAAAATACAGAATATCTGCCGTAACCGTCAGCCATTTTATACGCGGCACAAACATTCGCAGAGTTCTGAAAACGTCATAGATAACACCCAGCCCAAAGCCGAGAGCGAGCGAATATAAAAACAGAGTTGTCTGGGTGGAAATGCCCTGAATATATTCCATTTATCTGAACACCCTGCTGAAAAATCCGCCTTTCGGTGCGGAATCCTGCGAATAAATCAGAGCCGAGATTTTGCCCTCAACGGTCAGCTCGCCGATTTCAACGCTCAGGCGGTTGATATGCAAATCTGCACCTCTGATTGTCAGCTCGCCCATATCCGTGAAAACAACAACTGTTTCTTCGTCAAAGCTATCAACGTCCGAAACACCCGAAAGAGTCAGCAGACGTCTGTCCTCAAGCACAAGGTTATGCGGCATTGCCGTCTTTTTTTCTTCAGCCATAAAAAATACCTCCACGTTTATTATCACTAAATGATATGAACGTGAAGGATTAATTATAACTGCTTGAACATAAGTGCCGCCGATTCTTTTGTTGCGTGTTCAGAAACGTTGAGCACCTCAAAACGGCTTGTGTTGTTACCAAAGGTGATTTCAATAACGTCACCGACCTTAACGTCATAAGACGCTCTTGCAACCTTGCCGTTAACCGTTACGTGCTTTGCATCGCAAGCTTCGTTTGCAACGGTTCTTCTTTTGATAATTCTGGAAACTTTTAAATATTTATCTAATCTCATATTGACCTCTAAAATCAAGAGGCTGCCTTTTCAGACAGCCTCGATTAAACAAAAGTTTAATTATTTAGCAACCTTATCCTTGAGAGCAGCGCCAGCCTTGAAAGCGGGAACCTTTGTTGCTGCAACTGTGATAGCTTCGCCTGTTCTGGGGTTGCGAGCTGTCTTTTCTGCGCGTTCACGAACTTCGAATGTGCCGAAGCCAACGAGCTGAACCTTTTCGCCTGCTGCAAGAGCATCTGTGATAGCTGCAACAACAGCGTTAACTGCCTTTTCAGCGCACTTCTTTTCGATGCCTTCGTTCTTTGCGATTGCGTTTACGAGTTCTGTCTTATTCATTGTTTTGTACTCCATTCTTTTGTTTTTCTATCTACAAATACCGTGGGTATTCATATCCGTAATTAATTCTTTGACCTTGCCTTGACTTCATCCCAAAGAGCATCAAGCTCCTCAAGAGATGAATTCATCATATCAATGTTTCGCTCGTTTGCGAGCTTTTCAACCTCTGTGAAGCGTGCAAGGAATTTATCGCTCGCAGCTGTGAGAGATTCCTCAGCATCAACCTTGACGAATCTTGAAACGTTAACCGCTGAGAAAAGGAGGTCACCGAGTTCTTCGTTAACGTTTGCCTCATCGTTATTGTCTATAGCCGCGCGAAGCTCTGCAATTTCTTCTTCAAGCTTATCAAGAGCACCGCTCACTTCGGGCCAATCAAAACCGATATCAGCCGCCTTCTTCTGAAGCTTTGTTGCACGCATAAGCGCAGGCAACTCGCGGGGCACGGAAAACATTGAATCTGACGTTGTTTTCTGACCTTTTGTTTTTTTCTTGATTGCATCCCAATTTGTGAGAACGTCCTCAACACCGCTGACGGTAACCTCACCGAAAACGTGAGGATGACGCTCAACAAGCTTTTTGCAAACGCCGTTTGCCACGTCGTCAAAATTGAAAACACCTGCTTCGGTTTCCATCTGCGCGTGAAAAACAACCTGCATAAGCAAATCACCGAGCTCTTCGCACAGAAGCTCTTTATCGTCTTTATTGACAGCCTCAATAACCTCATAGGTTTCTTCAATGAGATTTTTCTTGATGCTTTCGTGAGTCTGCTTTGCATCCCACGGGCAACCGCCGGGCTCTCTCAAAAGGCGGATAATGTCAATAAGGTCTTTGATATTATAACAGTCTTTCTGAATAAAATCAACCATTTTTTTCTTCTCCGGAAATCTCTGAAAATTATTTTAACCCAAAAGTCCGTATTTTTCAAGGGCTTTTGCAATTTTTTCTCCCTTGGGCAATGCGCAAACGTCCTCGCGTGCAACCGCCTTGAAAAGAAGAAGCGAAATAACGTAAACAATAACTGCAAGGCCAACGGCAATAACCATTGAAACCGTTCCCATATTGAGAATGCTCTGTGAAGTATCTGCAGGGAAAATCTTGTTGAGAAGTGCGTTTGAAGTGAACGCAGTCAGACCGCAGAGTGCCGCACAGATAAAGGGCTTGAAGAATACCGAGCTCCAGTTAATTTTAACTTTCGCATATTTGATAAGCGAGATGAGGTTGCAGGAAACGATAACAACGTAGAAAAGGATTGTACCTGCCACCGCACCGTAAACGTTGAACTTGGGGTTACCTACAAGGATAAAGTTACAGGTAAGCTTGCAGATCGCGCCAACAACAACCGATTTAACGGGAATATCCGTTCTGCCGATTGCCTGAAGCATATTCGTTACGGGTGTTGAAATAGCCATAACAAAGGTTGCAAGACCGTAAGCAGTCATAATGGGAACAACAACGGGAATTGTATCCGAGAAATTGCCTCTGCCGTAAATAACGGTGAGAATGGGCTCTGCAAGAGAAGCCATACCGATACCTGCAGGCAGAGCCATAAGCATACCGATTCTGATAACGGTTTCGATTGTTGAGGTAACGTTTTTCTTATCCTTAACAGCCCATGCCGCCGCAAGAGCAGGCAGAGCGCTTACACCAAGCTGAACGGTGATTGTGGGGATAAGATTTCTGAAATCAAGTGCCGAGCCGTAAGCACCCCAGAGATATTTTACAACCTCGGGTTTGTTTGAAATATCAAGTCTTGAAAGGCTCACAGCCTTTGTCATTGCCGCTTCGTGCATAGCAAAAACGGTGTTGAAATCGCTTTCAAGAGCTGAAGCAAGTCTTGCCTGAATTGTGATTGTGTCAATAAGGTTTGTTATGTTCAGAATAAGTGCGCTCACAACCATAGGAATCGCAATTCTGATCATTTCTTTTGCAAGCACACTGCCGTCACGCGATTTGGGAGAGTTGACAAGCTGAACTCTTGTGAAGCCGTCACCCTTGATTTTGTAATAAATCATAAGGAAAGCGTTGCTTAAGATTGAGCCGACTGTAACACCGAGAACAGCACCTGCCGCAGCAAGAGGAGCAATAACGCTGTTTGCTTCAATTGAGCTTGTAACCTCTGTGCCGAAAACGGTTGCCGCAACGTCACCCGAAGCGCTCATACCGGCTTCATACTGGCTGATACCTGTTGAAACAACAACTTTTGCAAGTAAAAGACCGATAACAAGCTTGCCGAGAGCTTCAACAACCTGCGAAATTGCGGTGGGAGTCATATTGCGCAGACCCTCGTAATAGCCTCTGTAAGCCGACATATAGCAGCAGAAGAAGATTGAAGGAGCAACGCACAAAACTGCAGGCAGACTCTTTGAGCTTACGCCTGCAATTAAATGAGTGTAAGGATAAGCGGCAAGAAAAAGAATCGCCGTGCCAACAAGACCAACGATAAGAAAGATTCGCTGTGAAACCTTGAAAACGTTTCTTGCTTCTCTGAACCTTTCAAGTGCAACGTTTTCGGCAACCATTCTTGAAACCGCAACGGGCAGACCTGCCATTGAAATTGCAAAAATGGGGGTATAAACCTCATATGCAGAGCTGAAATAGCCTCTGCCGACAGAGCCGACAAGGTCTGTAAGAGGAATTTTGAATAAAACGCCGATGAGCTTTACAAGAATAACGCCAAACATCAGAACCATAGCGCCGTTAAGCACCGATTGTTTTTTTTCTGTAGCCACAGGGCTCACTCTCCTTTATCTTATCAACCCGTAAACTCTCGCAAAAGAGAATCCGCGGGCAGAAGTGATTTTTCCGTTTTTGTGAATAAACTTAATTTTTCAGCCAGAAGACGCGCGTCCGCCTCATATTCGCCCCTGACATTCTGAAGCAAGGGAATTGCCTGCGGTGCAAGCACACAAGGCTCGCAGGGGTGAAAAGAATTCAGCCTGATATCAGCCAGATTCTCAAACGGAAAAAGATATCTGTCCTCTCCCCTCATAACGCTCTGCCATATCTCAAAGGTACGTTCGGGCGAGGTTGCTCTGAACTGGTTATCTCTCACCGTTCTGCGTATAAGACGCAGGTTGCGTTTTGAAAGAAGCACGCTCCCAACGTTATCATAAACACGCGAAGAAACACTAACGTACATTCTGAAAACGTTGTTTTCGCCAAGACTTGACGTTATAACGGGATTCAGCGCGTGAAGCCCCTCAACGATGATAACGTCGTTATTTTCAAGGGTGATTTTTCTTGCACCGTCAATGCGTTCACCCTGCATAAAATCAAAAACAGGCAGTGCACTTTCACCCTTTTCGGAAAGCTCGGCAAAGCATCTGTCAATGCGCTCAATGTCAAGCGCATCAACGCTTTCGTAATCGGGCTTGCCGTTTTCATCAAGGGGGTATTTATTCTCGCTGTGAGAATAATAAAAATCGTCAAGCGAAACGATATACGCCTTTGCGCCGCACTCACCGACAGCCTTTGCAAGCATCGAAGCCGTTGTTGTTTTGCCCGAAGAGCTCGGGCCTGCAAGCGCAATGATATTTTTATTTTCGGTCTTCATAACCGTCTGAGCCGCTTCTCTGACCGCCGCCGCATAATCAGCGGTGCATCGGTTCAGAAATTCTTTCGGCTCGAGCGCAAGCTTATTGATTTTGCTGAAAGTTATTTTTTCGGAACTAAACATATTCATCACCTATATTTTTTAGTATGACAAATAAAAGCTCTTTATTCCGTTTTTGCGCTCCGTAATTTTATCGAAGCCCGATATATATTCATAAGGATATTTATAATTAAAAATACGCTCGATATTTGTGCCGTCAGGTTCACGCAGTTTTGTGACTGCACCCGCGCCAACCGCAAGCACGCTGTGGCATTCTTCCATCATAAAAACGTTATAAAGGCATTCGTGACCGTCAAGGCACCATCCAACGTTTTCAAGGTTGCCGACGCATTTGCTCTGGCGATACATATAATAAGGTGCGTATCCCCTGCCCGTGAGAGCATTCGAAGCATATTCAAGCATTCTTTTTGCCACGTTGCCGTTTGCAACGCCTGCGCCCGAAGCGTTAAGCTCCGAGGAGCGTTTGAGTGCAAGGGTGTGCACGGTTATGTTTTCAGGTGCAAGAGCAACGGCGGTGTCAACGCTTGCGGCAAAATCCTCAAAAGTTTCATCGGGCAGACCTGCAATCAGATCCATATTGATGCTCCTGAAGCCGTAAGTTTTTGCAAGCATATACGCTTTGAGCGACTGCTCAACGCTGTGGTTTCTGCCGATAAGCTCAAGCGTGCGCTGATTGAACGTTTGAGGATTTATGCTGATTCTGCCAACGTTATGAAGCTTCAGCACACGAAGCTTTTCGGGAGTTATCGTATCGGGTCTGCCTGCTTCAACCGTATATTCACGAACGGTTGAGAGGTCAAAATTATTTTCAATCTCACTCAGAAGCCTGTCCATCTGCGGAGCTTCAAGCACACCGGGTGTGCCGCCGCCGAAATAGACACTCTCAAGCTTCAAGCCAAGCTCCGAAGCCACCGCACCTGTGAGCGCAATTTCTTCGCCAAGCTTTTCGAGGTATTCGGGCAGCATCTTTTTTGCGTTTGAATTTGCAATGGAATGCGAAACAAACGAGCAATAGCTGCACCTTGTGGGGCAAAACGGGATTGAAACGTAAAGGCTGAAGGAATTTTTATCCGAAAGGTTAACAATTTCTTCTTCTGCCTTTGCAACGGTGTTTGCAAGCTTTGCCTTCTCGGGGCTGACAAGAAGACTGCCGAGAAAATAATTCATAGCCGCTTCTTCGCCCATATCTGCAATGAGTCTGAGCATCAGCTTTGAGGGACGCACACCCGTGAGCACACCCCAGGGAGGAGTGTAGCCCGTAAGCTCCGACATAGCTTCAAAAATAAGCTGTGCGGTTTTAAGCTCGCTTTTATCGCGAAGCTCGCTTTCGGGAGCGGTAACAACGGCTTCAAGCTGTTTTTCTTTGCCGTCAAGGCTCATAAAAACCTCAAGCTTATTGCCGCCCTCAACGGGGGTGCAACAGGTAACAACCTCTTTTGCATCCTCGCCGACGTCATCATAGACTATATTAATTTTTTCGTTGGGGAACCAGACCCTGCAAAGATTTTCACATTCATAATGAAAATCGTGCCCGAAAATTCTTAATATCACTTATTTTACCATCCTTCTGATATACCAGTTACGTGTTCTTTCTCTCTCAAGGGTAGTTTCACGGTTGTGACCCGGAAGCACCCTGTAATCGCCCTCAAGAGCAATGAGCCTTTTGAGCGAATCAATCATCATTTCTTCGCTTCCGTCAAAGAAATCCGTTCTGCCTGCGGTCATACAGAAAAGTGTATCACCGCTGATAATAACGCGGTCTTTCTCAATGATATAGCAAACGCTGCCCATTGTGTGACCGGGAGTATTCATAACGGTTATTTCTTCTTCGCCGAGATAAAGCTTATCGCCGTCTTTAACGGTTATATCCGCAACAACGGGAATCTGCTCCTCAGGAAAGTTGCCGTCTGCAAGGCTTTTTGAAGAATCAAGCAGATGACCTGCATCCTTTTCGTGAATAACAACCTTTGCTCCGCTCGCCTCTTTAAGACCCGCCACACCGAAGATATGGTCAAAATGTCCGTGGGTGAGCAGAATATATTTTATGTTTTCTGCGCCTGCATCATAAAACGCCTGCCTGATATCGGCATTGAAATATGCAGGGTCAACGATTGCGCTCTCGCCCGATGCTTCATCGGTGAGAACGTAGCAATTTGCAAAAATCTCGTGACCGAGTTCAACTTTTGTTATTTTCATAATTTATGCCTTCTTATCCCAGATATCGGTATCCATCATAATTGTTACGGGGCCGTCGTTTGCAATGTCAACGAGCATATCCGCCGCAAAAACACCTGTTTCAACCTGTTCAACACCGTTCCGGCGCAGACATTCGCAGAAATACTGATAGAGTCTGTCAGCCTCCGCAGGCGGTGCGGAATCGGTGAACGAGGGGCGGTTACCCTTTTTGATGTCGGCACACAGAGTGAACTGCGAAATAACAAGAATTCCGCCGCCGATATCGAGAACGCTTTTATTCATTTTTCCGTTTTCATCTTCAAAGACACGCAGTTTGGCAATCTTGGAAGCAAGCAAATCCGCCTGCGCCTCACCGTCGCCATTCATAACACCGAGCAGAACGTTATATCCCTTGTCGATGCTGCCTTTTATCTCACCGTCAACGGTAACGGTTGAATTTTTAACACGCTGAATTATTGCACGCATAGTTATACTCCGATTTTAAACGCCGCTGCGCTCGATGGTCAAAACACCTTCAACCTTCTGAAGCTTTGCAACGAGTGAATTGAGATGCTCAACGCCGTTGACCGAAACGGTAACCATAATGATAGCTCTGCCGTCTTTAGTGTTACGGGTGGACAAATCGTTAATCATAATTCTCATACCTGCCAGCAGACTTGAAATATCGGCAAGCATACCGATTCTGTTAAGGCAGAAAAGAGAAAGTGTGCACTTGAAATCTTCTTTTGTGCTGTTATCCCAATAAGCGGTAACCCATCTTTCGGGCTCACCTGCTTTAGAAATATCGGCAGGCACGTTTGTGCAGTTACGGGTATGCACGGAAACACCGTGACCTCTTGTTATGAAGCCGATGATATCGTCACCGGGCAGAGGGTTACAGCAACGCGAGAATTTGATAAGGCAGTTATCAATGCCCTCAACAACAACGCCCTCGTTGCTCTTTGTTTTCTTCTTGACGGGAGTGATTGTGATTACGGGTTCCTCAGCCTTTGTGAGCTTTGCGTAATCCTCTTTGATTTTGGGCATCATTCGCATAAGCGAAATTCCGCCGTAACCGATTGCCGCATAGAAATCGTCGAGCGTTTTGCAATGCTGGCGCTCTGCGATTTTGAGAATGAACTCCTCATATTGCTCATCATTCAGGCGAATAAAGTTACGCTTGAATTCTTTTTCAACTTCGTTTCTGCCCTCGATGATGTTTTCGTCGCGTTTTTCTTTTTTATACCACTGTCTGATTTTTGCTCTTGCCTGGCTGGTTTTGACAATCTTGAGCCAGTCACGGCTCGGACCCTTACCCTGTGCCGATGAGGTTATAACCTCAACAATTTCGCCTGTCTTAACGTTATAATCGAGTGGCACGATTCTGCCGTCAACCTTTGCGCCGACCATTTTGTTGCCGACTGCGGAGTGAATTGCATAAGCAAAGTCAATAACCGTTGCACCCATAGGCAGGTTGAAAACGTCACCCTTGGGCGTGAAAACAAACACTTCTTCGGGCACAAGATCGCTCTTGATTGTTGAAACGATATCCTCAACGTTTTCGCTGTCGCTCTGGCTTTCAAGAAGCTGTCTTATCCATGCAAGACGCTCCTCAAACTTCTGAGTACCGTTAACACCGAGCTTATATTTCCAGTGAGCCGCGATACCGTATTCAGCGGTGTGGTGCATATCCCAGGTTCTTATCTGAACTTCAAAGGGAATACCCTCTTTGCCGAGAACGGTGGTATGAAGCGACTGATACATATTGGGCTTGGGGGTTGAGATATAATCCTTGAATCTGCCGGGAATGGGTTTGAACATATCGTGAATAACGCCAAGGCAGTTATAGCAATCGATAACCGATTCAACGATAATGCGTACGGCATAGATATCGTAAATCTCGTCAAAGTTCTTGTTGCGCATATACATCTTTCTGTAAATGCCGTGAACGGATTTGATTCTGCCGCTGACCTGCGCACCCGAAACAAGGGTCTGAATGCGCTCGTTGATTCTTGTCTTAACCTCTTCAAGATATTCGTTTCTTGAACGGCTCTGGGCTTCAAGGTTTTCTTCAATTTCGTGATAGGCAACAGGGTCAAGATAGCTGATTGAAAGGTCTTCAAGCTCTTCTTTGATCGGTCTGATACCGAGGCGGTGAGCAATCGGAGCATAAATTTCAATCGTTTCAAGAGCAATCTCTCTGCGTCTTTGTTCGGGTTTGAACATAAGGGTACGCATATTATGAAGCCTGTCTGCAAGCTTGATGATGATAACTCTTATATCTCTTGACATTGCAAGCAGCATTTTGCGGATATTCTCTGCCTGCTGTTCCTCTTTGGTCTGCAGAGGAACCTTGCCGATTTTTGTAACACCCTCAACAAGGTCGGCAACAGTCTGACCGAAAAGCGATTTAACGTCATTGTAAGTCAGCTTCGTATCTTCAACGGTATCGTGAAGAATAGCCGAAACAACCGAAGCTTCATCCATACCGAGCTTTGAAAGCACGAGGGCAACGTTCAGCGGATGCATAATATAAGGCTCGCCCGAAAGACGCTTCTGCCCTGCGTGAGCTTCATTGGCAATGTCATAAGCTTTTTTTACGCGCTGAATTTCTTCCTCGGAATATGTTTTTGAAATCCTTGCAAGCAAAGCTTCAAAGCATTCTTCGGGAGTGTCGTATAAAGTTACGGTTGTGTTGAGATCGTTCATATAATCACCTGATTGGAAATTAGATATATTTTTTGATTTTCTTGATTATCTGTGAATCCTCAAGATTTACCTTCGGAGGATTCTCGGGAACGTAAATTCTGTTTTCTTCATCTGCGGCAAGAATACCCATTTCAAGCATAACGTCAATAACAGTTATGATTGACGCAAGCTTCGAGCCGTCATCACCAAGGCGCACGCAAAGCATTTCGGCATAATTATCCTTGAGCGGCTTTGCCTTGATACTTTTGAAAACGGCAACCTCAAGCTCGCGCGAGGGCAGAAGCTGCTTTGCCTGCTCGGCTGTGAGTTTTTCGCCCCTTGTTAATTTATCATTAAGACTGATTGCGGCAAGCACTTTTTCTTCAACGGTCTGTGAGGGTCTGATACCTCTGACAATAACCGAAACTCTTGTTTCACCGTTAAAGAAATTTTTGTCAAGATTAACCGCAAGGTCAACAATATCGCCTTTATCAAACGGGAAGCGTTTTTCGGGCATACCGAAGAAAACAACGCCTGCCCTTGTGCCGTTTTTGGAAACGGACATTCTCACGTGCTTACCCTCTGAAATTGCTGAATAATCATCAATCCTTACTCCGAAAATGCCGAAGCAAGGCTGCTGATTGCCTGAGCCGAAAGGCTCAAGAACCGCAATGGAAGAAAGCAAATCAAGGCTGATTGACGAAAGCTGAAGCCTGCAATCGATTTTCTGCAGGGCAAAAGGCATTTCAATATCAGCCGCATACTGATTGATGCGCTTTCTGAATTCAGGAATTTTTGAAGAACGGATTCCGATACCTGCGGCAAGAGTATGTCCGCCGAAATGTTCAAGGCAATCCGAAACGGCTTCAATCGCATTATAAATCGAGAAGCCTTCAACGCTTCTGCACGAGCCCTTCGCAGTTTCGCCGTCACGCGAAATAACAATGCAGGGTCTGCCGTAGCGTTCGGTTATTCTCGCCGCAACAATACCGATAACGCCCTGATGCCAGCCCTCACCGTCAACAACGATGATTTTATCATTTGCAATATCTGTTGTTGCAAGCATTTCAGCCGCACCTGCAAAAATATCGGTTTCAGTTTTCTGGCGCTGTGCATTCATTGAATTGATTTCCGAAGCAAGCTCTGCCGCTTCGTTTTCATCATAGCAAAGAAGAAGATCAAGAGCTTTCTTTGCCGAACCCATTCTGCCCGCCGCATTGATTCTGGGGCAAACCGTGAAAGCCGCCGAAGATGCATTGAACGGCTTATCACCGACACCGGCGGCATCCAGCAGAGCCGCAATACCGGGTCTTGGTTCATCGTTTATAAGGCGCAGACCTCTGCGCACCATTATTCTGTTTTCACCCGTAAGAGTAACAACGTCGCCGATGGTGCCGAGCGCAACAAGGTCACCGTATTCTTCAATCAGCATATCGTCTGCACCGCCCTCAAGTGCACAAACAAGCTTGAACGCAACGCCCACACCGCTCATCTCTTTGAAGCTGCTGGGGCAATCATCTCTGTGAGGGTCAACAACCGCTTCAGCCTCGGGCAGGATTTCACCGACCTTATGGTGGTCGGTAACAATAAGAGTTATACCGAGTTCTTTCGCACGTTTTGCTTCTTCAATAGCCGAAACACCGTTATCAACGGTAACTATCAGCTTAACTCCCCTGTCTGCAAGCTCCTCAATGGCACCGATATTAAGACCGTAGCCCTCGCTTATTCTGTCGGGGATATAATAAATAACGTTGGCTTCTCTTGCTTCAAGATAAGAATAGAGCAGAGCCGTTGCTGTAACACCGTCGGCATCGTAATCGCCGAAAACGCATATCATTTCATAATCGTCAATCGCTCTGTTGATGCGTTCTGCAGCCTTATCCATATCTTTGATTGAAAGAGGATCAAGGGCAAAGGGCGCATCCTCATCAAAGAAAGCATCAATATCATCAATATTATCAAAGCCTCTGGATGTTACAAGCAATGCGGCAAAAGGATCAACGCAGAGCTCATCGGCAATCTGCGCGGCAAAATCTTTGTCGCACCCCGCAACAACCCACTTCTTTCGTTTCACAGGCTATCATTCCTTTCAATAACGGTTTAGTATAGCATATATGGAAATATATTTCAATATTAAAATTAAATATTTAATATATATTGATATTTATCGAATTGCCTTTACGGAACGGAACGGTATAGCCGACAAACGCAAAAAGACCGTGTTTATTAACACGGTCAGATTTTATAAATTATTCAATTGTAACTGTGCTCACAACCGCTTTCCGAATCATAAAACATTCAAATCTGTTAAAATTGCGGTTTAAGAGGATCATTACAGTTGACGTGCTGAGTTCACCTTTAAATCCGCCAAATCAGGATTCGGTAACTGCGGCTGTGAGCGATGAAACTGCAGGGTACATCGGTATCGCCGCCTTTCTTTATTCTCTTTGACAAACTATTTGACCTTTGACTGATGAATATATGGTCAAGAGGGTTTGCGATGAAGCTTTCACATTTGCCCGAGTTTTGAATTTTTGAAGCTTTAGTTCAAGATTTTAACTGTCTTTTTTCACGCTTTCAAATGACTTGGGAGTTAATGTGAGGTTTAACTTCATTTCCTTTCCTCGATTTTAAAATAGCATAATTTATATGATTTGTCAATAGTTTTTCACAAGAATGTTTATAACTTTTATCACATTTGAACAAATGGTGAAATTCTTCGTTATCTGAAGATTTTCTATTGACTAACGTTAAATTTCGGGTTAAAATAAATAGGTATGATATTGAAAGGAAGTTAAATAATATGGAAGAATACACACCCGATATTGTCAGCATTGTTGACGAAGACGGCAAAGAACACGTTTTTGAAGAGCTTGACAGAATCGAAACAGACAGCGGCAAATACGTTGCTCTGCTTCCCCTGCCCGAAAGCCCCGATAAAATCACAGACGAAGATAACGAACTGATTATTCTAAAGGTGCAGGAAGAAAAAGGCGAAACCTATCTCTGCCCCATTGAAGACGATGACGAATTCAACGAAGTCGGCGCAGCTTTTGAAGAAAGACTTGCAGAAATGTTTGACTTTGAAGAAGAAGCCGAATAATCAAACCGTTCGCTCACTAATCACTCTTAACTAAAAACAAACCCCTGCCTTGTGCGATAAAATGCAGTCTATATGTAACCCAACACGTAATAATAGGGAGCTTTTTCTCCGATGATGAGGATTGCAGACCTCCCGCCTTCGCGCGGACGAAGGGAGCGAGAGACTGTCGGGACGCACCCACCTGCTAAAGAGCAGGTTACAATCGGCTGCATACGGCTTGGCGGGGCTTTATATTAATTCCCGGAGGCAATTACCGTGCAGAAACTTTTTAATGCAGACCTTCTCGATATTTTTCCCGTTGAGCGCGGCTTTGCATATGCCTGCAAAGAAAAGCTGAAAAACGGCAACGAAGCGATTGCATTTTATTGCTACAATCAGGAAATTGACGTTTTTGACAGAATTTCCGTGCCTACATATATCAGACTGAAATTCGGCGAATGCATTTTTGACGTTGCTAGAATATTGGGCAACTTCGTTACCTGCGACGTTGTTAATCTTTCAGCCGGCACAAGGGCTATTTCTTATGCCGACGGCAAGCTCATTGTTCTCGGTGCCGCAGGCGAGGTTATAACGGAATCAACCGTTGAATACCTTGAAAATCCTGCCTGTTCACCTGCCGTTAACGGAGCCGACCTCTGGTTTGTTGTGCCCGAATCAAACGCAATCATCAATTATTCCGTTAAGCACAGCCGCATCGAATTCCGTGTTGGCAGCACAAAAGATAAAACCTTCTGCCGACCTGTGGCGATTTCGGTTTATGATAACAAGCTTTTCATCTGCAACGCTTATTCCTACAAAATCAGAACCATTGATTTATCAAACTATAACGTTGCCGATTATTGCCTTTTCAACGAACCCGTTCTCAAATATTTCAGAGTAAAAAACACCGAATATGCAGTTCTGCAGTCAGGTGTTTACAGCTTATAATCAATTCAGGAGGAACAAAAAAATGAAAACCGCACTCGAATACAGCCAGAATTTTGATATCAAAAAGCTCTCAAAATTCAGCGTCAAGGGTATCACCCGTATCTGCAACGAAATCGGTCCCCGTCAGCCCGGCTCACCCGAAGAGCTCAAGGCTCAGGAGCTGATGGCAAAAGAAATGAAAAAATATTGCGACGACGTGAAGATTGAAGAATTCAAGGTTCACCGTCAGGCATTTATGGGCTTTATCCCCTTCACCGTTGCCTGCGCCGTTGCAAGCGTTTTTGTCAACCGTTTTGTAAGCCCCTGGATTTCTCTTATCCTCGTTGTTCTCGGCTTCATTCCGCTTCTTCTTGAATTCCTTATGTATAAGCAGTTCATTGACCCTCTTTTCATAGGTCATCCCAGCCACAATATGATTGCCACAAGAAAAGCTTCAGGCGAAACCAAAAAGCGTTTAATCATTGTCGGTCACGCTGACAGCCAGTATGAATGGACTCTCAATTATCTTCTCGGCGGCGTCGGTATGAAGCTCGTTCTCATTCCTGCCGTTGTGGGTCTTGTTGCCGACCTCATTATTGCCCTCCTTTGCGGCTTCCTCGGTGATAAGTTCCCCGTGCTCAATCTCATCGGCTTCATCGTCGGTTGCGTGTTCATCCCCTTCCAGCTTGGCTTCCTTGCATTCCAGAACCCCTTCAAGAGCGTTCCCGGTGCAAACGATAACCTCACAGGTTGCTACGTTGCAATGAGCGTTGCAAAGGCTATGGCTGAAACAGACACAAGATTCGAAAACACAGACCTTGTTGTTATCTGCTCAGGTTCGGAAGAAGCAGGTTTAAGAGGTGCAAAGGCTTATGCCAAGGCTCACGAAAAAGAGCTCAAAGAAATTGAAACAGTTGTTGTTGCCTGCGACACCTTCCGTGACCTTGAAACAATGGCAGTTTATGACAGAGATATGAGCGGAACGGTCAAGCACGACTGGGGCGTTAAGCATCTTGTTCAGAATGCAGGCAAAAACTGCGGCTATGACCTTAAGTTTGAATCCGTTTATATCGGTGCTTCAGACGCAGCCGCATTCACAGAAAGAGGCATCAAGTCCACAGGCTTTGCCGCTATGGACCCCACTCCTCCCCGTTACTATCACACAAGACTTGACAACGTTGATATGCTTGTTGAAGAAGCAATCGGCGCAGGTATTGAGATTATGATTGAAACCGCTTGTATGTATGACAAAGACGGTCTGCCCACAAAATAAAATACATAATTTTACCGCAGATTCTCCGGAGTCTGCGGTTTTAATTTTTATTAAGAATATTTTGTATTCTCTATTGATTTAATGCATTAAAATATGTTATCATATTTTGTTGAAAGGAGTGTTCGTATGCGCACTTTAAAAATCGGCATCCTCAAGGATATGCACAAACAGCTTAAAAAGAATTTTTTCCTCGCCAAAACCGATATCCCTGTTTGGGAATACACACGAGGAATGTTTTGCGAAACTCACTATGAAATGGAAGATTTCAAAAGTGAGATAAAATGCGGCGACAGATGGTATGCCGCTTATGATTCGGCTCACTTTTTCAAGGCAAGCGTAACAATCCCCGCCGAAATGGACGGCTGCAAAATCAGAGCCGTTCTGCCCGTTGGCGGTGAAGCACTTGTTAAATGCAACGGCAAATACGTTGGCGGTTGCACTTTCAGAGAATCACTGCCCGACAGAACAGACGTTGAACTCGGTGTTCACAAGGCAGGCGAAGTACTGACATTTGAAGTTGAAGCAACCTGCGACTCGATGGAATTCTGCGACGAAGCCATGGACGGCGCAAAATATCAGGAATGCCTTTTCGGCAACACATATATTGCGATTATCGACGAAGACACAGAGGGCTATTATCTTGACCTGACGGTTGCTTTTGACGCTCTTGATTTCATCAAAGACGAGCACATCAAAGCAAAGGTTTATGCCGCTGTTGATGACAGTATGCATATGGTTGACTATGATTTTGAGCCCGAACAGTTCAGAAAGTCAGTCAAGGAAGCAAGAGCTTATTACCTCAAGAAAATCAGCGAAATCGAATGGAGCGCACAGAGCAGAGTTATTCTCACAGGTCACAGCCACATCGACGTTGCATGGCTCTGGAGAATTCAGGAAAGTATCCGCAAGAGCGCAAGAACATTCACTAACGTAACAACCCTTATGGACCAGTATCCCGAAATGACCTTCGGTCAGAGCGAGGCTGTTCTTTATCAGATGATGAAAGACCATTACCCCGAAATCTTTGAAAAAATCAAAGAAAAGGTTGCTAACGGTCAGTGGGATATCTGCGGCAACGTCTGGGTTGAGGCAGATACAAACATCGCTTCGGGTGAAGCTCTCATCAGACAGGTGCTCTACGGCACGGAGTTCTTCAAAAAGGAATTCGGCAAGGTTTCAAAAACATATTGGTTGCCCGACTGCTTCGGCTTCACTTGGGCACTTCCCCAGATTATCAAGGGCTGCGGTATGACAAACTTCATCACCTCAAAGCTCTCATATAACGACACAACAAAGTTCCCCTACTCAATGTTTATGTGGGAAGGCAACAACGGCGACAGAGTTTTCGCTCACCTTATGCGTCCCGCATATAACTGCCATTTCAGAGTTGACGAGCTGATGACGTTCGACGAAGAATGCAACAACAAGAACGAGCTCAACACCGCAATGGGTATGTACGGCTACGGTGACGGCGGCGGCGGTCCCACAAGAAATATGCTTGAAAGAGGCAGACGCCTGCAGAACTTCCCCGGTCTGCCCAAGGCAGAAATCGGCCACGTTGACGATTTCTTTGAAACTCTTGTTCCTCACGAAAAAGAGCTTCCCGTCTGGAACGGCGAGCTTGTATATGAAAACCACAGAGGTACATTCACAAGCCAGGCATTCGTCAAGAAGAACAACCGTAAGGGCGAATATCTGCTCACAAGAAACGAAATGCTTTCAGTTTTTGCAGAGAAGCATCTCGGCAAGCCCTATCCCAAAGAGGAACTTGAAAAGGCTTGGCGCATTCTTATGACCAACCAGTTCCACGATATTCTTCCCGGCTCTTCAATCCACGAAGTTTTTGAAGACGCACGCAGAGATTATGCGATAATGAACGAAATCGGCAACGCAGTCAAGGCTGACGTTCTGAACGCTGTGAATGCTGCAGTTTCGGCTGATGCAAACACAGTTACCGTTTGGAATATGGCAGGTTGCGAAAGCTATGAGCCTGTTACTGTTGAGGGTGTTCCCGAGGGTATGTATATCACCGCCGCAGACGGTCTTTCACTCCCCTGCGCTTATATCGACGGCAAGTTTGTATTCCTGCCCGACGTGCTTGAACCCCTGAGTTGCAAGGTTTTCTATCTCAAAGAGGGCGAAACTCCCTTTGCTCCCGTTGAGGCAGACACAACATATATCGAAAACGCAATTCTCCGCGTTGAATTTGATGAAAACGGCGTTATCACAAGCATTTTTGACAAAATCAACGAGCGTGAAGCTCTTGAAGGCAAGGGTAACGTTCTCACAGTTTCTCTTGACAAGTGTATCCACGAAACCGCCTGGAACCTTGAGCTCAACTATCAGAAAAAGATGTGGGAGCTCACAGATGCTGAAAGCATTGAGGTTGTTGAGAGCAACGCAGTAAGAGCCGTTCTCAGAATCAAGCGCCGCTTCCACAAGTCACTCATCACTCAGGATATCATTCTCACCCAGAACGGCGAAAGCGTTATCTTTGACACAACCGTTGACTGGCACGAAAGCGACAAGGTGCTCAAAGCAGGCTTTGACGTTGCGGTTAAGGATACAGACGCAACATATGATATCGCTCACGGTGCGGCTAAGAGACCCACACATTGGAACACTCTCTTTGACCTCACAAGATACGAGGTTGCCGCTCACAAATGGGCTGACCTTTCCGAAGGCGGTTACGGCTGCAGTATCATCAACGATTGCAAATACGGCTACGATATCCACGGCAGCCATATGCGCATAACTCTTATGCGTGCACCAACCTGCCCCGACAGAACAGGTGACCACGGCATCAACACCTTCCGCTATGCATTCTATCCCCATCAGAACGACTGGAGATACGAAACCGTTCAGAAGTCACTTGCATTCAACATTGATCCCGTTGCAAAATATAATGCAACCGCAGTTGAAGGCAAGCTTGCAGACGGCTTCAGCATTGCAAAGACCGATAAGAAAAACGTTATCATCGACGCAATCAAGAAAGCACAGGACGGCAACGGATATATCATCCGCGTTGTTGAAGAAGAGCAGAACAGAGGCAAATGCAGAATTGACCTCGGCTTTGATTTCAGCAAGGTTATCGAATGCAATATGATTGAAGAAGATAAGGCTGAAATTGCCTGCGATGCAAGCGGCTTCGAATTCACAATCAAGCCCTTTGAGGTTAAAACATTCAGAGTTATCTAAAATAAAAAGAGCCACCGTGAAAAACGGTGGCTTTTCTTTTGCTTATTTGAATGAATAATTATAAACCTTTGACCAGGCAAGAACCCTGTCTTTGTTGTATTTCTTGGGCATCATTGCACAAGCGGTAACAACTTTGCCGATCTGGGCGGCGCAAGGCATAAGCTTTTTAACAAGCTCGGGATCCTTGCAAAGAGTTTTGATTTTGTTGACAAGGTCTTTTGCATCGCCGTCAAGAAGCTTGCCCATATTGTCAAAATCAGCACCCATTGTGATATCGCTCTCGGTAATCATACCGCTGCTGAAGCAATAATCTATTTCGTCAGGTGTGAGAGTGAGAAGAACTCTTCTGCCGCAGGCAAGAGGTGCAAGACCTGCACCGACTTTTTTATAATACTCTGTCTGATATTTCCAGAGAGTTTTTGCGGTGAATTCCATATTCTTATCGGCAATAACCGCATCAGCAAGCATTCTTGATGCTTTGAGAGCATTTGCAATGCCCGAGCCGATGAGCGGCACCGTCATAAACGCGCTGTCACCGATAGCGGCATAACCGTCGCTGACCATAACCGAAAGCGGCTGACGAACGGGAATTTCAACAAACTGACCGCCGCGAACGATTTCGTTACCGAGTCTGGGGTTAAAGGAACGGATATAATCAGTAAATTCTTCAAGTTCATCATTCAAAGAATCATCAAATCTGCCGATAAGCAAATCGGTATATTCTTCTTCGGAAGCGACCCAACAAATGCCTTTTTTGCCGCCTGCAAAGAGCATAACTCTGAACTTTGCTTCAACTTCTTCTTCGCTTGCTTTGTTATAGAAAGCTCTGAAAATGCTGATTTTATCATCTCTGCCCGCTTCTTTTTCAACGCCGAGATATTCAGGCAGATTTCTTCTGACAGGCGAATTCATACCGCAAGCGTCAATAACAAGGTCGCCGTAAATGTTACCCTTTGCGGTTCTGATGCCTGCAACTCTGCTGCCGAGCATAATCGGACCGAGCACTTCGCATTCATATTCAATCTTAACGCCCTTTGAAATAGCGTGATTGATAAGATGCTCATAAATATCTCTGCGTTCCATCTTGATTTCAAGCTGGTCCTGCGGCACGTGCTGGCGCAGACCCTTGGGGCAAGTGGGAGCAAAGAAAGTCATATCCTCTTTATATTCGAATTTATCTTCAGGCGGCATCGGAATGCCTGCAAACTCAAGGGCTTTGGGGGCAAAAATATCTGTCCAGTCATAGCCGAGAGTTCCCTCTTTTTTCATTTCATAAACGGTAACGTCAAAGCCCTCTGCCGCAAGAAGCGCTGCCGCAGAAATACCGCCGTGACCGAGACCGGCAACAATGATTTTTTTATCTTTCATAAAACCCTCCTGTATCGTGCGGATTTAAATAAGTTTGTATAATTATATTATAGATTGTATTTGTTTGTCAAGCATAAGCGCTTTGAAGACGTATGCAGATACGTCGAGATTATCTGAGGACGTAATCACCCAAAATTGCAGTTTTTGTCTTTTTGAGGCGGTGAGTACAACGAAGATAAGTGAAGACGTATGCAGATACGTCGAGATTATCTAAGGACGTAATCACCCTTCAAAAAGTCAAAAAAATGAACAATGAATAATTTTGGTTGCTATACATATTACAACGGCTCTTGCTTCCAAAAAATATGCAACTGCATCCAAACTATTCATTATTCATTAATTAATGCCCCTGATCGCGCAAGCAAAGGCATTCTGGTGCCGGCGACCGGACTTGAACCGGTACGGTGTTTCCACCGAGGGATTTTAAGTCCCTTGCGTCTGCCGATTTCGCCACGCCGGCAACTGGCGGTTAAAAAGGGCATAGCAACCCCTATAAACCATCGGAGTTATTATAAAACTTTATCCCCGGTTTGTCAATAAAAATCTTAATTTTTACATTCTCTTTTTTGCAAACTATTGATATTTGATTGATTTGAGTGTAAAATGTTTTCAGCATAATTTTAAGGGAGAAAAATATTATGAAATTCTATCGTCTTGATCTTGCAGAAATGATTGAGCAGCGCAATTTTGACGGCATTATGGCATTGATTATTTCAAAAATCCCGCTCATCGTTTCCGTTGTTATTATTCTTGTTGTCGGCTTTGCGGTTTCCAACCTCATCGGCAAGCTTGTTATCAAGGCTCTCAAAGCCAAGGGTGTTGACCCCTCTGTTCATTCTTTCATCAGAACCTGCATAACTCTTTTGCTGAAATTTGCTTTCATTCTCTCTGCAATTTCAACTCTCGGCGTTAACGTGAGCTCTTTTCTCGCCGCTATCGGTGCCGCCGGTATCACGGCAGGTCTTGGTTTGCAGTCAAGTGTCAGCCAGCTTGCAAGCGGTGTTCAGATTCTGATGAACCACCCCTTCAAAAGCGGCGATTACGTTGAGCTAGGCACAGTCAGCGGCAAGGTTCACGAAATCAAGTTGATGTATACCGTTCTCATAACCGTTGATAACAAACAGATTATCATCCCCAACTCAACAATCACATCAAGCAATATCATCAACTATAACGCAAATAACAGACGCAGACTTGACCTTGTTTATTCGGTCGCTTATGACCAGGATATCGAGAAAGTGCGCGCTGCAATCCTTGAAACAATCAAGGCAAACAATCTCATTTTTTCCGATCCCGAGCCCATCGTTGCAGTTAAGGAACACGGTCCGAGCTCAATCAATTTTGCCTGCCTTATCTGGTGCAAGAGTGACGATTATTGGAACGTTTTCTATTATATGCAGGAACAGGTCAAGCTTGCTTTTGATAAAAACGGAATTGAAATTCCCTTTAACCAGCTTGACGTTCACATCAACAAGGAGGGTTAAGAGTGACAAACTTATTAATAAAACTTTTCATTAAGAATGCAGACCCCAAAACAGAAAAAGGCAGAATGAAATTCGGTGTTCTGAGCGGTGTTGTCGGTATCGTTCTCAACGTTATTCTTTCTGTTTTCAAAATGATTTTCGGAGCAATCACAAAGAGCGTTTCGATTATTGCAGACGGTGCAAACAATATTTTTGATGCCGTTTCATCAATTATCAACCTTGTGGGTTTCAAAATTTCAGGCAAACCTGCAGATAAAGACCATCCTTTCGGTCACGGCAGAATAGAATATCTCTCAGCCCTTACCCTTGCGTTCGTTATTATCACAATGGGCATCGAGCTCATCAAATCATCAATTGATAAATTCTCAAACCCCGAGCAGGTTATCTTCAGCCTGCCTGCGGTTATCGTTCTTGTTTTTTCGATTGTTGCAAAAATATGGCTCGCACTTTTCAACAGAACAATCGGCAAAAAAATCAACTCTGTTTCAGTTGATGCCGTTGTTGCAGACAGTATCGGTGACATTGCCGCCACAACCTGCTCTCTGATTGCGCTTATTGCTTCAAAATTCACGGATAAGCCCGTTGACGCAGTTATGGGTATAATCGTTGCGTGCGTTGTTCTTTATGCAGGCATCGGCATAATCAAGGATACCCTCGGTCCCCTGCTTGGTGAGCCCCCCGAAAAAGAGGTTGTTGACGAACTTGAACAGCTTGTGCTTTCATACGACCACGTTATCGGCATTCACGACCTTGTGCTTCACGCTTACGGTCACGGCAAGGTTTACGGCTCACTTCACGCTGAAGTGCCTTCAGACGTTGATATGCTTCATCTTCACGATACAATCGACCTTATCGAAAAGGATATCAAAGAAAGGCTCGGGCTTGACATTTCAATCCATATGGACCCCGTGCTTGTAGGTGACGGAATGACAGACGAGCTCAAAGCGGTTACCGCAGAAATCCTCGGCACAATCTCAGCGGAGCTCACATTCCACGATTTCAGAATTGTTTCGGGTCCCACCCACACAAACCTTATTTTCGATATCGTTCTCCCCTTTGATTTTGAGATGACTGAGTATGAGCTCAAAGATAAATTTGACGAACTTCTCAATCAGAAAAAAACGAATTGTTTCACGGTTATTACGTTTGACAGAAGCTACGTTTAAACGCAAAATATTGTGGTCAAAGGAACAAATTTGCGGATATTTAGCAAAATAGCCAAAAAACACTGCTGATTTTTCTATAAAATTTTATAAGAAATTTCTCTGTTTATGCTTTTCAAATAAGAAAAAATATTGTAGAATATTAATATATTATTTTTCGGAGGATTTTTGCCATGCCTGAACGTCACGAAGATTTTACAACCATACCTGTTGGCAAGCTCGGTATCATTGCTCTGCCCGGTTGCGAAAAGATTGCAGAAAAAATTGATTCTTATCTCGTCAAGTGGAGAAAAGAAAGAGAAAGCGAGCATAAGGATACCCTTCAGTTCACAGGTTACGAAAGAGATACATATATCATCAACACCTCATTCCCCAGATTCGGCACAGGCGAAGGCAAGTGCGTAATCAAAGACACAGTCAGAGGATACGATATCTTTATTCTTTGCGATGCATTCAACTACGGCGTTGAATATAAGATGTATGGCAGATACGTTCCCATGAGCCCCGATGATCATTATGCCAACCTCAAGAGAGCTATCAGCGCCATTGCAGGTAAGGCAAGAAGAATCACCGTTATTATGCCCATGCTCTATGAAGGCAGACAGCACAAGCGCTCCAGCAGAGAATCACTTGACTGTGCAGATATGCTGCGTGAGCTTTGTCTTGAATACGGTGTTGATAACATCATCACCTTTGATGCTCATGACCCCAGAGTTCAGAACGCTATTCCCCAGAACGGCTTCGAAAACGTTCAGCCCGTTTACCAGATGATCAAGGCTATCTGCAAAAACGTTGACGAGCTTAAAATCGATAACGACCATATGATGGTTATTTCACCCGACGAAGGCGGTATGGGTCGCTGCATTTATTTCTCATCCGTTCTCGGTGTTGACCTCGGTATGTTCTATAAGCGTCGCGATTATTCTGTTATCATTGACGGCAGAAACCCCATCGTTGCTCACGAATTCCTCGGCACAAACGTTGAGGGCAAAGACGTTATCATCATCGACGATATGATTTCATCAGGCGATTCGATGATTGAGGTTGCCACAAAGCTCAAGGAACTCAAGGCAAACCGCATTTTCATCTGCGTTTCATTCGGTCTTTTCTGCAACGGTCTTGAAACATTTGACAAGGCTTATGCAGACGGACTTATCGATAAGGTTTTCACAACAAACCTCATCTATTCATCACCCGAGCTTCTTGAAAGAGAATGGCACGTAAGCGTTGACCTTTCAAAATATTGCTCATATATCATCGATACTCTCAACCACGATGATTCAATCAGCGGTCTTCTTGATCCCAAAGACAGAATCAACAAGGTTCTCACCAAATACGGCTTCAAAAAAGAAGGCGAAGAATAATAAAAATCACCGCCGGGTTTTCAGCTCGGCGGTTTTAATTTAACTGGAGTGTTAATATGCAGAATAAAGAACTGAAATTCAGAAACGGCAACTTCCGCATTATGCAGATTGCAGACACGCAGGAATCAGCAAGCGTTTCCGTTGACACAATCCGCTTTATTTCAGCGGCTCTTGAAAGAGAAAAGCCCGACCTCGTTGTTTTGACAGGCGACCAGATTAAAGGTTATTCCTCAAGCTTCCACGGCAAAAACGGTAAAGAAAACGTGCGCAACGCTCTTAAAGCTATTATTGCTCCTTTTGAGCAGAAAAACGTACCGTTTGCAATAACCTTCGGTAACCACGACAGCGATTCATCTCTCACAAACGATGAACAGTTTGAAATTTATAAGGAATCGCCGATGTTTGTTTATGCTGATGCCGCAAGAGATGACGATAAAGGCACTTATTGCCTTGAAATCAAAGATGATAACGGAGAAACCAAGCGTCTTGTTTATCTTTTTGATTCTCATTCAAAATCAGATGACGGCAGCTACGGAGCGGTGCTTGATTATCAGCTTGAATGGTACAGAACAAAGCGTGATTCATTTGCAAATCCCCTGCCCTCAATCGCCTTTCAGCATATCCCCACTCCCGAATATTTTGATATTATCAAGCAGGTCAGACGCTTTTCAAGCGGCTGTGTGAGAGCTTATGGCAACCATAAAAACGAATGGTACGTGCTCGACCCCAACAATAGCTCCAAAGGCGATTTTATGGGTGAAACACCTGCCGCACCGTTCAGAAACACGGGCGAAATCGATGCTTTTCTTGAAAAGAAAGAGGTTGAAGGACTTTTCGTCGGTCACGACCATAACAACAGTTTCGTTGCCGATTATAAAGGCATAAAGCTTGGCTACACACAGGGTTGCGGCTTCAACGTTTACGGCCCGGGTTATGACAGAGGCGTGAGAATTTTTGACCTTAACGAAAACGGCGGCTTTGAAACAAAAACTGTAACCTTCGGTCAGCTTTTTGACAAAAAAGACGTTACCGACAAACTCAAATTCTTTCTTTATTCCTATGCACCAACAAGCGTTGCAGGCGTTGTGACATTTGCTAAAGAAGCGGCGGTTGTTGCCGCAGGCGCAGGTGCAATTGCTCTGGCAATCAAAAACCTCAAAAGAAAATAAAACAGATATAAAAAAGCTCCCTTGACCGAAATCAAGGGAGTTTTTGATTTTATATTGCTTTGAAATATTTCTTGAAGCTTGCGCCGTCGTTATCGTCTGCCCAACCAAAGCAAAGACCTGCATTCATAAGCAGAGCACCCGAATAAACTTCGCCTGTTTCTTCGTCTTTATAGAATTTATCGGGGTCAAGACCCTTGAGCTTAAGCACGAAGCCTCTGTCATAAGGCTCACGCATAATAACGCTTGTGACAAGAGCTTCCGTCTTATCTTCCGAAACAAACATCCAAGCGGCTCTGAAAGCGTTTTCAAACGGAGAGATCAGTCTGTAAAGCTCACCGAAATGGATAACGTCATAATATTTGTGATATTCCGCAACCTGTGCTCTTACAAGCTCTGCATCCTCTTCCGTATACTTGTTGGGGTTGAGCTCATAACCGAATGAACCCCAGAGAGCAACGTTGCCCTTCGTTTCATAACCCGTTCTCTTGCAGGCTGAAACGTGAGCACCCATTGTTGATGCAGGGTAACACATCGAAGTACCGAACTGAATCATAAGGCGTTCAATCGGGTCTGTGTTATCGCTCGTCCAGATCTGCGGTGAATAATAAAGCATACCGGGGTCAAAGCGTCCGCCGCCGCCCGAGCAATTTTCAATCAGCATATCGGGGAAGGCTTTTGTGAGTCTGTCCATAACCTCATAAGTGCCGAGAACGTAACGGTGGAAAACTTCTTTCTGATTTTCTGCAGACAAAAGAGCAGAGCCAACCTCTGTGAGGTTGCGGTTGAAATCCCACTTAACGTAGTCAACCTTGTTTGCAGAAAGAACCTTATACATTTCATTGAAGATATAATCGCGAACGTCCTGTCTTGAATAGTCGAGAACGTACTGATGGCGGGCAATTGATTTTTCTCTGTTCGGAACGTGCAGGCACCAATCGGGATGAGCTCTGTAGAGATTGCTGTCTCTTGAAATCATTTCAGGCTCATACCAGATGCCGAACTTAAGACCGAGATTGTTGATGCGCTCAATAAGATTTGCAAGTGTGCCGCCAAGCTTTTCTTCATTAACCTGCCAGTCACCAAGTGAACTGCGGTCATCATTTCTGTAGCCAAACCAGCCGTCATCCATAACAAGCATTTCAATGCCAAGTTCTTTTGCTTTTGCGGCAAACGAAACGATTGTGTCGCCGTCAAAATCCATACCCGTTGCTTCCCAGTTGTTGATAAGCAAGGGACGCTTGATGTTTTTCCATTTGCCTCTTACAAGGTGCTTTGAATAAAGTCTGTGGAAAATACGGCTCATTTCACCGATACCTTCGGCAGAATAAACCATAACTGCTTCAGGTGCGCTGAAGCTGCAGCCTGCCTCAAGCTTCCAGCCAAAGGTTTCGGGGTTGATACCCATAAGAAGCCTTGTGCCGCCGTAACCGTCAGCTTCAACGTCAATTGCAAAGTTACTGCTGTAGATAAGATTAAAGCCGTAAGCGTTGCCGTAATCTTCTGTTGTGTTATTATCAACAAGAGCTGCAAAGGGATTCTGGAAATGGCTTGATGAACCTCTGCGGCTTGAAACACCCTGTCTGCCATGAGCAATCGGGCGTCTTTCAACGTTTCTTTCTTTACTCCACTTGCCGTAGAGAGTGATAAGATCAAAATTGTTTGTTGCGTAATCAATCGCACAGCTGTAAACCTTTTCAATATCAACGGTTTTATCTGTGGGGTTGAGGATTTTGACGCTTCTTGCCATAGCGCCGAGCTTTTCAAAAACTGTATAATAAAGCACCGCCTGAATGCCTGTTACGCAATCCTCTGTGAGAATTTCAAGAGTTGAAGCATCGTTTTCGTTCTCAACATAGAGCGAAGGCATACCCTCAACAGAAGGCTTACCGCTATAGATTTTGTGTGACTTATAACGGAAATCGGTAACGTTATTGCCGTCTGCATTTTTAATTGCAACCGCACAGCTTCTGAAATCGCCGCTGCCCTCGCCCTGATATTCAAGGGGGCAAACGTCGGGTGAAAAGCGCCAATCATCAATGTTGATATTGTTGGGGCTGAAAGAAGCAAAGGGGCTTCTGAATTTGAAAGCACCGAGATTTGTGTCGGGTATCTTTGCACCGTAGTAAAGATGTGCAAGGTAACCCTGCTCATATATTTCAATCACATAGCTTGAAGTTGCGGTATCAAGCTTAAAAATGCGTTTTTCGCTGTCAAAAATAATAGGCATATCAGACATTCTCCTTTATCATAGCATTGATTTTTTCTCGTGTTTCAAGAAGCCATTCTGCCTCTGCAGGATAATTTGTGAAGCTCTTGAGCTTTACAGCTTCGCTTGCGAGGAACTGCTGAACTTTTTCTTTACCTGCTTTATTTTCAAGGGTTTGAAGTGCCAGCATATCCTGAATACCGTCATAGAAAACCTTCAAGCGAAGGCTGGCAAGGGCTTCGCCTTTACAGTCGGGATAAACCATAAACGAGTCACCCGAGGGGAAGCTTCCGCCTGCATCAGTTATCTGATAAGGGTCAATCGCCTTAACGGAATACTGCAGATTATAGAAGTTATAACCCCACTGCAAAAATCCCTTGACGTCGTATTTATAAAGAAGCATACCGAGGATTCTGTTTCTCTGTGAGGGCATTGCCATAAAGCGGTTGGGCACGTTGTTTTTATCTTGGCAACAGCAATAATAAGTCCAGAGCTCGGGCACTTTGCCGTAGAAATCTTCAATATGGTCTTCGCAGGGAACGGGCAGTTTAACTGCGCCACTTTCATAGAAATCATAATCCGAAAGAGCGTCAATAAAGCGCATACCGTCAAAAATATTATGAACGAGTGCGGCTCTCTTTTTGAAAACTCTGAGATGCTTTTTGGCAGGCTCATCGGAAATATGGAAGAAGCATTTATCTCTTAAGCCGTTTTTATCAATGAACTTTACAAGCTCTGCTCCGAAGGCACGCAGGAATTCGTCATACTTTTTGCTTGAAGTGCGTGTTTTCCAGCCGAAAATCTTTTTGGTTCTGCCCTTTGCATCGGTTGCAACAATCTTGGGGGCGTGCTTTGCACCCCACTGGGTGAAAAGGTGGCTGATTTCGAAATATTCAACACCGCATTCAAGGCACATATCAATCCATTTCTGGAGGTTTGAAAAATTGAAACTGTATGTTTTGCCGTGAACCTTAACGTCAACAAGCTGAACCGTTCTTCTCTCACCGCCAACCTTTGTGTCAAGCGGAGGAGTGAAAACAGGTGTGAGAATGCAGTTGATGCCGTGTTCAACGGCAGTTTTGATATAATTTCTGTTGATGCGCCAGAATTCATCGCTCATAGCCTCAACGTTATAATAGTTGCAAAGGCAATCAGCGTGATACCAGTTAGTGTGAATAAGCGTCTGCTTATCAAGGTTGCAGTCAATAACCTCAACCTCAACCGAAGCCTGCGCAACGTTTTCACCGTTTTCTGCAAAAGCAATATCAAGAACGGATTTGCCCGTAACCTTTTCTTCGGGTGAAACCTCAACCCATACGCTGTACCATTTGCCGCCCTCAACGCTTATTTCACCGTCAACGGGCACAAGCACGTCGGGATACATACCCGAGGTTTTGCGAAGGAAGAAATCGTCTGCATCTTTATTGCAGGCGGTGCCGACGGGCACGTCTTTTACGAAATAAAGCTTTGAATATGCGGCAAGCTCGCCTGTGAGAGAAACTGCAAAAGATGCATTCTTTTCACAGCAGAAAGCTGCCTGAAACGATGCTCTTTCATTTTTAAGCATTGAAAAACCGCTGAATTTTTTTGCCGAGGGCTTTTCGTCTGCAAAAACTTTTTCAAGTGAACTGAGAATAATAAGCTCCATAATGCACCTCCGATTATTTGTTGCCGCTCATTTTTCTGTCTTTTTCAACGGTCTTGTCAACTGCGGTGATAACCGAATTTTCAAAGCCCGTTTCTTTAAGACTGCAAACGCCTTCGATTGTTGTGCCGCCGGGAGAGCAAACGTTTCTGATAAGCTCACTCACCGCAAGAGGGCTCTCGAGAAGCATTTTTGCACTGCCGAGAAGCATCTGCGCGGCAATATCCTGCGAAACCTTTGCAGGCAAACCGTATTTGACACCTGCCGCCGCAAGAGCATCGGCAAACATATAAGCAAAAGCAGGTGCCGAGCCCGCAACCGCAGTGAAAGCGGAGAAATATTTTTCTTCAATCTCAACTGCCTTGCCGAAGCAGGAGCAGAAATTCATCGCAAAAGACTTATCGTCATCGTTTGCGGAGCCGTTTGCGCAGAAAGCGGTCATTGACTCCCCTACCGCCGCATTGATGTTAGGCATAATGCGGATAACTCTTGCATCATAACCGAAGCAAGCAAGAAGCTTTTCTGTTGTTGTGCCTGCGGCAGTTGAAATAAAGAGCGGATTATTTGCCGAAGCCTCTGCTTTGATTGATTCAATCAGAGCCGCAATATCCTTGGGCTTGACGGCGATAACAACTTTTTCACACTTTGCGGCAATTTCGTTTGCCGAAGCGAAAGCCTTAACGCCAAGCTCATTTTCAAGCATTGCGGTTTTTTCGCTGAAAATATCATAAATTGCAATCTCGCCCGATTCAACCATACCCGAAGAAACAATGCACCTGAGAATGGCGGTTGCGAGATTACCCGTGCCGATAAAACCTAATTTCATAATTAAAACCCCTTTGTTTTAACTCTTGAGAAAAAGCAGAGCATTGATATTCTGCCCTTTATCAAGAGTTAAAAGCGCAGAGCGAAAAAACTCTGCGCTTTTTGATTGTTGAAAAATTAAAGCTGAGATGTGCAATGGGAGCATCTTGTTGCTTCGATTGCAATTTCGCTCTTGCAGAAGGGGCACTCTTTTGTTGTGGGTGCTGCGGGAGCTTCTTCTGCTTCCTTCTTCTTGCCTTTTTCTGCGATTGTGTTGATAGTTTTCACAAGGCAGAAAACAACGAAAGCCATGATGAGGAAGTTGATAATCGCACTGATGAAATTGCCGTATGTAAGAACTGCGGCGCCTGCAGCCTGAGCAGCTTCAAGGCTCTCATAAGCGTTGCCGTCAAGAGCAATGAACTTGCTTGAGAAATCAAGACCCTTTGTGATAAGGCTGATAACGGGCATTACGATGTCATCAACAAGAGATTTAACGATTGCCTGGAAAGCACCGCCGACGATAACGCCGACTGCAAGGTCAATAACGTTGCCTCTCATAATGAACTTTTTGAATTCTGCTGCAAAACCTTTACCTTTTGCCATTTGGAAAACCTCCTAAAAAATATTAACATAAATAATTTAACAAATATTTTCTCAAAGGTCAACACCTTCGAGGTTAAAATTTGGAATAAAACTCTCTGTTGCGGCTTCTCCGCTTTGAAAATTGCAGTTTTCAAAGCCCATTGCAAGAATTTTTGATTTCACAATCGAATATTCTCTTGCAGAAAGCTTGCGATCAATCGGCGGCATATCCTTTGCCTTGCCGAACGGAGTATACTGCCGCATAACGCTGATATAGGTTTCAATCGGCAGATTATCCCTGACCCACTCAAAAACCTTAACAGCCTGCGAAATATTGCCGGGCAAAACCATATGTCTGATAATAAGACCTTTTTTTGCAATTCCGTTTTCGTCAAGCTCAACTTCGCCAACTTGCCTGTGCATTTCGAGAACGGCTTTTGAAGCATATTCAAAATAATCTGCCGCACCCGAATATTTCAAAGCAGGTGCACTGTCAAAATATTTGATATCGGGCAAGTAGATATCAACAAGCCCTTCAAGCATTTTCAGCGTTTCAGCTTTTTCATAGCCCGAGGAATTATAAACAACGGGCACGGGCGAATTATATTCTGCCAGCACCTTTGCAAGCATCGGCACAAAATGGGTTGGTGTTACAAGGTTAAGGTTATGTACTCCGCTTGAAAGCAGATTATCAAAAATTCTTTTAAGCTCGTCAGGAGTAACGTTTTTGCCGAATGCTCCGTGGCTGATATCGCTGTTCTGGCAATAAACACAGCCGAGGTTACAGCCGGAAAAGAAAACCGTTCCCGAGCCTTTGTCACCGCTCAGGCAAGGTTCTTCCCAATGGTGCGGTGCCGCCCTTGCAACCCTGAAGCTTTCGCAAACTCCGCAAACGCCGATATTAATATTTCTTTGAACCCCGCAATTTCTGGGGCAGATACTGCAAATCATTTTTTCACCCTCAATCTTATATAATTATACACAATATAAATATAAATACAAGTTGCATTTATAAATATAATAGTGTATAATAAATGGTGTATATATCCGAAAGGGTGATTTAAAAATGTTTCTTGCTATTGATATAGGTAACACCAATATAACCATGGGTGCTTATGACGGCGATAAGCTCGTTTTTGTTTCACGCATTGCCACCGACCGCTCAAGAACACCCGACCAATACGCGATCGAATTCAAACAGATATTTTCGCTCTATAACGCATCATCGGCATCATTCGATTCTGCCGCTCTGAGCAGCGTTGTGCCCGAGCTTTCTCCAACAATGTGCGAAGCGATTGAAAAAGTAACAGGCAAAAGACCGATGGTTCTCGGTCCCGGAATCAAAACGGGAATGAATATATTGATTGATAACCCTGCCCAGCTTGGTGCTGACCTGCTCGCAGGTTGCGTTGGTGCGGCAGATATCTATCCGCTCCCCTGCCTTGTTATTGACCTTGGCACGGCAAGCAAGATAAGCGTTATTGATAAGAACGGTGCTTTCAGAGGTTGCACAATCGCACCCGGCATCGGCATTTCGCTCGATGCTCTTTCGCAGAAAACTTCGCAGTTGCCTGCAATCAGTCTCAAAACACCCGACCACGCAATCGGCACAAACACGCTTGATTCAATGCAGTCGGGCACAGTTTTCGGTTTTGCGGCAATGCTTGACGGTCTTTGCGAAAAGCTTGAAGAAGAACTCGGTCAGGGCAGGATGAGCACCGTTGCAACAGGCGGACTTGCCAAAGACCTTATTAAGAGCTGCAAAAGAGATATTATCTTCAACGGCGAGCTTATCCTTTACGGTCTTAAAGTTCTTTACGAAAAGAATAACAAAGCAAAATAATTTATGTTTCGCTAAATTTTGCGTTGCATCCAAAACGGATAAGAATAATTCTTACCCATATAAGGAGCAACAGCAAGGAGGAATATATATGAACAAAAGTAAAAACGTAAAAACCACGTTACGCCTCACCCAGCTTTCCGTGCTTGTTGCGTTGCTGATAATTTTCGGCTTCACAAGCATTGGTTATATCAAGATTGGCGTAATCGAAATCACGCTCAACGTGATTCCCGTTGCAGTCGGTGCAATTGTACTCGGTCCTTATGCCGGGGCAATATGCGGTGCCGTTTTCGGTCTGACAAGCTTCTGGCAGGCAGCTTCGGGAACAAGCGCTTTCGGCGCAATGCTGTTTCAGCACAGCCCGATTTACACTTTCATTCTCTGCTTTGTGCCGAGATTGCTTATCGGTCTGCTGAGTGCACTTATCTTCAAAGCGCTGATGAAAGCTTTCAAAAATAAGAATTCCGTTCCCTGTGCCGCGGCAAGCCTTACGTGCCCGCTTCTCAACACACTTCTGTTTGTCGGCACGTTCATTCTTCTGTTTATGAAAACGGATATCTTCAGCAGCCTTTACAGCCAGTCTGCCGCAGATAACATTGCCGCATTCTTTGTCTGGTTTGTCGGTCTTAACGGTCTTATTGAAGCAATTGCAGGTTTCATTATCTCAACCGCAATTGCAAAAGCACTTCTCATCGCAAACAAAAAAATGAAACTTTAATCCACATACAGGTAAGGTGATAAAATGCCCATCAAAATAGCTAATGAATTGCCTGCTCACAAGGCTCTAGAGGCAGAAAACGTTTTTGTTATGACAGAAGACAGAGCTATGACTCAGGATATCCGTCCGCTGAGAATTATTCTGCTCAACCTTATGCCAACCAAAATTGAAACAGAAACGCAGATTCTGCGCCTTCTGAGTAACTCTCCGCTTCAGGTTGACGTTGAGCTTTTGCAGGTTAAATCACATAAATCAAAAAATACTTCCGCAGAACATATGCTTAAATTCTATAAGACCTTTGACGAAATATGCGACCAGAAATACGACGGTATGATCGTAACAGGCGCACCCGTTGAAAACCTTGAATTTGAGCAGGTTGATTATTGGGATGAGCTTTGCACCATTTTTGAATGGAGCAAAAAGCACGTTTATTCAACCTTCCATATCTGCTGGGGTGCACAGGCAGGGCTTTATTATCACTACGGTGTGCCCAAATATCCGCTGGAGAAAAAACTCTTCGGCGTATTTCCGCACAGATGCCTTGATAATCTGCATCCGCTTATGCGCGGTCTTGATGACGAATTTTACGTTCCCCATTCAAGACACACAGAAAACAAGATGAGCGATATTGCGCTTGTCAAGGATTTGCAGATTATCTCCTATTCCGATATGGCAGGTGTTCACCTTATCTCTGATATGGCTTGCAGAAACTTCTTTGCAACAGGTCATTCGGAATATGACCGCGAAACCCTTTCAAAGGAATATTTCAGAGACGTCAACAAGGGATTGCCGATTGAAGTTCCCTTCAATTATTTCCCCGACGACGATTCAACCAAAACACCCAAAATGGAATGGCGAGGCACTGCAAACATCATTTTTGCAAACTGGCTGAACTATTTCGTTTATCAGCAGACACCCTATGACTTAAGCACACTCTGATTTTAATCGGGAATAACAAAAAGCCGCCTTGCTTTTGCAGGGCGGCATTGATTGAGAAAATAATTATTTCGTATAAATATAAATTGCGGCAACGCAAATAACGGCGTGCAGAACAATCTCGGCAGGCAGACCAAGCATAAATTTTTTATGTTTTGTTTTGTGTCTTATGAGCTTCATTGTGATAAACATAGGCAAAGCTCCGCCGATAAGTCCGATACCCATAAGAGTTGCTTCGGGTATTCGCCACGCTCCGTTTTTTGCACACACCTTGTCATAGACCGTTATTATAGCAGAAAAAACACCCACGGCGGCAAGGTAAATCAAAATAATTTTAAGATATTGCGGCATCTTAATCATCCTTTATTCTGAAAATAAGTGAGGACAGATATGAAAAGAATATCGTCACTTTTGATTATTATATGCCTGCTGCTCACCTCCTGTCAACTCAGCGAAGGCAATTCGCCGAACGTAACCGTTGCCTCAGGTGAAGAAAGCACAACCGCATCTGCAACCCTTGCAGGTGTAACTCTTTCAGAAATTCCGTCTGTTTCAGTTTCTGAATTTGCAGAAGAAACGTCAACAAATATAAGCGGTGCGACCAACTCCGTTACGCAAACACAGGGTATCACAACAACAAAAAAGCCCACACAGGCAACAACCAGACCCACCTCTCCCGTAACGCAAAAACCAACCGTGCCCGTAACCAAGCCCCAGCCCAAACCCGAGCCTGCGCCCGCAGAGATGAGAGCAATCTGGATTTCGTGCTATGATTACACAAGTGCTTCAGGTAAAACCAAAGCGCAATATAAATCCATAACGGATAAGATGTTCAAAACCGTCAAAAGCAACGGTTTCAACACCGCATTTGTTCACCTGCGCGCAAATTCAGACGCTTTCTATAAATCCGATATCTTCCCCTATTCCGTCTATATTGCAGGCAAAGAGGGTGCATCTCTTTCGTTTGACCCGTTTGCAGTTTTGCTTGAAAGCGCAAAGGCATACGGCATTTCGGTTCACGGCTGGATAAACCCGTTCCGTGTTAACACACAAAGCGACGTCAACAAACTCAGCGCCTCAAACCCTGCAAAGAAAATTCTTGATGCAGGCAATGCCGAGGGCAGAGTCTGCGTGCTCTCAAACGGAATTTATTATAACCCTGCTCACACAGAAAACCACAAGCTCATCCTTGACGGTGTTCGTGAAATAATAAACAAATATGATATCGACGGCATACATATCGACGATTATTTTTATCCGTCAACAAGCGGAGAAATTGATAAGATTCAATATTCCGCTTACAAAGCCTCAGGCGGCACTCTGAGCCTCTCAAAATGGCGAGTTTCTAACGTTAATGCTTTTGTTTCGGCTCTTTATTCAACCGTCAAGGCAAAGGATTCTTCGCTGATTGTGAGCATCAGCCCTGCAGGCCAAGTTGATAAAACACTCAACGAAGCTTATGCAGACTGCCGAACCTGGCTCAAGCAAAGCGGCTATGCTGATATCATTATTCCGCAGATTTATTTCGGTTTTGAGCATCAGACACAGGATTTTGAAAAAACACTCAAGCAATGGGCTTCTCTGCCCCGCCACAGCTCCGTTAAGCTGATGTGCGGTATCCCTGCCTATAAATGCGCAAAAGCTGATTCTTATGCAGGCACGGGCAAAAACGAATTCGTTGAGAATTCAGATATCCTTGCACGCCAGCTCAAGAGCATCAGAAGCAATAAAAATTACAGCGGCTTTGCAGTTTTCTCTTATGCTGACCTTGAAAGAGCCGCCTGCAAAACAGAAATCGCAAACCTTAAAAACGAAATTCTCAAATAAACGGGGTAAAAGATGAAAAACAACAAAGGAATTATAATTGCGATAATCAGCATTGCCGTTGCAATCGTCGGCATTGTTGCTGCCCTGATAGTTACAGGCAGATTCTCGCAAAAAGATAACGAACCGACGGCACTTTCAACAACTTCAAAGGTTGAAGAAACAACCGCCGTTCCTGCCAACACCCGCCCCAAAAGCGAAAAACCCGAATCAATAGTTGCGGCGGTTTACGGCTCATATTCAGATGCAAGTGCAAGCGAAATCGCTTCCTTCGGCACTTACGGTCTTAACTCAATTATTTTTGAGCTGACAAATGAGAATTCAGAAAGCGTTATTCCTCTGCTTGAAAAAGCAAAAGAAGCAAAGCTTTATTTCGGTGTTAAGGCAAAAGCCGCAGAGAATACGGATTACATAGCCGAATTTATTAAAGCAAACAACGTTGATTTCGTTATCATCTCGGGTCTTGACGAAGCTGATGCGGCATATTCCGAAACCGCAGGCGCAATTTGTGAGAGCATCAAAACAATTGATGCGGCAACGGCAATCGGCATTGAGCCCAAAGACATTCAATCTGCAAAAGCGGCAGTCAACAACCTCATCGGCACAAAAGCTGATTTCGTTTATATTGAGCAAAAATCAAACGATAAGGCAGGCAACGAAGCCTTTGCCAAAGCCCAGCTTATCTGGAGCGAAAACGGCTCGCCCGTATGGCTCAGCCATAACCTCAACGGTTTATCATCTTTTGACGTTACAAAAGCAACCGAAATGATTAACCTCATTTCGGGCTCTGCGGATATGGCAATGTGCAAGGCGATTTCTTTCACCGCGTTTTCGGATATTCTTTCTGCAAGCGGTGCCGCCGCAGATTCGGTTGTTGAATATATCAAAACAAGAGAAACGTTTCTTCTTGATAAAGAGCTTGAAATAACAAGCCATAAAACTAACAAAATAACCGTTGAACAGTCAACAATCACTTTCAGAGGCACTTCAAGCCCCGCATACGACCTTATCTGCAACGGTCAGAAGCTTACCGTTGCCAGAACGGGCGATTTCTCGGTTGACTGCGAACTTAATGCAGGCGAAAACAAAATAACGTTTGAGCACAAAGGCAAAACCTACGTTTACACGGTTACATATAAGATTAAGCTCCTCAAATCCGTTTCACCTGCCGAGGATTCAACCGTACCCGGCGGAATGCAGGTCAACGTTACTGCACTCGCCCTTAAGGGTGCAAAACTGACCGTTACCTTCAACGGCAAAACTGTTAACATGACAGAGCTCGGTGCGATTGATAACGAAGATGAAAATTCACCCGACACCGAATCAGATTTCACCAACTACACCGCAACGCTCACAATGCCTGCGGCAACCGCTTCCGCACAGAAGCTCGGCAAATTCACGGTCAAGGCAACATACGGCTCGCTTACAGAAACTCTCAGCGGCGGCAACATCACCGTTAAAGCAAAACCCGCTCCGCCTCCGCCTCCTCCCGAGCCGCCCACTACCACAACAACCACAACACAAAAGCCCACAACAGGTTCGGAAGAATTGACAGGTACAACAAGTGAACCCGTCAGCGGCACCGTAACAACAGAAACGGTTATCAGCGGCGACAGGCTTGAGAGATATTCTTACACCAAAGATTACGGTCTCGGCACCGCAACAATCTGCGAAATTATCGACGATTATGTTGAAGTTTTTCCCGGCAACACGTCGGCAACCTATTCCGTGCCCGACTGCTCCCCCCTGCCCAAAACAACCGTTGACTACGTTGTTGACGAAGCAGTCTTTGATGAAACGGATACGTATTACATCCTTGCATCGGGTGTTAAAGTGCCCGAGCTTCACGAAGAAAGACTTGCATCGGGCGTTAACGGCACAATCAAACACGTTAAAATTTCAAGCGGCTACGTTATGCCAAAAAACAGTATCAAGGTAGTTTCAACAACCTGCAACGACGATGAAACGGTTATTGTTCTTGATATGAACCGCCCCGTTGCTTTCAATTCAAAGCTCACGGGTCAGTCCTACGGTCAATATGCACCTGACAGGTTTGTTACTGTCAACTCACTCAATTGCAAGGGTCTTGAATTCGTTTTCAGCGACACTTACGATGCAAGCGGCTCATTTGCATTTATGAATTCCGTTATCAAGAGCAGCAAATGGGAAAGCGACAGAAGCAAATCAACCGTTACCCTTTCTTTCACTTTCGCAAACAGCGGCAAATTCTATGGCTACCACTATGAATATAACAACGAGGGTATGCTCGTTATAACCGTCAGCCATAAGCCCTCATCGCTCAAGGATGCCGTTATTATGCTCGACCCCGGTCACGGCGGAATTGACCCCGGTGCCGCCTGCGCAGTTAAAATTACGGGCTTCAATAACGAAAAAGATATCAACCTCTCAATCGCAACCAAGGTTAAAGAACTGCTTGAAGCCGAGGGTGCAACGGTTATTATGACCAGAAGCGGCGATGACTGGAAAAGTTATACCCAGCGCAACAACGCTGTCAGAGAGCGTGACCCCGATATGTTTATCTCCATCCATTGCGATTCAAGCTCAACGGCTTCGGCAACAGGCACGTCGGCTTATTATTACAGAGCCTATTCTCAGCCGCTGGCAAAAGCTGTGCACGACAGCCTTGTTAACGCTTATAAGACAGAGATTTATAAAGATAATACCGAAGTTAAAATTGACAGAGGAACAAACTTCTATGCATTCAGAGTTGCAAGGGTTGAGGAATGCCCCGCAATTCTGATTGAATACGGTTTTGTTTCAAATATCAATGAATGTCAGGCTCTGCAGGATTCCGCAAACCGCGAAATTCTTGCCAAAGCAACAGTTGACGGCATCAAAAACTATCTTTCAAAGAGCTAAACTTTTTATCAATCAAATCACAAACCTTATAGGCAGGTATGCTAAGCAAAAACCAACAGGCAAAAAATTGCAGGCATATCTGCCCCAAAAAGTTAAACGGCTTATCGGAATAATCCCAGACTCCCCAACCAAGACGGATATTCACCAGCATACCAACGGCAAGTTCAAGGCTCGTTATTATCACCGCACCGATAACACAGCGGTAAAAAAGATTGATATGCTTGCTTTTATTGACAAGATTTATCAGAGCAAGCACCGCTCCGCCCGTGAGCACCATTGTCCAATGCGTATAGCCTCTGAAGGCTATCTCGAGCATACCGTAAAAAACTCCGCCGAAGGCAATGCAAAATAAAGTTTCTTTTAATCCCCTCATCAAATCACCCTAAATATATTTAGCAATCGAGGTGCTCTTATGCGACAAATGACCGTTTTGGTAAAACCTGCTTCTTCGCTTTGCAATCTTAAATGCAGTTATTGCTTTTATTGCGACGAAGCTGAAAACAGGGTCGGCGGCAACGCTTCAATCATGACTGCGCAAACTGCCGAAAACTTAATAAAAGAGGTTTTTGCCTTTTGCGGTGAAAGCTCCGATATCAGCTTTATGTTTCAGGGTGGCGAGCCGCTCACTGCAGGGCTTGATTTTTTCAAAAGCTTCATCAAAACCGTAAACGAAATCAAAGACGAAGCAACAAAAATCAGATATTCGCTCCAGACCAACGGCACGCTTATAAACGATGAATATGCCGAGTTTTTCAAAGAGAATAACTTCCTCATCGGTGTTTCGCTTGACGGCGATAAAGAAACACACAACCGCAACCGCTGCGGCTCATTCAACAAAGTTATGGAAGGTATTGAAATTCTTCGCAAGCACAGCGTTGATTTCAACGTTCTTTCTGTTATAACCGCAAACACAGATGCCGCAAAGCTCTTTGATTTTTATATGAGCAACGGTTTCCGCGACGTTCAGCCCATCTATTGTCTTGACCCACTTGACGGCACAAAAAGCGATTACAGTCTTGATGCCAAAGCATTTGCGAGGTTTCAGAAAAGATTTTTTAACCTCTGGTTTGCCGAAATCAGCAAGGGCGGCAGATTTTACGTCAGAGATTTTGATAACCTGCTTTCTTTGCTCACAAACGGTTATGCAGAGCAATGCGGTGCAAGCGGCAGATGCAATGCCCAGCTTGTTGTTGAAGCAGACGGCACCTGCTACCCATGCGATTTTTATTGCCTCGATGAATTTGAATGCCCTAACATCAATTCAGCTTCAATCAAGGATATTCTTGAAAGCGAAGGTCTGAAAAAGTTTATGACTTTTGATGAGCCGAAAAACAAGCTCTGCGACGAATGCCCCGTTAGAAGAATCTGCAACGGCGGTTGCAAGCGTTACAGACAGCTTTATAATCAGCTTTCAGGTTTTTGTCCGAGAATGGATTTTATCATTCATGCAGTTGAAAAGCTCAGAAACGTGAGGTAACAATATGAAAAAGCCAAACATAATTTTTTATTTTTCCGACCAGCAGAGAGCTGACAGTGCAGGTTGCTACGGTCAGAAATTGCCCGTAACCCCTAACCTTGATGCTCTTGCAGAAGAAGGCACACTTTTTGAAAATGCATTCACCTGCCAGCCTGTTTGCGGCCCGATGCGAGCTTGCTTACAGAGCGGTGTTTACGCTTCACAAATCGGTTGTTACCGCAACGATATTGCTCTGCCCACAGACTGCAAAACGATTGCGCACTATCTTAAAGATGCAGGCTACGACACCGCATATATCGGCAAATGGCATCTTGCATCCGATAAAAACCACAGGCTTGCAACAAAGCCTACTCCCGTAGAGCGCAGAGGCGGTTATGATTATTGGCGCGCTGCCGATATTCTTGAATTTACCTCCCACGGCTATAACGGTTACGTTTTTGATGAAAACTGCAACCGCCTTGATTTCAAAGGCTACAGGGCAGACAGAATCAACGATTATGCAATTGAATACATAAAGAACGAGAAACACGAAAAGCCTTTCTTTATGTTCATTTCACAGCTTGAGCCTCACCATCAGAATGACAGGCTCCGTTTTGAAGCCCCCAAGGGTGCAAAAAAGAATTTCAAAAACTACGAGATACCCGGTGACCTCAAGGGTCAGCTTGGCGATTGGAAGCTTCAGATGCCTTCATATCTCGCCTGTTGCAACAGAGTTGATATGAATTTCGGCAAACTAATCCAGACGCTCAAAGATGAAGGAATTTATGATAACACCGTTGTTATCTATACTTCAGACCACGGTTGCCATTTCAGAACAAGAAACTTTGAATATAAACGTTCCTGCCACGAAGCAAGTATCAAAGTGCCGCTTGTTATCTGCGGCGGCGGCTTCACGGGCGGCGGCAAGGTGAGCGACCTTGTTTCCCTCATCGACCTGCCCGCTACCCTGCTTGATATAGCAGGCGCTGAAATTCCCGAGCATTATATGGGTAAAAGCCTTTGCGACCTCAAGGGTCACGAAAGCGTTTTTATGCAGATTTCAGAAAGCCAGATCGGCAGAGCAGTCCGCACCGATAAATGGAAATACAGCGTTAGCGCCAAAAATGCCGACAGAGCCTTTGCCGATAAATACACAGAGGACTGCCTCTATGACCTTGAAGCAGACCCCTATGAAAGAAACAACCTTGTCGCAGACCCGAAATTCAGTGCAGAAAGAGAAATGCTTCGCGATATTCTGCTTGAATATATGAAAAAAGCAGGTGAACCCTGCCTCACAATTGAATAAAAACAAACAAAAAGGGACGGCAATCGCCGTCCCTGATTTTTTTGCTTTAAATTATCTTGCGGAAGTTGCGGTTGTTTTGAGCATAACGTCGTGGTAACCGCCTTCAACAATACTTGTTGCCGAAACAACTGTGAGCTTTGCATTCTTCTGAAGGTCAGGAATATTTGTAACACCGCAGTTGCACATTGTTGACTTAACCTTATAAAGGCTCTTTGCAACGTTATCGCTCAGAGGACCTGCATAGGTAACGTATGAGTCAACGCCTTCTTCAAAGCTGAGCTTTGATTTGCCGCCAAGGTCATATCTCTGCCAGTTTCTTGCTCTGTTGGAGCCTTCACCCCAGTATTCCTTAACGTAAACACCGTTTACCATAAGCTTGTTTGTGGGGCTTTCGTCAAAGCGTGCAAAATATCTGCCGAGCATAAGGAAGTCTGCGCCCATTGCAAGAGCAAGTGTCATGTGATAATCGTGAACGATACCGCCGTCTGAGCAGATGGGAACGTAGATGCCTGTTTCTGCATAGTATTCATCTCTTGCAGCTGCAACTTCGATAAGAGCTGTTGCCTGGCCTCTGCCGATACCCTTTGTTTCTCTTGTGATACAGATTGAACCGCCGCCGATGCCGACCTTGATAAAGTCTGCACCTGCTTTTGCAAGGAACATGAATCCGTCTCTGTCAACAACGTTACCTGCGCCAATCTTTACCTTGTCGCCGTATTTTTCGCGAACGAAAGCAAGAGTCTGTTCCTGCCAAACTGTGTAACCCTCTGATGAGTCGATGCAAAGAACGTCTGCGCCTGCTTCAACAAGTGCGGGAACTCTCTTTTCATAGTCAAGAGTGTTGATACCTGCGCCAACGATATAGCTCTTGTTTGCATCAAGAAGCTCCTGGGGATTTTCTTTATGCTGTGAATAGTCCTTACGGAATACAAAATAACGAAGCTTGCCTTCAGCATCGATAAGAGGAAGTGAATTGAGCTTGTGTTCCCAGATAATGTCGTTTGCATCCTTAAGAGTTGTTGTGTCGGGAGCAGTAACGAGCTTATCAAAAGGAGTCATAAAATCAGCAACGAGTGTTTCGGGAGCCATTCTGCTGACTCTGTAATCTCTGCCTGTAACAACGCCGAGAAGCTTGCCGTGAGCAGTGCCGTCATCTGTAACAGCCATTGTGCTGTGACCTGTTTCTTCAACAAGTGCAAGAACGTCTGCAAGAGTTGAATCGGGCTTAAGGTTTGAATCGCTTACAACAAAGCCTGCTTTATAGTTCTTTACTCTTGCTACCATAGCTGCTTCATCTTCAATGCTCTGTGAACCGTAGATGAAAGAAACGCCGCCTTCTTTTGCAAGGGCAATAGCGAGAGTGTCGTTTGAAACTGACTGCATAATAGCCGAAACCATAGGAATGTTAAGGCTGAGGGGGCATTCTTCTTCGCCCTTTCTGTACTTAACAAGAGGTGTTTTCAGCGAAACGTTCGCAGGGATACAATCTCTTGATGTGTAACCGGGGATGAGAAGATACTCGCTGAATGTTCTTGAAGGCTCCTGACAATAAATTGCCATTTTAATCACTCCTTATATATAAGTTTAATTTTTATCTGCAAAATTCAACAACATAGTTGTCAATGCTGTTTTTGATAATTTCGATTGCTTTTTCTCTGTTCTGAACCTCGTCAACAACGGTTTCTTTGCCTTCGAGGGATTTATAAACTGCGAAAAAGTGTCTCATTTCTTCAAAAAGATGGTTGGGAAGCTCCGAAATATCCTTATAATCACTGTAGTTGGGGTCATTAAAGGGAATTGAGATTATCTTTTCGTCAAACTTGCCGCCGTCTTTCATTGTTATAACACCGATGGGATAGCAACGCACAAGAGTCATGGGGTCAATGCTTTCGCTGCAGATAACAACAACGTCAAGCGGGTCACCGTCGTCACCGTATGTTCTGGGAATAAAACCGTAGTTTGCGGGGTAATGGGTTGAGGTATAAAGAATACGGTCAAGCATCAGCAAGCCTGTTTCTTTATCAAGCTCATATTTCTTTTTGCTGCCCTTTTTGATTTCGATAACCGCCATAAAATCTTCGGGTGAAATTCTTTTGGGGCTTATGTTATGCCAGATATTGCTCATAAAATCGCCTTCTGTTATTCAGAATTTAATTCAAACAGATTTAGTGTATGTCATAAATCTGTATTTTACACCGTTGTGCTCGTTTTCTTCGCCTTCTTCAGAAATGCTCCAACCCTCAATTTCATCAAGGTTGGGGAAGAATTTATCGGCAGGCTTTGCAGTTTCAACCTTTGTAACGTAAGCCGTATCGCAAAGGGGCAAAAGCTGCTCATAAACGCTTGAACCGCCGATAACGTAAACCGTGTTTGTATCGTATCTTTCGAGCTGTTCTTTGAGCTCTTCAAGTGAGTGGCAGGTTATAACGTCGGGAGCACTCCACTCTTTATCGCTTGTGATAACGATATTCACTCTGTTGGGCAATGCCTTGGGACCGGGAAAGGTCATAAAAGTTTTTCTACCCATAACAACAACGTTGCCCGTTGTTTTAGCCTTGAAAAACTTCATATCGGCAGGGATATAGTTAAGCAGTGAGTCACCGTTGCCGATAGCCCAGTTGCTGTCAACATTAACAATTGCTTTCATTCAAATTTACCTCTTATATACTATACAACAAATCAGATTGCCACGGGAATTTTATCCGTGAACTCATGGAACTGATAATTTTCAATCTTGAAGCTATCCTTTGTGAAAGAATAGAAATCGGTTATGCTCTTATCGAGCGTTACCGTGGGAGCATCGAAGGGAGTTTTTTCAATCAGCTTCTCAACGATGGGCACGTGACGGTCATAGATATGAGCATCGGCAATAACGTGAACGAATTCGCCAACCTCAAGACCGCTTACCTGCGCAAGCATACAGGTCAGAGCCGAATACTGGCAAACGTTCCAGATGTTTGCGGCAAGCATATCCTGCGAACGCTGGTTGAGAATTGCGTTAAGCTTGTTGCCCGTAACGTTGAACGTCATACCGTAAGCGCAGGGATAAAGAGCCATTTCACTCAGATCCTGATGGTTATAGATATTTGTGAGAATACGTCTGCTCTGGGGATTATGCTTCAAATCATAAAGAACGCGGTCAACCTGATCCATCTCGCCCTCTTTATAATGATGCTTGACTGCAAGCTGATAGCCGTATGCCTTGCCGATTGAGCCGTTTTCATCAGCCCACTGGTCCCATACGTGGCTGCCGAGGTCATTGATGTTATTTGACTTTTTCTGCCATATCCAGAGCATTTCGTCAACCGCACTCTTGAGGAAAGTCTTTCTCAGGGTGAGAATGGGAAATTCCTCTGCAAGGTTATAGCGGTTAACAACGCAGAATTTTTTGATTGTGTGTGCGGGAGTGCCGTCTTCCCATCTGGGGCGCACGTCAAGGTCGGTATCCCAGATTCCGTTCTGAAGAATATCTTTGCAAGTGTCAATAAAAACTTTATCGGCAAAGCTCATCGGTTTATCCTCCCAGTTTCTTTATGTAATCACCGATACCCTGCTCAAAGTTTACTCCGAAGCGGGTGTCGGTTTTTGCATTATATGTTCTTCTGATAGCACCGCAGGTGAAATCAAGAGCAATATCAGCGCTCTCAAAAATGTTTTTGCCTCTCATATAGGCTCCGATGAGAGCAGATGCAAAAAGATCACCCGTGCCGTAATAAATGCCGTCATATTTCTCTGAAAATCCGTAGTGCACTTCTCCCCTGTCAAAAACCGCACATCCGATTTCGTTTTCGCAAAACGAAACACCCGTGAGAACGATTTTTTGCGGACCGAGCTTTGAAAGACGCACAAGCAGACCTTCGATATATTCTTTGGTATAGGGCGGCTCAAAATATTCTTCGCCAAGCAAAAATGCCGCCTCCGTGAGATTCGGCACAATGATATCCGCTTTGCCGCAGAGCTTTGCCATTTCTTTTGCAAAAGCACCGTCAAAGGTTGTATACATTCTGCCGCTGTCAGCCATTGCAGGGTCAACAAGAACAACGCAGTTTTTGCCGCCGAAGGTATCGATGAAATTGCACACCATCTCAACCTGCTCCGTTGAGCCGAGAAAACCGCTGTAAATGCCGTCAAACTCAATGCCGAGCTTTTGCCAATGAGCTGTAACCGCAGGCAAATCGCTTGTTAAATCGCGGTATGTATAGCCCTCAATATCGCCTGTATGAGTTGAAAGAACGGCTGTTGGCAAAGCCGCAGCTTCAATACCTGCAGCTGAAATAACAGGTAAAGCGGCAGTCAAAGAGCATTTGCCGATGCCCGAAATATCGTGAATTGCGGCAACTCTCCTCTGCTTTTCCAAATCTATCCGTCCTTTTGGCATTTAAGTATTTTATCTATTATATACCCCGATTTCAAAATTTTCAACATCTAAAATCAATTTTGTATATTTTATTTCTATATTGACCGATGCAGGCAGAATTTTTGGGCATTGCGTTAAAAAACACTTTACATATGCATCAAAAAGTGCTAATATAAATGGGTATTTATACAATACATAAAGTAAAGGAGATTTTATAATGAAAAGCTTAAGCAAAAAAGTAATCAGCATTCTTCTTGCTTTGTCAATGCTTTTCGGTTGCGCTGCTTCAATGGGCGCTTCCGCAGCCGCTTCGTTCACTGAAGTTATGACCGATATCGGCGTTTTCGCATTTGACAAAATCCTCACAGCAGTTATCGGTGCTCTCAATCTCGTTATCCCCGACAGCGACGAGATTAAAAAGATGGCCGATTACACAGACGATCTGCTCTTCACCGGCACAGAAACTATGCTCGATGAGCCCGCAGAAGGCGCAAAGTGGAAGCTCGGCTACGGCAAGGCTTCAGTTGTTCCCGAAGACTGGCAGACCAAGGATTATTACCTCGGCGGCTTTATGTCAATGCAGAACGGTATGGCAAACAAGATTGAAGAAGTTGTTGACGATATGCAGGTAAGAGTTATCGCAGTTGACGACGGTTCAGGCAGAGGCATCGCTGTTTTTGCAAACATTGACTCAATCGGTATGTCAAACTATGACATCAAAAACATCAGAAAAGCTCTCATCGACATTATGCCCGACACAAAGTTCAGCACCATCACAGTTACTGCAACTCACGTTCACAGCGGCGTTGACACACAGGGTCTCTGGACTAACCTCTTCCCCAAGCTTCTCGGCAACATTGCAAAGAACTATATCCGCATCGGCGAAATGACACCCGGTGTTGATACAGAATATATGGCATTCCTCACAGAAAAGGCTGCAGGCGCAATGAAGGATGCTATCGCAGATATGACAGAAGGCACAATGAAATATGCTGTTAAGGAACTCCACGAAGATTACTTTAACAACAAGAACAGACCTTCATCAGATTCTCTCATTCAGGAAATGGCAAGATTCACCTTCACTCCCGACGATGCATCAAAGAAAGAAACTCTCATCGTTAACTATTCAGCTCACCCCGATATCGCAGGTCTTGCAGTTGATAAGGTTGATAACGGCAGACAGCTTTCAGGTGACTACGTTGTTCATATGGGCAAGGTAATCGAAGAAGCAGGCAAGAACTTTATGTTCTTCAACGGTGCTATCGCAGGTATCTATGCAGGCAGACACCCCGCAAGTGACGGTGTTCCCACAGAAAGACGCTGGAACGAATCCGAAAGAATCGGCCGCGAGCTCGGCACAATCGCTCTTAACCTCTCAAATTCAGAAGAAGTTATCCGCGCAAACGCTGACTGGGATACACTCAACAAAGAAATGGAAATCGGTGGCGATAACTATACCCTCTGGTTTGAAGGCTGGGAAGCTGCAACAGAAAAAGAGCTTGATCCCGTTCTCAACGTTATGATTTCAGAAGCAAAAATCAGAGTAACCAATCCCCTTATCCAGCTTGTCGGCAAGCTCGGTCTTGTTAACTACAACGTTTACAAAGAAGGTCTCAGATACTACATCTTCGTAGAAGTTGGTTACATGGAAATCGGCGACGTTAAGGTTGTTCTTATGCCCGGCGAAATCGTTCAGGACCTTATCGAAGGCGGTTCATCACTCACAGCAGAAGGTTCAGCAACAGGCAAGGACTTCGGTCTTCCCTGCATCGACGATCTCTTCGGTGAAGATACACTCTGCTTCGGTCTTGCAAACGACGCTATCGGTTACGTTGTTCCCGATAACGATTATAAGCTTGCACTTATCGCAGGTCACTATCAGGAAATGATTTCTCTCGGCAAATATGCAGCATCTTCAATCATGGCTGAATTTGTTGAAATCGCAGACAAAGTAGCATAAATCAAACAAAAATAAGAGCTCGCTTCGGCGGGCTCTTTTTTTGTTGCAAAATTTTCACTGATTTGTTAAAATATTCTCATAAGCTTTCACGGAGGATATTATGCTAAAATTTATCAGTCTGATTATGAGTTTGTTAACCGCCCTCACCCTTACCGCAGAGGGCATACCGTATATGTTCAAACCCACAGTTGTTATTGACGCTTCAGCTTCGCTCGGTAAAATTTCAACAAAAGCAACAGGCTTTCTCTACGGCATCGCCCAAAGCAACGTGCCCGATTCAAACATCGTTGAAAGCCTTGATATTTCAAGCGTTTCGCAAAAGGTTATAGGCGGTCTTCAGCACCCGATAGGCGATGTTGACGATGTTTCGCCGCAGCTTGATGATTGCGATTATGTTGTCGTTTATCTTCAGGACTGTTTTGACACCTGGTATTATTGCCACGAAGAAATAAATAACCTGCGCAAAACCGGCAACTACGATGCCCTCACGTTTATGCGTGAACGTTTTCTGCCGCAGGTAAGAGAAAATGTTACAAAGCTTTCGCAAAAAAACTATGCTGACAAGCTTGTTTATTGCCTTTATAACGAGTGTGATAACGCAGTCTGGTTCGGCACACCCAACGAAGATTTCACTTGGAATGCGTTTGACGAAAGTGCAAAAGCAGAGTTCTATGCCGCCTGGAAAGAAACCTATGACCTTGTTAAATCAATCGACCCGAACGCTCTCATCGGCGGCCCGGGATATTGCGATTACGATGCATTTGAAATCCGTGATTTTCTTGAATTCTGCAAAAATAATAACTGCCTGCCCGAGGTTATGATTTACCACGAGCTTTATGAGAATTCAGCCGCCCTCTGGGAAGAACACGTCAGCGAATACCGTTCAATCGAAAAAAAGCTCGGCACAGATGAATTGCCCATTATTATAACCGAATACGGCACAATGCAGGAATGCGGCGCACCCGGCGATATGCTTCAGTATATTGTTCAGATGGAAAAAACAGGCACCTACGGCAACGTTGCATACTGGCGCCTTGCAAATAACCTTTGCGACACCGCCGCAGACAGCAACTCACCAAATTCTAACTGGTGGCTTTACCGCTGGTATGCCGATATGGATGGCGATCTGCTTAAAACAAAAACAATCGATATCCCCCACTGTGATTTTGCAAACCTTATCAAATATAACCGCAAAAACTTCTGTTATGATGAGCTTACCGCTATGGCATCAATAAACGGCAAAAAGCTTGAAATCCTTTGCAGCGGCAGCGATTATTCCTCAGACCTTGTTATCAAAAATCTCAGCAAAACGGTTTTCGGCAACTGTAATGTAAACATAAAAATCGAGTGCGTTTATTTTGAAGGCTTGAGCGGTGTTGTTAACAAGCCGATAACCGTTAAGGAATATACCGACAAAATCAGCGGCGGCAGAATAACAATCAGGTTTGAAAAAATGGACCCCACCGCAGTTTATCATATTTTAATCACAGAAACCGAAGAAGGCAAAGAAACATATATAAATCAATCCCTCCCCGTCAGATTTGAGTTTGAAAACGGCTCTCTGCTCGGCGGTGCTTACACCTATGACAGCGCTTATGCAACAACGGGCGAACAAAATGGTATGGTAGGTGGATTTGAGAATATCGGCGATGGCGTAAAGCTTGATTTTAATATTCCTGAAAGCGGCAATTACCGCCTTGATTTTATCTTCGGTAACTCTAACGACGGCACAACCGCCGCCGACAGAACATTTACGCAGGCACTTATGACCCTTGACGGCAAAGAAAATGAAATCAGCCTGCCAAACACAATCAAGAGTGAATATACTGATAAATTCAGCATCGAAACTCACCTAGAAAAAGGAACTCACAGCGTCACTTTTGCCCATAAGTACGGTACGTTTGTGCTTGACAGTATGCTTGTAAGACCTGTTGATACAGATAAAAATATTGCAGTTTTGCCTGACTCCGACAGAAGCATAAACGGCATCACATCATATCTTGCCGTTGCACCTTATGACGGTTTTTATGTGCTTGAAACAACAGCCGATACCGATATTGCGATTGATGGCGCAAGGGCAAAAACCAAAAGCGGCAAAGTAATTGTTTATCTGCGCAAAGGTCTGAATTACATTGATATTTCATCAAAAAACGCACCTCTTTGCATAACTGAAACAGATGAAACAGGCTTCTGCGAAAAATTTGAAGCTGAAGATCTTATTCTCGGCGGTAACGCAATTCTTAACAGAAGCGGTTATATTCAGAGCTTTGCCGCAGATGAGGGCAGTGCTTCTTTCGAGGTTAACGCACCTGTTGCAGGCAGCTACAGAATAACCCTCACCTATTCAAACAACCTTGAAGGCGGCTATCACGCATATAACGTTGATTTGATTGAAAGCTTTGTAACCGTTACAACCGAAAGCGGCAGTGAAAACATCTGGTGCAGAAACACTTACAGCTGGGATTCATATAAAACCGTCACATTCAATCTTGAACTTTCGGAAGGCAAAAACAAAATAACACTCTCAAATAACGGCGAATACGATTTTAACGGCTCTGTGCCCGTTACACCGAGAATAAAAGGCTTAACCGTTAACCTCGCCGTTAACGAAGCCGTATAAAGCAACAAGGCTTGCAAAGGTTAAACCGATGCAAGCCTTGATTTATTTTATTCAGTTAAGCTCAATCTTTTCGCAATTTGAACCTGTGAGTGAAAGGCTGAGCTCATCGGGCTGACTGCCGCCAAGATAAAGAGCAACCTTTCCGTCGGGGTCAACTCTGCTGCCGTCCTCAAGAACAGCCTTGACCCAGTAGCGGTCAATATCAAGTGTTACAGTTGCCTTTTCGCCTGCTTCAAGCTCAACGGGCTTGATTGCACAGAGCTGATAGTTGGGAGTATAGGTGCGGCTGTCGGTATACTGTGCATAAACCTGAACCTTTTCCTTGCCCTTGATTGCGCCGGTGTTTTCAACGTCAACGCTGACGGTAATCTTAGCATCATCTGCCGAAACAAGCTTTGCTCCGCTGAATGCGAATGTTGTGTATGAAAGGCCGTAGCCGAAGGGATAGATGGGAGCTTCTGTAAGATATCTGTAAGTTCTGCCCCTCATATCATAATCCTTGAAATCGGGGATATTGTTTGACGCATAATGGATTGTTACAGGCAATTTTGCGCAGGGATTAGCTTCACCTGCAAGGATTTCTGCCACTGCAAGACCGCCGAGTGAACCGGGATACCATGCGTGAAGAATTGCCTTTGCGTGGTTTGTTACCTTTTCGCCAAGGTCAATCGAGCTTCCGCACATAAGAACAACGATAACGTTATCGCAAACGTCGCAAACTGCATCGGCAAGCTTCTGCTGAGTTCTGGGCAGAGTAAGAGCCTTCTTATCGCCGCAAGCGGTATAATCATCGTCAAAGCCTGTGTCTTCACCCTCAACGGAGCAGTCAAGACCGAGAGCAAGAATTGTTACGTCTGCTTCAGATGCGGCGGCAAGACCGTCGCTGAGCATATTCATAAAGCCGCTCCAATGATTCGTCTGCTCTGCGCAATAGTTTGAACCTCTTTCAACGGTGATATCGGAGTCAGCAAAAACTCTGCGAACACCGTCTGCGATTGTTACGTATTCGGAAGCATAGCCGTTATAGTTGCCTTCAAGAGCGGTAACAGACTGTGCGTTGGGTCCAACAACGGCAATACGCTTGCCTGCCATATTGGCAAGAGGCAGGAATCCGCCTTCGTTTTTAAGAAGAACAACGCTCTGGCGAGCGGCGGTGTGGTTGAGAGCCTTGTGCTCCTTGCAGTCAACAACGCTGTAAGGAATATCCGAATAAGGTCTTACTTCTTCAAATTCGCCGAGAAGATAACGAATCATAAAGAGTCTTTCTGCGGCGGCTGTGATATCGTCTTCGTCAATAAGATCCTGCTCGTATGCATCAACAAGGTAAGCATAAGTGTCACCGCAGTTAAGGTCACAGGTATTTTTAAGAGCAACCGCTGCAGCTTCGGCGGCAGTATCGGTGAACTTATGGAACTTATAGATATCACCGAGAGCACCGCAGTCCGAAACAACGTAGCCATCAAAATTCCAGTTTTTGCGAAGAACTTCTTTGAGAAGATATGAGTGAGCGCAGCAGGGTTCACCGTTTGTGCGGTTATAAGCACCCATAACGCCCATAACTCCACCCTCTTTGACTGTTTTTTCAAATGCGGGCAGATATGTTTCATAAAGGTCGTGCATGCTTGCGATTGCATCAAATCCGTGGCGGTCATTTTCGGGACCTGAATGAACGGCAAAATGCTTTGAGCAAGCGGTAGCCTTAAGGAATTCGCCGTCACCCTGAATACCTTTAATGAATTCTTTGCCGAGTTCGGCTGCAAGGAAGGGGTCTTCGCCAAAGGTTTCCTGACCTCTGCCCCAGCGGGGGTCACGGAAGATATTGATATTGGGTGCCCAGAAGGTCAGACCCTTGAAAATATCGTAATCACCGAATTTAACGTGCATATTATATTTAGCTCTGCCTTCGGTTGAGATAACGTCTGCAACCGTATTGACAAGCTCAGGGTCAAACGAAGAAGCCATTGCGATAGCGTGAGGGAAAACCGTTGCCGTGCCTGCTCTTGCAACGCCGTGTGAGCCTTCGTTCCACCAGTTATATTCCTGAATGCCAAGTCTTTCAATTGCAGGTGAATTATAAAGAAGCTGCGACATTTTTTCATCAACCGTCATCTTGGCAACAAGCTCTTTTGCTTTTGCCATTGCCTGTGCTTTTGTCATTTTATGTCCTCCTTAACAAGGAAAATATTATTTATTAATATAACCTAAATAAACACCTCCGTCAAGCCGAAAAAAGAAAGAAAAATTAATATTTGCAACCGTATTGACAAACCCCTGTCAACTGTATATACTGTATATATACGGTTTATCGGAGGTGAATAATGAACATCTTTATAAACAACAAAAGCGGTCAACCGATTTACGATCAGATTTATACGCAAATTAAAAATAACATTATCAGCGGCAATCTCAAAGAAGATGAGCTTTTGCCGTCAATCCGCAGCCTTGCAAAGGATTTGCATATCAGCGTTATAACAACAAAGCGCGCATATGACGAGCTTGAGCGCGAGGGCTTTGTTTATACCGTTGCGGGCAAGGGCTGCTTTGTTGCAGGCAAAAACACCGAGCTGATAAGAGAAGAAAATCTGCGCCGCATTGAAGCTCATCTGCAAAGCATTTCAGAGCTTGCGGCAACCTGTGGCTTAAGCAAAAAAGACGTTATTGAAATGTTTGAAATACTTACAGAGGAGGAATAAAAATGAATGCATTTGAAGTAAAAAACATCAGCAAAAAATACAGTAAAAGCAGAAAAAACGATTTTGAGCTTAAAGACGTCAGTCTTACCCTGCCCTGCGGTTGCATTATGGGTCTTATCGGCGAAAACGGAGCAGGCAAAACAACGCTTATCAACGCAATGCTCGGTGTTATCTCAAGAGATTGGGGAACAGTCAGCTTTTTTGATAAACCCGAGTGCGACGAAGCAAAAGACGAAATCGGCGTTGTTCTCGGCGAAGATTCCTTTCCTCTGACTCTTAATCCCAAAAACATAAACAAAATAATGAAAAAAGTTTACAGCAAATGGGATGAAGAAAAATATTTTGACTTGCTTAAAAAGTTTTCTCTTCCCGAAAACAAAATTGTGAAAACCTTTTCAAGAGGTATGAAGGTCAAGCTGAGCATTGCCGTTGCGCTTTCGCACAACGCAAGACTGCTGATTCTTGATGAGCCCACAAACGGTCTTGACCCCGTTATAAGAAGCGAAATTGTTGATATATTCTATGAATTTACGCGCAATCCACTCAACTCCGTTCTCATTTCTTCGCACATCGTGAGTGACCTTGAGAAGCTATGCGATTATATTGCATTTCTTCACAAGGGCAAGCTTGTTCTCTGTGAAGAAAAAGACAGGCTTCTTGAGAAATACGGTATCATTCACTGCGATGCCGAAGAATTCAAAAAAATCGACCCTTCTGCCGTTAAAAGCAAAAAAGAATCAAGCTACGGTATTGAAGCGATTGTTGAGAGAAACGCCGTTCCGACCAACGTTGAAATCACTCCCGTTGGTGTTGAAGAACTGTTTGTTGTTCTGATAAAGGAGGAAAAATAATGAAAGGTCTTCTTTATAAAGAATTTGCTTCGCAAAAAATTTATATCACGTTTTCTTTGCTTTCGGTTACGTTGTTTTCAGTTATGTTGTTTTGGCAAGGAAGCGGTGCTACGATTTTAAGCCCAGCGTGGACAATCGGTTTTATTACACCTATAACGTGTCTTAATTTAGACGATAAAAACAGCTGGCAAAATTTCTCCCGTGCCCTGCCGCAATCGCCATACAAGCGTGTCGGTGCAAAATTCACCCTGTGGTTCATCGTGATTACGTTCATTCTTTTTTTAACAACTGCGGCTACCTGCATCGACACCGTTCTTGAAATGAACAAATATAATCAGACAACAATAGATTATTTATTGCCATCAACAATACAGTCCAGAATATTTTACAACGTTCTGATGTATTGTTTTACGATGATATATCTGGCAATCTGCCTTTTGCTTTATCATCTTGCCAAGCGTACCGTCAGAATCATAATAATGACTGTGTTAATGAGCCTAGGATATTTGGCCATTATATGGGCTGTATTTTCGGACATTATACAAAGCTCTTTCTTTAACTTCTTATATACCCCTTCGGTTGCCGCTATGGGTATAACGGCAATTCTGACACTTTTTGCGGCGTCATATCTGCTTTCGGTAATTGCAGAAACAAAAACCTGCAAAGAAAAGCTGAAAACTGCAAAAGCGGCGGCGGCAATACTTCTTATCGCCTCGCTGACGTTATCGGGCACAACGGTTTATACTCTTTATAAAAAAGGTGCTTTTGAGCCGCACAATAATCCTCAGGCAAATTATATCGGCTCTTATGACCCTGATGATTTTTACTATCACGGTGACACCTCGGAAGATGCAATTGTTGCAAAAGCACGCGCACGTGTAAAAGTTTCAAAAATACTTGACGTAATCTGCGGCAAAACTTTTGCAGGCAAAACCAAAAACGAAATAATGGCGGAGCTTGAATCTGCAGAGGATTGGGAAACACTTGTGCAATATCTGGGTGAACAGGAAAGCGACACGCTCGAATACGGTTTCACAGTCTATTATGACGATGCAATCGGCTCAACCTATATAGAATCAGCTGACAAAAATGACCTCGAGGAAATCGGCAATCTTTTCACAGAGGGAATGAGCGAAAGAGAAGTTCTGGATACTATGAAATCTCTTGATTTTTATCCGAACAGCATAACCGAAAGAGTCAATAACGGCAAGGCTTCCAGAACTTACAGAGGCGAATTTTTAATAGATTCATACTATTTTACGGATAACCAAAACAGAGGCAACACCACCCTTTCACTCAACCTTGATATTGTTGACGGAGTTGTGTTCCACGTGAGAACGCACATTAACGTAATAAACGTTTAAACAGATAAAAAAGCGTCTGCTCAGCAGGCGCTTTTTCGTTGACACGGTGGGCTTGGTTTGATATATTATATTTATTAATTCAAGGAGCTGATTTTATGGTGTTTTTCAAGAATGTGATTTCATTTTTGATTTCAATTATGATAACGGTGATTTCTTTTATTTTTCCGCCCGCAGGCGAAAAACTCACCGACTTAACAAATAACTATAAGTTTGCAATCGATGCAACTCAAACAGGTGCCGTTCTTGCAAACCCTGCAAGCAACGTTAACGTCTGGTCAATCAGCGGCAACCCTTTTGTTAATGCAAAGGCAAGCGAAGAATACAATATTTTTGAATTTGTCAATTACGTTCAGCTTATGCAATGCACGGGCGGCTCTGTAGACAGAGATTTATTCAAAGACCCTCTCGACAGAACGGTGCTTGACGACTATGATTTCACAAAACTGATTGATAACTGCGCAGGCGTTCTTGAACTCGGTGCAAAGCCTATGCTCAAGCTCGGCAGCGTTCCGCTCAAATATTCATCAAATTCAACGGGCGACAACTATTTTGAAACAAACGTATTTCCGCCCGATGACTATGACGTTTATTATAACTACATTCACGCAATCATCGAAGCTCTTGTTGAAGAATTCGGCAAAAATGAAGTTCTCAGCTGGCGTTTCGGTGTTATGACCGAATATGAAAACAGCGATTGGTTCATCGCACAGAGCGGTGACCCTGGCGAAACCGCCGAAGCTTATTGCAAGCTTTACGACTACACCGTTGCGGCTCTTGTTGACGTTCTCGGCAACGAAGTTTACGTTGGTGCACACTCAATGACAGTTACCGAAGGCATATGGGACGAAAAGATTTTTATTGAGCATTGCGCAAGCGGCATAAACTATAAAACAGGCGAAAAAGGCACTCGAATCTGCTATCTTTCAGCTTCATTTTACGATTCTCAGCCCGGTGAATTCACAAGCGGCTATACCCTGCCCGAAACAATTGCTTACCTTCGTAAATGCGCAGACGATGCAGGGCTTGAAAATCTGATTTTCGGTATTGATGAGGGCAGAATTCTCTGCGGCAACACATACGGTGCAGATGATAATCAGCTTCTTTCAAGAACAGTCGGCTACACCTGGCAGGCAGCTTATGATGCAAGGCTCTATGCGCAGATGTTCAATAACGATATAAACTATTTCTCCTCCTGGGGCTTCCTCTCAAACGGTCTGCTTGACGGCAATCCCACTGTTGCTTATCACGTTGCAAGCAACGTCGCAAAGTTTGACGGTGCAAAGCTTGCAAAGACCGAAAAAACTGCTGACGGCTATATTCACCAAGCAGAGGTTGATGCGGTTTCAGCATATAACGAAGAAACAAACACTCTGCACGTTATGGCTTATAACTTCAAAAATGACGTTGAATATTCGTCCTCTGCCGACCTTGAATTCGCAGTCAATGCGCCTCAGCTTGGCGAAAAGGTTAAGGTCACGGCTTACGTTATCGACGATGACTGCAACTATTTTGACGAATGGGTTGAGGACAGAAAGACTTATAACATCGGCGATGATTGCTTCGGCTGGTCACCCGATGACCCGCAGATTGACGGCATAACAACGCTTAAAGATTCCGCCGCAAGAGAGATTTATTACAAAGAGCTTTATGATAAATATTACGAATGCTCAAAGCTCGAGCCCGTAACATACGAGGCAGAGGTTATCAACGGCGAAATCGTTCTTGATATCACTCTCGCACCGAGTGCGGTTGTATTCTATGAAATAACAGAGGCTTAAATATGAAACGTGTTTTCAGCGGCAAATGGATAAGCGCTCCGATGAGCGTTGAAGACAGATTTGCTCCGATTTTCAAAAAAGAATTTTCCGTTTACGATGCAAAAAGCGTTAAAATCGCGATCTGCGGTCTTGGTCTTTTTGAGCTTAAAATCAACGGAATTCTGCCTGATGATACCGTGCTCAACCCTGCCCACTCTCAATATAACCAAACGGTTTTTTACCGCATTTTTGACGTGACGGATAAAATCTCAAACGGCAAAAATACAGTCACAGTTGAACTTGGTCACAGCTTTTTTAACGAAACAACATCCGTGTGGGATTGGCAAAAGGCTTCGTGGCGTTCATCCCCCAAACTGATTGCAGACATAATTATTGAATATGAAAACGGTAAAATCCAAACCGTTTCAACCGATGAAAGCTGGCTTGTTACCCTTGACGGTGAAACCGTTGCAAACAGCATTTATTACGGCGAAACATATGATGCAAGGCGCAAGGATTTCACCTGGCAGAATGCAATTCTGACCGATGCACCCAAAGGCACTCTCAAAGAGCAGACTATGCCGCCTATAAGGCGCATTCAGAGTTACAAAGCCAAGAGCATAACCAAAATCGGCGAAAGCTTTGTTGTTGAATGTCCCGAAATGCTCACCGGTTGGGCGGCTATCCACCTGAACGAAGCCGAAGGCAAAGAAATCACCGTCACTTACGGTGAAAAGCTTACCGCAGAAGGATTTGTGCAGAAAATCGGCAAATACGAGGGTCACGACGGTGCGTGGTGGCCCGAAGCATATATTCAGCAGGATAATTTCATCAGCGGCGGCGAAGAATTTGTTTTTGAGCCGAAATTCAGCTATAAAGGCTTCAGATATTTTCAGATTGACGGTTGTGAAACGCTCGATGCCGATGATATTGTGATTTATAAAACCGCAAACGACGTTGAGATTATTTCAGAATTCGAATGCTCTGACGATATGCTCAACAACCTCCACGGCATAATGCGCCGCACCCTGCTCAACAACTTTCAGGGCAAGCCCACCGATACACCCGTATGGGAGAAAAACGGCTGGCTTGGCGATGCAAACTGTGCGCTCGAAGCGATGATGTATAACTTTGATATGAACAGTTATATGCAAAGCTTTGTTGACACAATGGCTGACTGCCTGCACGAATATGACTGCGTGCCCGTTATTGTGCCCACCGCCGATTGGGGCTTGGGCAACTCCCCTGTCTGGAACACCATTTTTGTTTTTGCCCCCCTTGCGATTTATGATTACTGCGGCAATAAAGCTTATCTTGAAAAGCTTTATCCCGATTTAAGAAAATTCGCTTTCAAGGATATAGACGAGCTCAAAGCAAACGGCAACGTCTGGGGTGTGCGCGGTCTTTCAGACTGGCTTTCACCTATGGGTAACGATCCCGATGCCGAGATTGACCCGGGCTCATCAGAAGGATGCGAAATCACAGGCACGGCTTACGTTTACGCTATGCTCAAAGCAATGGAGCGCATTGCTGAAATTCTAAAAAAAGATGCCGATGCCGCCGAATATGCATCTGCGGCCAAAGAGATTGCCGATGCATTCAACGCTCATTTTTACAGAAACGAAAAAGGCTTTTACGAAACGAATTCCTGGGTGCAGAAAGGCAACAGAGATTCAAGCTACAGACAGACCTCAAATCTTCTCCCCCTTTCTTTCGGTATGGTTGAAGAAGAAAACAAAGAAACAGTTCTCAAAAACCTTGCAAAAAGCTTTGTAAACCGAAACTATCGCCTTGATACAGGCTGCACAGGCACAAAGCATATTCTGCCCGTTCTTTTTGAAAACGGTTATGCAGACATAGCTTCAAAAGTTATGCTTCAGACAGAATATCCGAGCTGGGGCTTCTGGGTTATGAGCGGTGCAGATTCCACCTGGGAAAGCTGGGAGAGAAAAACACGCTCGCTCAACCATTATTTTCTCGGCACTTATGACCAAGCTTTCTATGCTTATCTCGGCGGCATAAGAAACGTCCGCAACGGCTATGAAACCTTTGATATTGCGCCCGTTCTTGATTGCTCACTTGATTGGGTGAAGGTTAAAATCAACACTCCAAGAGGCATTGCCGCCTGCGAATGGCAAAAAGAAAACGGCACTTGCACGGTAAAAATCACCGTGCCCGATACTTCGTGTGTAAACCTCAATCTTACACTCGGCAACAAGACAATTTCTCAGAAGATTTCGGGCGGAAAATATGAATTCATCATATAAAAATTTCTTTTAATCAAAAATTTTCTTGATTTATATTTAACGCAGTAATATAATAAAGCTATAAATTTGAAAAATGAGGTGTAAAAATGTTCTCAGCTTTCGCACTCAAATTCCTTTCCGCACTCACAAGCTTTGTAATCACTTTCTGCACAACCTTTGGCATCTGGGCTCCCTCAACAACCAAAGATGCCGCAGAATATTATGACAGCAACATAAAAAACGTTATCTTCCTTATCGGCGACGGTATGGGCTTTAACCACCTTGAAAAAACAAAGCTCGAACGCAACGTTGCCCTCACAATGGATACGTTTGAATTCCAGGGCGCTTCAATGACCCGTTCATTCTCAAGCTCGGTAACAGACAGCGCTGCAGGTGCTACCGCTCTTTCAACAGGCATCAGAACAAGCAACGGCGCTCTCGGTGTTTATCCGCTTGATCTGAACGCAAACCTCTCATACCCCAAAAACATCAGAGAAATCTGCGCTGAAAAAGGTATGATGACAGGCGTTGTAACAACAGATTCAACAGGCGGCGCAACTCCCTCAGGTTTCTCCGCACATGAATCCAACAGAAATAACAACGAAGAAATTATGTATGACCAGCTTGCATCGGATATCGACCTTATCTGGGGCACATCAAACGGTGTTCTCACCGAAGATCTCGCTGCAGAAAACGGCTTTGAATACGTTGCAACTTACAGCGAAATGATGGCTCTTGAAGAAGGCAGCCGCAGCTTCGGTCAGTTCACAAACGATCTCTGGACTCTTGACCAGTCAGACGAAAACACACCCAACCTTGAGCAGATGGCAGTTAAAGCCGTTGACCTGCTTGACGATACAGACGATGGCTTCTTCCTTATGATTGAAGGTGCTCACATCGACAAGCATTCGCATAACAACGATGGCGACAAAATGACAGAAGCACTTGAAGAGTTTGACCGCACAATCGCCGCAATGCTTGAATATGCAGAAGAAGACGGTGAAACACTTGTTATTGTTACCGCTGACCACGAAACAGGCGGCATCACTCTTAAGAACGGCAATTTTGAGTTCACAAGAGGCGGCCATTCCGGTGCAAACGTTCCCGTTCTTGTTTACGGCACAGATAAGCTGATTGCCAAAGATGAAACACTCAACAACTACGAAATCCCCATCAGAATCGCTTATGTTCTCGGTTTTGACGAAACTGATTTCCCCTTTGAGGTTGTTCTTGTATAACTTAAAACCATAAAAATGAGCCGACAAAAGTCGGCTTATTTTTTTGCAAATTATCAAAATAAAGTGGCACAGACAAAGAATATATGTTATAATATATGCCAGAAATCAGTCGGGAGGTTGATTATGGAGAAAAAAGCTTCACTCACCGCAAAAATGAAGGGTGTTATAAACACCGCCAAAGAATATTGGAACGTTCCGCCAAAAGGCAATCACGTGCCTTATAAAGAGGTTGCGTGCCTCAGCGGTGCGGGTTTCGGCGTGCACTGGACAACGCTTCTTGCATCAACCATCGGTCTTGATGCGGCTAACTTTCTTGTCGGTGCAAGCATCGGTCTGCGCCCGATGGATTTGCAGGTTATGCTCATTGTTGCAAACCTTATCGGCATACCCATCGGTATTTTCAGAAGCTGGTATTATGACAACCATAATATGAAGGGCGGCAAATTCCTGCCATTTATTAAAAGAACAGGCATTCCCATCGTTCTTATTTCAACAATCTTTGTCTGGCTTCCCTATGAATATATGAGCTACACAACAAAAGCGGTTGTTGTTTGGTTTATGTATATGCTTCTGAGCATATTCCTTTGTTTTTATAATGAAAGCTACAATTATTTTCAGCAAATCATAACTCCCAACGCACAGGAAAGAGCAACCGTTATGAGCATTTCGCAGGTTATCTATTCCTTTGCGCCAACCATCACAAACCTGTTTATCCCCTTGATTGCAGGCTGGACCTGGGGTCTTAACAACATCTGGACTTACAGAATAATCCATCCGATTTTCACGGTTATCGGCATAATAATCGGAACAATTTTCTTCAACAAAGTTAAAGAAAGGCTTATTCTGCCCAAGAAAAAGCCCGAGCCTGTCAGAATGTTTGACGCTATCCGTGAGGTTGCAAAAAACAAATATTACTGGATAATTCAGGCGGCGGCATGGGTTGTTTTTCTTGAATCGGGCTACGGCGTTGTGCTCAACTGGAGCTTTGTTTACGGCAACGGCGGCGAATATGAAGGTATGCTTGGCGTTGCAAACACCGTTATCGGCAATGCCGCTTTGTGGTCAATGCTTCTCGCTCCCTTTGCAATCAAGCTGATGGGCAAAAGAAACCTGCTTATCACCGCAAACTCAATCAACATTGTTATTCTGCTTATTCTTAATTTCGTTTATAAAAACATCATCCTCATCTGCATTCTCTGGTATATCAACGGATTTGTTAACACCTTCTGGAACATCGTTCAGCACAACATAAATGCCGATATGCGTGATTACCACCAATGGAAAACAGGTGTGCGCGTTGACGGTCTTTTCGGACCTCTTGGCATAATCGGCACGGTACTCGGCTTTTTCACAGGTATGGTCTACCCTGCCATTTACGAAAAGATGGGTCTGCTTGAGGATTATAACGTTCTTTATAACGACGAAATGCGAAACAGCCTTTTTGAGGTTCTTATCCTGTTATCCGCCCTGGGCGCATTGCTAAATCTCATCCCCTTCTGCTTCTATGACCTTACCGAAAACAAGCACAAGGCTTACGTTGACGTGCTCAAAATCCGCGCAATGTTTGAAAACCACGCTCTCGGAGCTCTTGAAAACGCTGAGCTTGCAGAGGGCATGGAGATAATCAGACAAGCAGAAGCTTATTACGGCAAAGAAAAGGTTGCCGCCGCAAAAGGAGCGGATAAAGCTATGCGCAAAGAAGCAAAAGAACAAAACCTTGCAATTGAAAGAGCAGAAATCATTATGCAGGACCTTAACAAGTTTTCTTCTGCAGCAGGCAAAGCAAGGCTTGCACAGGCTGAAAGAGATATCCACGCAGGTCTTTTGCATTACTATGACGATGCAAAGCAGCTTCTGCGCGATGCAAAGGCAATGTCCAAAAAGACAAGTGCGGAAAAAGAAATCCGCTCCGATGCAATCAAGAACGCACGCATCAAAAAAGAAGCCGCAAAGCTTATCAATAAATACGGCATCGAAAATATCACCGCACCCGATGATGCCGTTAAAGAAGAAATCACAAACAGAGAAACAAAGAATTTTGCAGACAGCATAAAATTGAGAAAAGACCTTAAAGCATACCTCAAAGCGGTTTCGGTTTATGCAAGAGTAACAAAACCTTATACCGATGCAAAAAATCTTATTGAACAGGCAGAGAATTACGCCCACTTCGAAGAGCTTGAAAGACTTTATGCAACGGCAGCAACAGAATAAAAAGAAAGGGACAGGCTTCTGCCTGTCCCTTTTTATTAATCAAGATTTTCTTCTGCTTCCTTCTGAAGCTCGGGGTCATAAGAAAGAATGGGTTTAACATCTTTATTCTTAACCTTGCGGTCAACGTAGTTTTTGGTTATCTTCATAACAAGCGGGAAGAGAACAACAACGCCGATAAGGTTGGGAATCATCATAAGACCGTTGAATGTATCGGAGATATCCCAAGCGAGTGTTGAAGTCATAACCGCACCGAAAATAACCGTGATAACGTGAATGATTTTGAAAACGATTGTGCTCTTTGCGCCAAAGAGATATTCCCAAGCCTTCGAGCCGTAATGTGACCAACCGAGAACGGTTGTGAATGCAAAGAGGAACATTGCAATTGCAACAAATTTCTGACCGATATTACCCCAAGAGAATACACTGTTGAAGGCACCTGCAACGAGTGTTGCATCAGTAAGGCCGTCGGCGATTGCACCTGTTTTTGCATCGAATACACCTGATGTGAGAACAACGAGAGCTGTCATTGTGCAAACAATCATTGTATCGGCAAAAACCTCAAAGATACCCCACATGCCCTGCTTTACAGGTTCCTTGATGTTGGAGTTTGAGTGAACCATAACCGAAGAACCGAGACCTGCTTCGTTTGAGAAAACGCCGCGTTTGAAGCCCTGTGTAACTGCCGCGCTGATAGCTGCACCGAGTGTGCCGCCAACAAAAGCTTCGGGCTTGAATGCATTAACAAAAATTGTTTTGAACGCAGGAATAATCATATCATAGTTAACACCGATGATGATAATGCTGCCTGCGATAAAGAGAACGATCATAAAGGGAACGATTTTCTCTGCAACGCTTGCAATTCTCTTAAGACCGCCAAGAGTGATAAGAGCAACAAGAGCCATAATGATAATGCCGAGAACAACGTTATAAAGTGAAACACCGCCAAGAACCTGAACGGATGAAAGAGCCTGAACGTCAAAAGCCGTTGCAACGTTTGCAACGATTTTGTTAACCTGACCCATACTGCCGATACCGAAAGAAGCAAGCATTGTGAAGATGCAGAAAAGAACGGCAAGAACCTTACCGATTGTTTTGCAGCCCTTCTTGCTGCCGAGACCGTCGCGAAGATAATACATCGCACCGCCCGACCATTCGCCTTTGATATTGCGGCGGCGGAAATAAATGCCGAGAGCGTTTTCGGAGAAGTTGGTCATCATACCGAAGAATGCGGCAACCCACATCCAGAAAACCGCACCTGCACCACCGATGCAGATAGCCGCGGCAACACCCGCAATGTTACCTGTACCAACCGTTGCGGCAAGAGCTGTGCAAAGAGCCTGGAAGGGAGAGATTGAGCCCTCCTCTTTTGAATGACCGATAACGTTCTTTGTGAAAAGGCTTCCGATTGTGTTTTTCCACCAGAGCTTGATGTGCGAAACCTGGAACACCTTTGTAACAACGGTCATCAGTATGCCCGTGCCGATAAGCAGAGCAAGACCAAACGTGCCCCAGACAACACCGTTGACAGAGCCGTTAACCTCTGCCACTTTTTCAAAAAAAGCTTCCATTTTAAAAATTCCTCCTATAAATAAAAAGTCGGATTACAAGGCGTAATCCGACAAAAAGTACAAATTTATACCGCAAAAACGGTAATAAAAACTTTGTCCTTTTGCCTGAGAGATTAGCTTGCGCCTTGCCCCTTCGGCACTCAATTTAATGAGCTTCTCCAAAGTTATGTCCGTTTGCAGTCCCTTTCCCTTTCAGGAAGCCTGAGAGCGTTACTCCTTCGGCAGCATAAGCTTCTTCTGCAAACTTCAACCATAAATATTTTGTTTTGTGTATTGTAGCACTTTATTTCTAAAAAAGCAATAGCATATTCAACGAAAAATCAACAATAATTTTCTTTAAAATTGTAATGACCAACGCTAAACTGTTTACTGCTTTGTCTTTGAGTTGAGCAGACAGCAGCAAGAAACGCCACCTCAAGCCCCCTCACCACAACAACAAAAAAACAAACTCATTACCTATCCTGCATCATAAATTTAAAAATTGCAAAAAAGACTTGATTTTTATAAACAGTTGTAATATAATTTTATGGCATCGTATATCCGGGTGTGGCGAAGTTTGGTATCGCGCTTGGTTCGGGACCAAGAGGCCGTGGGTTCAAGTCCCGCCACTCGGACCAAAAATCACAGGTTGCCATTAGGCAGGCTGTGATTTTTCTTTTTTGCAAGGGACTTGAAGAACGAGCGGCACAGAGCAACAGTCCGGTGGACTGTTGTGACCGCGAGCGACCAAGCGCCCGCAGGCGCGCGAGTCAAG
>JAZQYY010000042.1:0-227905 GCA_045633805.1 Acutalibacteraceae bacterium
GCCATTAGGCAGGCTGTGATTTTTCTTTTTTGCAAGGGACTTGAAGAACGAGCGGCACAGAGCAACAGTCCGGTGGACTGTTGTGACCGCGAGCGACCAAGCGCCCGCAGGCGCGCGAGTCAAGTCCCGCCACTCGGACCAAAAATCACAGGTTGCCTTTGGGCAAGCTGTGATTTTTCTTTTTTGTAAGGGACTTGAAGAACGAGCAGCGAGGTTGCGTAATCAAACAAAAAACAGCGGAGAGAGCTTATCTCACCGCTGTTTTATGATTAAGATATTTAATTTAATTTGATTATTTAATCCAATTTGCAACGGCTGTTTCAACAAGTGAAACAGTTTTTGCAACAACTGCTTCGTCACCGTCTGCAAGGTTAAGAAGAGGTTCTCTTACTCCGCCAAGGTCAAGACCTGAAAGCTTTTTAAGAGCGGCCTTTGCAACTGCATACATATTGCCGTTTGCAGAGCACATTGTATAGATAACCTCGTCAATATCGTTCTGAAGCTTGCCTGCGTTTTCAAAATCGCCTGCTTCAATAAGGCTGTTAAGCTTAACAAAAAGCTCGGGCATAACGCCGTAAGTGCCGCCGATACCACCGTCTGCACCAATCAATCTGCCGCCAACAAACTGTTCGTCGGGACCGTTGAAAACAACAACCTCTTTGTTATTGATTGCAGCCTGTCTTTTGAACATCTGAATATCCTGAATAGGCATTGATGAATTCTTAACACCGATAACCTTGGGGTTCTTGAGCATTTCATCAAAAAGGCTGAGAGTGAGCGCAACACCTGCAAGCTGAGGAATGTTATAAATAACAAAATCAGTATTGGGTGCGGCAGCTGAAATGTCGTTCCAATATTTGGCAATTGCTCTTTCAGGCAGTCTGAAATAGATGGGGGGAATTGCGGCAATCGCGTCAACACCGAGTGATTCTGCGTGGCGTGCAAGTTCCTGACTGTCTTTTGTGTTGTTGCAGGCAACGTGCGCAATGATTGCGATTCTGCCCTTGGCAACTTCCATAACAGCTTCAAGTGTCTGCTTTCTTTCTTCAACGCTCAGATAAATGCACTCGCCTGATGAACCGCCAACGTAAAGACCTGCAACGCCTTTGCCGATGAGATATTCAACAAAATCTTTTGTTGCCTGTGTTGAAACGTTACCCTCGTTATCATAGCAGGCATAAAAGGCAGGAAAAATTCCCTTATACTTATCATAACCCATACTTAAAAACCTCCGAATGAAGTTAATTTATTGCAATAAAATTATACATTCGCTTTACTGATATGTCAATAAAATTTAATTGCGATTCAGAAAAAGACCGTCAAAGCGCTATGCTTTAACGGTCTTTGGTTATCAGCTTACAAAAATATATAAATTCAGCGGAACTTGCAGATTAAAGAATAACCTCTTTACCCTTTTCTGCAGACTCATAAATAGCGCAAAGAATTTTAATCATATCAACACCCTGTGAGGGTTTGAAAACGGGTTCTGCACCCTCTGTGAGAACGTCGATAAAATTCTTGATATTTCTCTTGTGTCCGTTACCGTCCATATTACCTGTGGGCTTGATATCAAGAAGCTGACCGTCTTCTTCCGTGAAGATTTCAACCTCATTATCTTCCCACTTAAGACCTGCCTTTGTGCCGCGAAGCTCAACAAAGCGGTTTTCTGCTTTGATGTTTGATGCCCAGCTGAATTCAATCTGAAGAACTGCACCGTTATCAAAACGAATCATACCCATTGCAAGGTCTTCAACGTCAAAAGTTCCTTCTGATTTTGCATCGCCGAACTTTGAGTTTTCTGAATCGCTTGTGTCGTTATCAGCAAACTTGGTGTAAGTGTTTGCGCTGACTGCAACGGGTGTGGGGTTGCCCATAAGCCACACTGCAAGGTCAATCATATGAACGCCAAGATCGATAAGAGGACCGCCGCCCGACTGTTCTTTTGTTGTGAACCAACCGCCTTTGCCGGGGATACCTCTGCGTCTTTGCCAACCGCAACGGCCGCAATAGATTTCGCCCATTTTGCCGTCAGAAATGAATTTCTTTGCATACTGTGAAGCGGTTGCAAAACGGTTATTTCTGATAACCATAAGCACCTTGCCTGCTTCGTCAGCAGCATTCTTCATCTTAAGCACTTCAGAAACGTCAACAGCATCGGGCTTTTCGCACAGAACGTGTTTGCCTGCCTTGAAAGCATCAACGGCAATAATTGAGTGGAGATAGTTGGGTGTGCAGATGTCAACGGCATCAATGCTCTCGTCTTTGAGAAGCTCTTTATAATCTGTATATACTGCTGCATCGGGATAATATTTATCCCTGAGTGCAATTGCTCTTTCTTCAATTATATCGCAGAACGCAACGATTTCAACTCTGTCATCTTCAACGTAATTGGGAACGTGGGAGCCTCGGCAGATACCGCCGTTACCGATAAGTGCAACTCTTAATTTTGACATATTCATTTCCTCCTGTGGCATTCAAATAAATTAAACCTTGCCTGTTTTAATTATAACAAAACTTGTCGAAAAGTAAATAGATATATTTAAATATAAAGAAATAAAAAAACGGCAGAGGCTATCCCCTGCCGTTACTTTGTTTTCAGATTTCAAGACGCCATTTCTGCTGAAAAATTTCGCATTTAACGTCACTGACGGGTGCATAAAAAACGGTCAGCAATTCGCCGTTTTCAAGTTCTATAGTCGAAGGATAACCGATATCATCATCAATATCGGTTTCATAAAGTCTTAAATCTTTTTGCCAGCTTTCACCGCCGTCAAGGCTGACCATTGCCATTATTCCGTAAGGCATTTTACGTCTGCCGTAGGTTGAAACAAGTGCACCTGACGAAAGATAAATAAGATGCGGAGGTGCTCCGCCTGTTTCATCAAGCAATCTCAACGGCTCTGACCAACTTTTTCCGCCATCAAAAGATACACTCTGATAAACTGTGAAAAGTTCTTCTTCGCCACCATCAAAAAGGCTTGCGTTCTCTCCCCTTATATGGCAAATCAGCTTGCCGTCGGGCAATTCAATCATATGCGGCTCATTGAGAACAACGTTTTTATCTTCGCTTTTTATCGTGCCGATAAGCTGTGTTTCACCGTTTTCGGTGTTGAGCCTGCGCACCTGAATTCCGCCGAAAATATTGTTAAAATCCGTGCCTGCCCACAAAACCGAGCCGTCTTTAAGCTCCACGGGACCGTGGGGTGACGTTATGGGTGAGCGGTGGATTTTGCCGAAGGTTACACCGCAATCATTGCTGATACGTAAAGTTGCACCAAGATATTTTTCTTCGTCCTCTTTTGTTATCGTATCGATATAACGCTGAACGTATTCGTTATCCTTGTTATGTTCTCTCTGCATTTGGGCAGAATTATTGAACGAAGTGTAGATGACCCCTCTTTTGCCAAAAGTGCAGATGCCTGCATCTCTGTCGTCAAGCGGTGTATCTATAACGGGTGCAGGTCGGGTATAGGTTTCGCCGCCGTCATAACTGTAAGCTACAACACCTTTGCCGAAAGGACAGATATGACCGAGCCTGTAGCCCGATGCTCCAACCGCGATAACTCCGTTTTGCACAAGCGAAACAGTGGGCCACGCAAAATAGCCGTGATGACTGTCGGGGTTGGACATAACGGTTTTAACGCCGCCGATTAATTCGATTTTCATATCATTCACCCTTTCTTTGTTTCTGCTGACTTGCATAGAGCTTTCTGGCCTCAAAGGCTGCAAAGATTATGCAGATAAGCGAATATACCGAAAAAATGAGAAACGGCCAGATACTCGGGTCATCTTTAACCATCTGAACGTTCAGTGCAATGCCGAGCAAACCGTTGACAATCATAAAAATCGGGTATTCGATATAAGCAAACATCGTGAGAAAATAAATAAGAATGCCGAGCAAAGTTGTTACGCCGTCAAGATAAACGTATTCAGAGCCGATGAGCGGCAGAATAATCCACAGCGCGCCCAAAGCCGCGGCACAACCGACTGAAAGCAGGGTCATTTTTTTAGCACCCAGCTTGCGCAAAACGGTTGAACTGCCGCTTTTGTTTTTGTTCCAGCGGATAAAGGTTATAAGCTGAATCGGAAACGAAAAAAGCAAAGCCGAAAATGCCGCACCGTAAATTTTGAATCCGAAATAAACAACCGCATAAACTATCGAATTAAAGCTGCCCAGAAGGCTTGCGAAGCGGTTGACTCTTGACTGCAGAAGCGCAATCACAAGCGAAACGTAAAGCGGCATAATTTCAAAGAAATTCTGCTTGTTATAAACTGCCGTAAACGTTATCAGCACCGCAGTTATTGCCATAAGAACAAAAATGAATATATCCTTTTTTGAAAACTTTTTCTTTGCCTGTCCGTTCAAAATATCTTTCCCCTTAATCTGATTTTGACCAAACAAATATTATCATTTTTCTTGAAAAAGCGCAAGACGTTTATTGCCTTTATATTATTTTGCAGAATATTCAAAATTCACAATAGATATAAAAACTGCAGGCAATGACCGATTACATAAAAAAGAGGGGCTGACCTTTTGGGTCAGTCCCCTTTTGATTACTTGTGGTTTTTAATATAATGCTTATAAAACTTAACACAGTGTGCGGTTTCGTTAACACCGATGCTTTCGTTAGCTGCGTGCATAGCCGCAAGCTGTTCGTTGCTCATCTTAATCGGACAGAAACGCAGGCAATTATCTGCAATTTCTTCATAGTGACGGCAGTCTGTGCCACCTGTCATAAGATAAGGAATAACACCTGCATCGGGATAGCATTCGTTAAGGCACTGCTTAAGATAGCCGAATTCCTCACCCTTATAGTCAACGCAGTTTGAAGCGTTTCTTGCGTGGATAACTTCAAGCTCAAGGTCATATTTATCGGCATACTTTTTGAGCACTGCAAGCGACTGCTCAACGTTCTGGTGAGGAGAAGTTCGCAGGTTGCAAACAACGTAAGCTTCTGAAGGAATAACGTTGGGTGTGTGCGAGCCCTCAGCCATTGTGCAACAGAATGTTGTTTTAACAAAAGCGTTACACATAGGTGAAACCATAGGCAGAACCTTTGTTAAAAGACCCTTGAAGAGCCACATATTGCCAAGAACCATTCTCAGCGGGAAGCCGAGATAAGGAGCGGCTTCAACAAGCATTGCATAAACGGGACCCGAAATTTCAGCCTTGAAGGGCTTATCCTTTTCAACGTCGGCAACAAACTTCGCAAGTCTTGCCATAGGAGTGTTGCTTCTGGGAGTCGATGAGTGACCGCCCTTGCCCTTTGCGATAACCTTGAGGTCAATATAACCCTTTTCAAGAATACCGATTGCGGCACACCAGCCTGCCATTGTGGGAAGCTGATCCTTAAGGATTGCACCGCCTTCATCCATTGCAACGTCAAGATGAACGCCCTTTGACTTAAGGTAACTTACAAGCTTGCGTGCGCCTTCGCCTGAAATTTCTTCATCAACCGCTGTTGCAAGATAAACGTCGCAAACAGGTTCAAAACCCTCTGCAAGAAGTTCTTCGATTGCCTGGAACTCCGAGAAAACCGTTGACTTGCAGTCCATTGTTCCTCTGCCGTGGATATTGCCGCCCGAGATTTCACCCGAAAACGGATCTTTTTCCCAGTTAGGCTCATCTGCGGTAACAACGTCCTGATGACCCATAAGAAGAATACCGTTTCTCTTTGAATCCTTACCGGGCCAACGGAAAATAAGGTTACCCTCAATCTCTGTGCATTCAAGCTTTGAGAAAACAAGGGGGAAGTTATTTTTCATAACCTCGTGCAGTTTATAAAACTGTGAAAGGTCTGTGTTGCCTCTGAGAGAAATCGTGGGCACCTGCACCATTGCCGAAAGCTTTTTTGCATATTCGTCAGCTTCCTCTTTGGTGGGGTTGATTGCAGGCTCACTTGTGTTGGGTTTTGCTTTGATTAAAACCGCTTTAACAGCAGCGGCGGCAATCAGGAGCAGAATAAGACCTGCAAGAGCCAATAAAACTATGCCGAGATATTTCATTTATATCAAGTCCTTTCTTAATATCCTTGGTATTATATCATCATCAAAAATATAAGTAAAGTCAAAAATTAGGATTATTTTGATTTCTGCGCTTTTTCAATAAACATATTCTAACGCAAATACAAATAAAACTCAATAAATTAATTCGAAAGCAGCAAAAAGACCGATACTCGCAAAAGCATCGGTCAATTATGTTATTTATAAAGTTTTTCCATTTCTTTTTTTGCTTTTTCTTCAGCCTTGAGAATCTTTTTGTTATATTTCTCCTGAAGCTTATCCTGTTCTTCCTGATGCTTCAGCTGCTCCTTGCGAAGCTTTTTTTCAAGCTTTTCAAGGTCTTCAGCAAATTCCTTATAAACTTCCTCCTGTTCTTTGCGCTGATCCTCAACAATATCTCTTTCTTCCATCCATCTGACGGTATCTGCAAGAGATTCCTGAAGAGTCATCGGGTTATATCCAAGCTCTGTTCTGGCTTTGAAGCAAGAGAAATTGCAGTTTTCGCAAAGCTTGCGGATTGAATATTCATTGAGAAGCGGCGGAAGCTTGAGAAGGTCAAAAATCTTTTCAATCTCAGGCAAAACCTTAACAATAATCGATTTGCGGATTTTGAATTTCGGAGCCTTTTTGCCGCAGACAAAAGCAAGAGTCTTGATGAATTCATCAAGAGTGTGCGCATAACCGCTGAGGATATAGCATTCGCCGTTACCGCCCTTTTCAGCAGCGGCAACCATACCCTTTGCAACGTCTCTGACGTCAACAAAATTATATCCGCCAAAATCCATTGACACAGGGAAAAGCCCCTTGAGATAAAGGTTGAGCATTGTGCCGACACTTGAAGTATTGTTATTATCATACGGACCTATGCAGCAACTGGGGTGAACAACGCAAACCTTGAACTCGTCGCTTGCGCTGTCAAGAACGTACTGCGTTGCGGAAGCCTTTGATTTTGCATATGCACCCTCAAGCAAATCAGGGTCAAATGTGTCAATTTCGTTGATAACGTTTGCATCTTCGCTTGCAGGGATAGCATCAACAGACGAGCAGTAAACAAGAGTTTTAACACCGCATTTTTTGCAGGCGGCAACAACGTTTTTTGTGCCCTCGTAGTTTACGCTCCACACCTGCTTATCCTTTGTGCCGCTGATATCAACGATACCTGCCACGTGATAAACGGTATCTGCGCCTTTAAAAGCTTCTTCAAGCTGTTCAAGGCTTGTAACATCGCCCATAAACTTTTCGCAATCAATGCCGTCAAAATAAGGGCTGTCTGTGCGAAGCAAAAGACGCATCTTTTCGCCTCTTGCTTCAAGTTCCTTAACGAGAGCAAAGCCAACGTAGCCTTTACCGCCCGTTACCACATTGAGTTTCTTTTCCATAATTTTGTCCCCATAATTCTTAAGAATTAATTAATTTTACCACTTTGAATATGTTTTGTAAATATGTATCCCCAAATATCTACCTTATGCACAGAATCATATACTCATAATTATACAAAGTAATAATATTCATTGACTTTTTAATTTGTATGGTGTAAAATGTTCTGTGTTTAATTTTAATTTAAAGAGGTTTTTGCAATGAAAATTGATAAACTTTGCGGCGAAAGATTCAAAGAAAAGCCCTCGGATTGCGTCATCGACAGCCATGCGCTTATGCTCCGCGGCGGATATATGAAGGGCGTTGCCAACGGCATTTATTCTTCATTTATGCCTTTAAGAAGAATCACAAGAAAGATTGAAAACATCATCAGAGAAGAAATGGATGCAATCGACGGTCAGGAAGTTCAGTTCCCCGTTGTTATGCCTGCTTCTCTCTGGAGCGAAAGCGGCAGATACGAAAGCATCGGCAGCGAGCTTATGAGAATCAAAGACAGAAACGATGCCCCCATGGTTCTCGGTATGACTCACGAAGAAGCCGCTGTTCAGCTTGTTCGCGAATATGCTAACTCATACACCAGATATCCCTTTATGATTTATCAGGTGCAGACAAAGTTCCGTGACGAAGCAAGACCCAGAGGCGGTCTTATCCGTGTTCGTGAATTCACAATGAAGGACGCTTATTCCTTCCACACCTCACAGGAAGACCTTGAAAGATATTATGACATCTGCTACAAGGCATATGAACGCATTTTTGCAAGAGCAGGTATCCCCGAGGTTATCACAGTTGCATCAGACAGCGGTATGATGGGTGGCAGCGTTTCACACGAATATATGCTTCTCTCCCCCGTTGGCGAAGACTCAATTGCAGTTTGCTCCGAATGCGATTACAGAGCAAATATGGAAGCTGCAGAAAGCATCATCAAGAATGAGATCAGCGGCGAAACAAAGGCTCTTGAGCTTGTTTATACTCCCGATATCCACACTATCGAAGATATCTGCAACTTCCTTAAGACTCCTCTTGAGGAATCCTGCAAGGCAGTTGTTTATCAGAAGAATATGACAGACGAATACGTTGTTATCTTTGTCAGAGGCGATCTTGATATCAACGAAACAAAGCTCACAAACTATCTCGGCGAAGCAGTTCACCCTGCGGTTATCACAGAAGACTGCGGTCTTTTCGCAGGCTTCATCGGCCCCGTTGGCCTTGACGCAGATAAGTTCACAGTTCTCTATGATTCATCACTCGCAAACACTCATAACCTCTCCTGCGGTGCTAACAAAGCAGACCATCACTACACTGGTCTTTGCATCAGCCGCGATATCGGTGAGGTTGAATATATTGACCTTGCAAAAATCAAGGAAGGCGGCATCTGCCCCAAGTGCGGCAAACCTGCAATCACCGTTTCAAGAGGTATTGAGGTTGGTAATATCTTCCAGCTTGGCACAAAATACACCAAGTCAATGGGTATGCAGTATCTTGACAGCGAAGGTAACCTTCAGTATCCCATTATGGGTTGCTACGGCATCGGCGTTGGCAGACTTGCAGCATCTGTTTGCGAAGCTCACCACGATGAATACGGTCCCATCTGGCCGATGAGCATCGCACCCTGGCACGTTCAGGTTTGCTGCCTGAGAGCTGACGATGAGGAATGCAAGGGCGTTTCCGATTCTCTCTATCAGCAGATGCTTGACGAGAGAATGGAAGTTATCTATGATGACAGAAACATCCGTCCCGGCGCAATGTTCTCTGACGCTGACCTTCTCGGCGTTCCCGTCAGAGTTATCGTAAGCCCCAGAAACCTCAAGGAAGGCGTTTGCGAAATCGTTACAAGAGATAAGAGCGTAAGCCTTAAGGTTGAAACCGAAAAGGTTATCGAAACCGTTAAGGGTCTTATTGAAGAAGGTCTTAAGTTCTGATTATAAGAACACATAAAAACATCAGCGGCTTGCATTGGATTTGCTTCTTTGCAAGCCGTTTGAATTTATTCTGAAAAAGTTATTGAAAATCCGTCAAAAGCATTGTATAATTCTGTTCGCGGCATTATCCGCATATTCCCGAAAAAGTGGTGATTTATATGAGAATGCGCAAGAAAAAGCATCTTGAAGAACGCCTTGCCAACTGCCCTAACGTTATAACTCTTGTGAGCGCTGACTGCAATTTCAAGACCGCAATTGAAGAAAAAGAATTTATTGATACTGAAAGCCTTTTCGGCAATAACAACCCCGTTGTGCTTGAAATCGGCTGCGGCAAAGGAAAATTTGCCTGCGAGCTTGCAAAGCAGAATCCTGATATAAACGTGCTTGCGCTTGAAAAATGCTCAAACGTTGTTGTTATCGCAGGCGAAGCGGCACTTAACGAAAATATAACAAACCTTAAATTTTTACATTGCGGTGCAGAATATCTTGAAAAATATATCAAACCCCAGTCAATCGAAAGAATTTATCTTAACTTCTCCTGCCCTTACCCCAAAAGGGCTTATGAAAACCACCGCCTGACCAATCCCCGTTTCCTGAAGAGCTATAAAGTTCTTCTCAAAGAAGGTGCGGAAATACATCAGAAAACAGACAATATGCATTTCTTTGAATATTCGATTGAACAGCTCACAGGTTTTGGTTTCAGCTTAAAGAACGTTTCCCTTGACCTTCACAACAGCGGATTTGAAGGCAACATAGAAACAGAATATGAGCATCGCTTTGCTTCACAGGGTATGCCTATCTACAGGCTTGAAGCATATATCAGATAAAATAAAAACAGGCTTGCATCGGGGCACAACCCTTTGCAAGCCTTGATTTTTTATCAAATTATCTCTGAACTCTGCCTGAGCCGTCGCCGCCTGCAAGTTTTTCAACTTCCTTAACGCCGACTCTGTTGAAGTCGCCCTCAATTGAATGCTTGAGTGCTGAAGCCGCAACCGCAAATTCAATTGCCGCCTGTGAAGCCTTGCCGCTGAGAAGCGCATAGATAAGACCTGCGCCAAAGCTGCCGCCGCCACCAACTCTGTCAACAATGTGAAGATGATATTCCTTTGAGAAATAATAATCTTCTCCGTCATAGAGCATTGCCGCCCAATCGTTATCGTTTGCCGAAATTGATGAACGCAGAGTGATTGCAACCTTTTCAAAGCCAAACTTATCAGCAAGCTGCTTTGCAACCGACTTATAGCCGTCTTTATTAAGCTTGCCGCCGTAAATATCTGTGTTTTCTGCTTCAATGCCGAAAACATCCTTTGCATCTTCTTCGTTTGAAATGCAAACGTCAACGTATTTGCAAAGCTCTGTCATTGCTTCTCTTGCTTCGGCTCTTGTCCAGAGCTTACCTCTGTAGTTAAGGTCGCAAGAAATCTTAACACCCTTTGCCTTTGCGGCAATGCAAGCCTGCTTGCAGATTTCAACAAGGTTTGCGCCCAGGGCGGGAGTTATGCCTGTGAAATGGAACCAGTCTGCACCCTCAAAAATGCTATCCCAATCAAAATCTGTGGGCTGAGCCATCTGAATTGCTGAATAAGCTCTGTCATATATGCAAACGGAGCCTCTCTGTGAAGCACCCTTTTCAAGATAATAGATACCTACTCTCTCGCCGCCTCTGACGATTTTGCTTGTGTCAACGCCGAAATAGCGGAGAGAATCAACAGCAGCCTGACCGATTGCGTGCTCGGGAAGCTTTGTTACGTAAACTGAATCAAGACCGAAGTTTGCAAGCGAAACGGAAACGTTTGCTTCACCGCCGCCAAAGGTTGCCTGCATCTGGTCATTCTGGAAAAATCTGTAATATCCGTTGGGTGCAAGGCGAAGCATAATTTCGCCAAAAGTTATAACTCTTGCCATTATCCTCTTGCCTCCTTAACGATTTCAACCGACTTTTTGCAAAGCTCGATGATTTCATCCCACTTCTGATTGTCGATAAGGTCTGCGGTTACCATATATGAGCCGCCGCAAGCCGCAATAACGGGGCAAGCAAGATATTCACCGAGATTCTTGAGAGAAATGCCGCCTGTGGGCATAACCTTGAACATCGGGAAAGGAGCACTCATTGCCTTGATTTTGTCAAGACCGCCCGACTGCTCTGCAGGGAAGAATTTGAGCACGTCAAGACCGAGTCTGTAGGCGGTATGGTAATCTGTGGGAGTAGTGCAGCCTGCATAGATAGGAACGTTTTTGCTCTGGCAATACTTAACGATTTCTTCGTCAAGACCGGGTGTAACAATGAATTTTGCACCGGCTGCAATGGCTTCGTCAACCTGTGCGGTTGAAAGAACCGTACCTGCACCGACAAGCATTTCGGGCACGTTTTCGCTCATAAGCTTGATTGCGGTTGCCGCTCCAGCAGCTCTGAAGGTTACCTCTGCAACGGGAACACCGCCTGCAACAAGAGCTTTTGCAAGGTCAACCGAATCTCTCTCGGGATTATTGAGTTTAATAACCGGCACAACGCCGATTGACATAATTTTTTCTGAAACAGCGTTCATTTTTATATCCTCCAATCAGTTTTTAAATGCCTTTTCGCAGGCTTCAAAAAGTCCGTTTATATAAGTTGCACCAAGTGCTCTGTCATAAAGTCCGTAGCCGGGTTTACCTGTTTCGCCCCAGATCATTCTGCCGTGGTCGGGTCTTACGTAACCGTCAAAGCCTGTTTCAACAAGAGCCTTTGTAACTTCATACATATCAATGCTGCCGCAGGATGAAAGATGACCCTGCTCTTCAAAGCTGCCGTCGGGCAGGATAAGCACGTTTCTCATATGCATAAATGCAATTCTGTCCATTGCGCTGTATTTACGAACCATAGCAACGGTATCGTTTGATGCGGCACAACCGAGAGAGCCTGTGCAAAGGCAAAGGCTGTTTGCAGGGCTGTCAACGATTGCAAGCATTCTGTCAAGATTTTCTTCGCAGGTAATAATTCTGGGCAAGCCGAAAATGGGATAAGGCGGGTCATCGGGGTGAATAGCCATTCTCACGCCGCACTCCTCTGCAACAGGAACAACAGCTTTAAGGAATTTTTCAAGGTTAGCCCAAAGACCTTCTTCGCCGATTTCACCGTAAGCCGAAATAAGCTCTCTGACCTCTTCCTGTGTGTAGCTCGAATCCCAGCCGGGAAGATGAATGTCATCCTTAAGAGGGTCAAGACCCTTCATCTGCTCCCAATACATAACAAGGCTTGTTGAGCCGTCGGGAGCTTTTTTATCAAGCTGAGTGCGTGTCCAGTCAAAAACAGGCATAAAGTTATATGTTACGCACTTAACGCCGTATTTTGCACAGCGGCGGATATTTTCGCAATAAACGTCAATAAGATGCTCAACCTCACCTCTGCCGAGCTTGATATCCTCATGCACGGGGATTGATTCAACAACGTCAAAAACAAGGCCGTTTTCTTCACACTGCTTTTTCATTTTTGCTATGCTTTCTTCAGGCCACACTTCACCGGGCTTAACATCATAAACCGCGCTGACGATGCTGTGCATATTGGGAATCTGGCGGATATATTCAAGCGAAATCGGGTCTGATTCGCCATACCAGCGGAACGACATTTTCATAATTTCATCCTCCTGAAATAAATAATCCAAAATTTAGACATTATAATTATATCACGGCTTTATAACAATAGCAATGAACAATTTATATATTTTTAAATTTCTGTCGGTTGATTTTCATAATTATTATGTTATAATAACTTTAAAAAGCAAGGAGGCAAAACGATGTTTGATTTTCAGAATTCCGAATATATCAAGCTCAAAGCAACAAAAGACAGATTTGAAAAAGAGCTTGAGCCTATTCTTGTTCACGGTGAAGATGTTATCGACTGCTACAAATCAATCCGCGACGGTGTTATTTTCACAAACAAAAGAATTATCATCATCAGCGTTGAGGGTCTGACAGGCAAAAAGAAAGATATCACTTCCCTGCCCTATTCAAAAATTCAGGCTTTCTCGGTTGAATCCTCAGGAGTTTTTGATATCGACAGTGAGCTTGAGCTCTGGATAAGCGGTCTCGGAAAAATTCGCCTTGAATTCACGGGCGGCACAGACGTTTATGAGGTATGCAAACTCATCGGCAGTTTTGTTATTTAATTTAACACCCAAAAATATAAAAAAGACTTGCAAAGGCTCAAAGCCGATGCAAGTCTTAATTTTTATATCAGTCCCATTCGCAGCCCGTAACGGTATCCATATCAATACCCTTTGTTTCGCCAACGTTCTTAAACAGAACTGCAAGTGCAGAAACAAAACCGGGAACAAGCATACAGAGCGTTGCCATACCAATGAGTGAGTTGCCAAGCTTGATTGCGCAAACCGTACCGACACCGAGAGAAATTCCGAAGCCGACGGCTGTTACAATATACTGTGCAGAAATTGCGGACGAGCGAAGATTTGTTGGTGCGGATTCGCCTATCATCATAATCAGAACGTCGTTGAGAGAATAATAGCTGCCAACGAAAACGCCGCAAAGGAAGCCTGCAACTGAGGGGTTAAAGCCGTTTTTGGCACCGATTGTGAAGCCGAGGAATCCGACGAGGCAGTTGAATGCGGTGATGATTGCCGCGGTTTTTCTGCCCTTCCAGTCAGAGATAAAGCCCATAAGCACCTGCGCAATCGCAGAACCTATCGGAAAAAGAACAAGCGCAGTTGTAACGGCATCGGCGGCTGCAGAAATGCCGCTGTCCTGATAACCGTAAGTAAGAATCGGTTCAAAATTGATACTTGCATAGAAACCGATGTTAGCAAGAGCCGAAACAACGTAAAGCCAGCGAAGCTGTTTATGGCTGACTGCAAACTTAAGAGCAGGAATAAGACCGCCCTGCTTGCTTTCAGCCTTTTTGCTGTTTTCAAGCGCAATTCTTTCTTCGTCTGACATTTTGAGATAGCTGAGTCTTGATTCAACAAAAGATGGTGTTTCACGCGCACCGAGAAGAGCTATGAAACTCACAACAAGACCAACGAGAGCGGGAATAAAATAAACCATTCTCCATATGTAAGAATCGCCTGCGGTGCTGATAAGCCATCTTCTGAGAAGAGGCACAAGCATAACGCCCATATTGGCAAAGAATTTGATTACCGAATAAATCCTTGCCCTGTGCTTTGACGGCGAGGATTCCATAATATAAACAACGTGCATATCATGAGGAATAAAAAACTGAACAAGACACGCACCGAGGAAATAGAGAACGAGATTATTGGAAAGGAATATAAGCAGCAGAGCAAAGCTCATACCGAAGGTGTTGATAATAAGAAACTTCTTTCTGCCCCAACGGTCTGCAAGAGGACGGTATAAAAGACCAACCGCCTGAAACGGAATTGCAAGCGCAGAAACAAGGTCAAGCATACCAACGGAGCTGTCACCGTGCTTTGCAAAAAGGTCTGCGGCAATCTCACTCTTCATCAGCATACCGATCTGCGAAGCGATTTCATCGGTTGCATAGATAAGAGCAATGATGAAAACAAGGTAAGCAAAATAAAGATTTTTTCTGGGTCTTGCCTTTTCTTTTTCCCAGCGGAGAATTTCTCTCTCCCGCCTTACCTGAAGCTTTGAAAGCTTTTCGGCAGTTAACTGTGCAGTTTTCATAAGCCACCTCAATTGTGAATTATATGAAAAATTATAACACATACCTTATGTAAAAACAACACCCAAAGCGGTTATTTTAATTTATCTGTGCGCGCTCCAATCTTGCACATATTTGCGCGCAGTTATACAACTTTATGCGTTAAAGTTGAATGTTTTGCTTTTTTATTGCAATAAAACTCCATATCTGTTAGAATGAAATGTATATTTATAAAGGCGGTGTTTATTATGGTTTTTGTTATCCAAAAGCTTCTTGCGCTCATCACTCCTCTTCTCATGCTCATCTCGTGGCCCGTTTTCGGCAACTTCACAGCCGATTCCGTGCCCGTTAACGCTGATGAATGTAACCTCAACTTTGCGGTTATTTCAGACACTCATATGAAGGATGAGTTTCTTCGTCAGTTTATGGTTGAGCTCGGTCTGAGCGGTATGGAAAATTCAGATTCGCGCCTTGATGCTCTTGTTGTTTCAGGTGACCTCACAGACCACGGCGAATATGATGAATGGACTGCACTTGAAGAAAGCTTCTCAAAATATGATCCCGCAGACGAAATTATTCTTGCCTGCGGCAATCACGATACCTGGACAGATGAAAGCTTTGACAAGGCAAAAGAATATTTCATTGAATTCAACGGCAAAATTGCCGACAGAGAAATTGATGAAATGTATTATTCAACAAAAATTAACGGATACACTTTTGTTGTTCTCGGCAGCGAAACTGACAGAACTGCCGCTTATTTTTCACAGGAACAGCTTGACTGGCTTGACGAAACAATGGCCGTTGCCGCACAGGACGGCAAACCTATCTTTGTTATTTCACACTGGCCCATCAATCAGTCACACGGTCTGCCCGAAACCTGGGGCGACAACCCGCCCGAACCTGACGACGGCGGCATCGGCGATGAGTCTGCAGCGGTTGAAGAAATCCTCAAGAAATACGAAAACGTTTTTATGATTTCGGGTCACCTTCATAACGGTGTTGGCGAAAAAGCAACCGAAAAACTCTGGGGCTACACTTCAGTTGAATCAGACGGCTCATTCCACAGCATCAACCTGCCTGCTTACACTTATTTTAACGCAAGAGGTCAGGTGCTTAACGGCAACGGCTTTAACTTTGAGATTTATGACGATGAAGTTATTATCAGAGCAAGAAGCTACACTTCCGATATCTGGTACACCTCATACGAATACGTTATTCCTCTTGTATAATTGATACGAAGGAGAAAATATAATGAAAAAGCTTATCAGCATTATTCTTTCTGTTTCAATGATCTTCTCGCTTTGCTCCGTTGCTTTTGCGGATGAAACGGAACAGGTTTCTTGCAACGGCGAATGCGGTATTCTGCCTGTTGTTTACGTACCGGGCTTCGGTGACGGCATTTACATTGACCCCGAAAGTGACGAACCCACGGCAATCTATCCTCCGAGCGTTTCGGATATTCTCAAAGCCGTGCCCGACCTTTTCATTGCGATTTTCGGTGTTGCAATCGGCAGCGGTGAAATTTTCGGCAATGCGGCAGTCAGCGCCGCAAACAAGCTTCTTGCAAAGCTTGCCTGTGACGAAAACGGTGACCCTGTTTATAATTCATCAATCGATCCTCTCGGCGAGCCGATATATGACTATCATCAGTACGTTACAGACGACGTTAACGACAGAAGCTATACTTACAGATATGACTGGCGACTTTCACCCATTGATAACGCTGAAGGGCTGAAGATATATATTGAAAAGGTAAAAGCTCTCACACACCACGATGAAATTGCAATTGTTTGCCACAGCCAGGGCAACACCGTTGTTGCTTCATATCTTGAGCTTTACGGCAACGAAGGCATTGCCAAAATTGCTTTCCTTTCACCTGCATTTCAAGGCATATCAATCCTCGGCTCTCTTTACAGCAAGGAAGCCGATATCACAGGCAAGGCAGACCAGCTCCGATATTTTGTTAAGTCAGTGATGCCCCAGGGCGCAGGCGCAGACTTTGTTTCTCTGCTTATCGGCACACTCAACTTTACAGGCTTAACTGACGGTCTTCTCAACTTCCTGCAAGGCTATCTCAACTCAAGCTTTGATAAAATCTATGACGAGTGCCTTGCACCTGCTTTCGGCAACCTCGCAGGCACATGGAGCTTTGTTCCCGATGAATATTTTGACGGTGCGGTTAAAGCAATGTTCAACGGCAGAGAAGACGCTCCCATTCTTGAAAAAATTCTTTATTATCACGATAACGTTCAGGTAAAGCTCCCCGAAATTCTGCAAAACACAATGGATAACGGCACCGATATCATTATCTGTGCAGGATATAACATTTCAACAATCCCCGTTGTTCCCTCACCCGCAGGTCATTCTGATTTTCTTATTGATACAAAATATATGTCAATCGGTGCAACCTGCGCGCCTCTCGGTGAAACGCTCGGAAACGGATATAAACAAGCGGTTGACTGCGGTCACAACCACGTTTCAGCCGACCTTCAGATTGACGCTTCAACGGCGGCATTCCCCGAATACACCTGGTTTTTCAAAGGCCTGAACCACAACGATTTTCCCCACGGATACGATAAATTTATCAATGTTTATCTTGCCGCTGAAGAAACAATAACCGTTCATACATATGAAGAATATCCGCAGTTTATGGCGGTTGACGGCAACGATGAGCTTGTTCCCGTTGCTGCAGAAGAAGAAAAAGGCGGCATCATCGGTTTTATTGAAAATTTATTTAACTTTTAAACAACAAAAAGAGCTTGCATCGGCATCGTTGCCTTTGCAAGCTCTTAAATTTTATAATCGCTATATTATAAGCAATTCTGATTTTTCTGTGACCGATGCGGGCATCACCCGCTCGGATTATATAAAATCACGGCAGATAACTGCGTGATATTTTTGACGGGGGTTTAACCCGCTCTGCTCTTATTTTGCTGAGAGCAGTGCTTCGAGCTCAAGGATGTTGAGAAGCTTTCTGAATGAAAATTTCTTTTCGCTCTCAATCTTCTTAAGGAGCTCGCTTTCGAGTTTCTTTGAATATGCTTCGTAGCTCATTTCGTTCATCCTTTCTGTTTGGTATGTCTTTATTATACGCATTTTTTCAAAAATGTCAAGTCATTTTGCACAAACTTCTGTTTGTGTTTTAGTGCACATTGCACAAATTTGAACCCGCGCCAAATTATTATGCGTGCACAGTTTTTGAAAAAACCGCAAAAATATTTTGTGTAACATTAACAATAAGTGTTACGGGTTTTTGTCCAAATCAAACAAATATTGTCGAATGCATAAAAACAGGCAAAAGAAAGTTTGTGAAAGTTTTTATCAAAAAAAAAGCTTCCCTTCGCAAAGAAGAGAAGCGTTTTTTTATTTAATTGCATCGTAAATTCTGTCACGACAGTTCTTATCGTAATTCAGGAAGAAGCCGTCCATACGGTCATAATAAACCTTTTCGGGTTCGCCGTTTCTCTCAACGATATCACAGATGCATTTTGTTGCTTCATCAGCCTCAATAGCAATCGGACCAAAGCCTTCTTCAAGCGGCAAATCAAGCTTTCTGTAATCGTTCATACCCGATTTGAACATATCGTTATCGGGGATAAAATAAACAAGCGTCTTTTTAAGATAAACAAAGTCAAAGCAATATGACGAGAAGTCTGTTATGAAAACCTTATATGATTTTTCATCAACGGATTTATCGGCAATGCGCACTCTGCCACCCTCTTCAAGCTCATACAAAGGAGCAAACTCGGCGATAATCGGATGAAGCTTGAAATCAAGATACCAATCATTCTTTTCAAGGCATTCTATAAGTTCTTCGCTATGAAGGAACTTATAGGTTTCTTCAAAGAATTTGCTGCCAAGGAACTTTTTCTCATCCGCAACAAGGCTCTTTGCGGTAGGGTTAACAAAATATTTGCGCCAAGTGGGAGCAAAAAGAATTTTCTTTTCATCCTTGACCTCATCAACGTCAATGAAGTCATATCTGGGCATACCTGCGGGAATCAGGTCACATTCTCTGAAGCCGTAATTTTCAACAAGGTTCTTGAGCTCAAACTTTGTTGAAACAACCTCTTTATCAATGCTGTTAAGCCTGTCGTTTGAATATTTCCAAGGCAGGAACGCATGCAGAACGCCGTGCTGCAGATAGATAACCTCCGCCTTGAAAGCATCGATATAATATCTCCAGACGTTGTTCTGATAAGGATTATAGTTCATCATTTCGGCAAATGCGGTGATGATTTTTTCTGCACCGATGAAATACTGCATATGCTTGATTGAGCCGAATCTGATAATGTTTTTGCGTTGCTTCGGGGTGAACAGCTCTTTTCTGTCCATATCGTCGTTAACAACGTAATAACGCTCAACACCGTCATCAATCTCAAAATCGTGAATGAACTGATAATAACCGTTATCTTTATAAACGTTTTTGCAGTCATAATAAAGCCAGATTCTACGTTTGGGGTCAACCTTGCCGACAGTCAGCTTTCTGAGCATATAGGTTCTGGGCTTCTTGAACATAAGCGATGAAAGATAATCGTTATGTGCTTTTTTAGCTCTCTTTTCACCGATTTCATAAACGGCAAAGCCCAATCTGTTCTGAACGAACTCAAAATCTTTATAATAAAGTGAGCTTCTCGAAACGTTGTTTGTGAAGGGAGTGTTTGCGATGAATTCAACTCGGGCAGGGATTTTTTCTGAACCGAGTTCCATAAGGAACGTGATAACGTTATATTTCTTATAATCCCAGCTGTAACGGATACGCCAGAATTTGTTGGTTTTGATTTTAACGTGATAATAATCCCAGGCTGAATTTTCAAGCTCGATTTCTTCCTCAATGGTCTCTTCGTTATCTGAGAGATGCGCAAAGAACTTGGGCTTTTCGCAGAAAGAAAGCATCGGCGAGCGGAGGAACGCATCGATAAACACTTTATCATCTCGGATCTTGAATCTGCAAACCGTGAGAGGAACTGTATTCTCGATATAAACGGGAATGTTATTTCTCAGCAATGAAATTGCACCGCTGCCAAGCTTAACCGACATTGCTTCTTTGCCTTTAAGACCAAGCATAAAGCACTTGTGCGGTGTTTCGATTTTAGGATGCTTGAGAATAACCTCGTCATCAACCTGTTTGAGAAGAGCCTTAAGACGCTCAACCGATTTATCAAAGTTTTCTTTATCGTAGTGATAAGGCAAAAGGATATCTGCCCTTGACTTCCAGTTAACGTCGTTAACGTACATCGCCTGGATATACTGGGGAACCTCGCCGTTGAATGAAGCGAAAAGCTCTTCCCAGAAAGCCATTGTAGTTTCGAAAATATAATATGAATAGAAAATTGTGTTTGTGATGCTGTTGGGGTTTTTGGTATAAAGATAAGTTGCGCCCTCGCAATAACCTATCTTCATCTTGTTACGAACGATATCGATGTTATATTTCTGGTCTTCATGACGGAAATTCTCTGTTGTATCAAAGAGAACGTTGTTTTCGCCCTGATTCTTGACGCAGATATTTACGTTTGTCTGGGTGATAAAAATATTCTCGGGTCTGTTGAGGTCATAAACGCCCTCTTTGATGAGATATCTGTATCTGAAATGGATGCTTTCGCTCGGCTTGCCGTTATAAACAGGAATAATCTTATAAGTTACAATATCAAGCTCATCTTCATGCTCATCAAAGAAATCTGCAAGATTCTTAAGCGAATCCTTTGTCAGCTCGTCATCGGGATCAAGAAAAACAATATACTTGCCCTGTGCGTGCTGAATACCGAAATTTCTTGTTTTGGATAAGCCCTCGTTCTCTTTTGAGAAAAGCTTGAAATAAGGGTATTTTTCAGCAAATTTTTCACAAATCTCTTTGCTGTTATCGGGCGAGCCGTCATCGATAAGCAAAACCTCGAGTTCATTCTTATCAATGCTCTGCTCCGTAAGAGATTTAAGACACTGCTTTATATATTTTTCAACATTATAAATTGGAACAATAACCGAAATACGATATTTAAACATCTTAACACCCACAATTTCTGTTATTTAATTAGATAGTAAAAATCAGGAAAAATCACTGGTAATCTTTTTAAGAATTTCTTCATCTGCAGGGCAAAATTCAAACTGCGGAATTTCTGCCGGCAGAATGAATCTGATATCATTGTGCTCAAGCATTTTGGGGTCTTCACCCGTCAGACGGGCATTGAACAGAGTCAGATGAATTGTTATATCGGGATACACGTGGTCAACCTCGGTATAAACGTCATCAACCGCAATCTCAACGCCGATTTCTTCGCGGCATTCTCTGATAAGAGCCTGCTCAAGAGTTTCGCCTTTTTCAACCTTGCCGCCAACAAACTCCCACTCAAATGCCCTGGTCTTGTTTGCGGGTCTTTGGCAAATCATAAATCTATTTTCTTTCCAAATCAAAGCCGCAACAACCTGAACCATTGACAAACCACCTTTTAAAAAAATGGCAAACTAAACCTATACGATTATTACTTTATATCATTTTTATGCAAATGTCAATGTTTATAAAATATTTTTAAACTTAATTCAAATACGATTTTGAAACGCAAATTCCATTTCAGAAAGTTGCAACATTATTTGTGTAAAATCAACATTATTTATTCCCATAAGAATATTATAGTTGTCGCAGTATACGATTTTATCAAAAGGTTGATTTTACAGATGTTTTTATTATTGACTTTATGTTACCTATTATATATAATAGAACGAAACATTAAAATGAGCTAATGTTTATCTGCCGGGCAGGCAGTTTCAACAAGCCCACAAAGGGCGCTGTTCAAATCACGCCGCAGAGTGCGGCAAAAAGGAGAGATTCACCATGAAAAAAATCATCATCGCAGATGCAACGCTCAGAGCATTTGCACGCAGAGGCGACCTTGCGCTCAGTTTTAAAGAGAAGCTCGAAATCGCAAAGCTTCTTGATAAACTTCAGGTCAACGTTATCGAAGCCGCTCCCGTGGCTGACGAAAAGATTGACACTCTTGTTCTGCGCACAATAAGCCCCCTCCTAAAGAACAGCATTCTATCCTGCCCCGTAGGTTTTTCCGTTGAAGAAGCTGACAGAGCAATGCGCTCAATTGCAGGCACAAAAAAGCCCCGCCTTCTTGTTGCGCTCCCCGTTTCAGCAGTTCAGATGGAATATATCTGCCACAAGAAACCCGCTCAGATGATTGAGCTTATCAAAAACCTCACAGCTCATTGCGCTTCAATCTGCAACGACGTTGAGTTTGCCGCAGTTGATGCAACAAGAGCTGAAAAGGAATATCTTTTTGAAGCCGTTAAGGCTGCAATCGCAAGCGGTGCAAAAACCGTTACCGTTTGCGACACGGCAGGCGCACTTCTCCCCACAGAATTTGCCCAGCTTATCAAAGAGCTTTATGCCGCCGTGCCCGAGGTTGCAAACGTTACTCTCGGTGTTGAATGCAGCAACGAGCTTGATATGGCAAACGCCTGCATCTTCAGCTGCATTGCTGAAGGCGCTCTTGAAATCAAAACAGCTATCGGCAGCAAAACTCTGCCCGAGCTTGAAAAGGTTATGAAGGCTCTGCAGGTCAAGGGCCACACCCTCGGCACAAGCTACGACGTTAACTCAATGGCAATCAACCACTCGGCAAATCAGATTCTCCGTCTGGTTAACGCAAAGCAGAATGATTCCGACAAATTCGATTACAGCGTTGCAACAAGCGCAAACAACGTTCTTCTTGACGACACCGCAGACATTGCAAAGGTAAGCAAGGCTATCGTTTCTCTCGGTTATGAACTTACCGAGGACGATACGGCTAAAGTTTTTGACGCTTTCAAAAACGTTGCAGGCAAAAAGCAGGTCGGTGCAAAAGAGCTTGACGCTATCATCGCAACCGTTGCAAATCAGGTGCCCCCCACCTACAGACTTCAGAGCTACGTTATCAACAGCGGCAACGTTATTTCTTCAACCGCAAACATCGTTCTTGAAAAGGGCAACAGAACCCTCAAGGCTGTTTGCATGGGCGACGGCCCCATTGATGCCGCATTCCTCACAATTGAGCAGATTATCGGTCACCACTATGAGCTCGACGATTTTCAGATTCAGTCTGTTACCGAAGGCAGAGAAGCTATGGGTGAAGCCGTTGTTAAGCTCCGCTCAAACGGCAAGCTCTATTCAGGCAAAGGCATCGGCACGGATATCATCGGTTCAAGTATCACCGCTTATATCAACGCTCTCAATAAAATCGTTTATGAGGAGAAAGAAATATGAAACTGTCATTTTCAACCAACGGATGGCAGGAGCTTTCATGGTCTGACTTTATAAACACAGCCAACGAGCTTGGCTTCAACGGCATTGAAATCCACAACATAACAGATAACAGATTCACAGGCTCCGACGCACCGTTCAATAAATCAAATTCAGCGGCAACACTTCACAAGCTGCTTGAAAATTCGCTTTCAATCCCCTGCATCGATACCTTCTGCAACATTGCAGACGGCAAAAACGCAGACGAAAGCTATGAAGAAATTGCAACCGCAATTGAAATTGCGGCAAGAGTGAGATGCCCTTACGTCAGAATTCACGCCTACACTCTGGGTGAGGACAAGCAGACAGAAGATTCTTACGTAACCTCACTTATCGGCAGACTCATCGGCAAAGCTGAGCAGGATAACGTTGCTCTTCTTGTTGAAACAGTCGGTCTTTATGCAGACACAAAAAGACTGCGTGACCTTCTCAACGTTTTTGCCTGCGACAATCTCGCCGCCCTCTGGGATATCAACCATCCCTACAGATTCTTTGAAGAAGACCCCGACACAACAATCACAAACCTCGGCGCATATATCAAACACGTTCACGTCAAGGATTCGGTTGTTGAAAACGGTGAAGTCAAATACCGCCTCATCGGCGAGGGTGACCTGCCCATCGGCACAATGCTTCGTGCCCTTGATTCAGTTAACTATGACGGCTACCTTTCATATGAATGTCAGCCCGAAACAATGGAAGACTTCGGTATTGCCGAAATCACATTCCCCCATTTCATAAACGCAATCAGCGTTTACGATAACAAGAAAAAGTCTGAAGAGCTTCTTTATTCAAACAGAGCAGGCACAGGCAAATACGTTTGGGAAAAATATTCACTTATCAACAAGACCTTCTCCGAAGTGCTTGACACAATGTGTGAAAAGTTCCCCGACCAGATTGCTTACAAATATACAACTCTCGACTACACAAGAACGTATTCACAGTTCAGAGATGACGTTGACACCTTTGCCCGCTCGCTTATCGCTCTCGGCGTTAAGCCCGGTGACAAGGTTGCGGTATGGCTCACAAACCTGCCCCAATGGTTCATCGCTTTCTGGGCAACAACAAAAATCGGTGCAGTTCTTGTTACGGTCAACACAGCTTATAAAATTCACGAGATTGAGTATCTTCTTAGACAGTCCGATACTCACACTCTTATCACCATTGAATCCTGCCTTGATTCAAACTATGCACAGTCCATCGCAGAGCTTTGCCCCGAGCTTGAGGTTGCCGTTCCCGGCAAACCGCTCCATTGCCGCAAGCTCCCCTTCCTGAGAAACGTCATCACCGTTGGCTATCGCCAGAAGGGTTGCCTTACCTGGGAAGAAGCTATGGATATGTCAGTCAGAGTTCCCATTGAAGAGGTTTACCGCAGAGCAGCGGCAGTTAATTGCCACGACGTTGCAAATATGCAGTATACCTCGGGCACAACAGGCTTCCCCAAGGGCGTTATGCTCACACATTATAATATTGTTAACAACGGCAAATGTATCGGCGACAGAATGGATATGTCAACCGCTGACAGAATGATGATTCAGGTCCCTATGTTCCACTGCTTCGGCATGGTTCTTTCAATGACGTCAATGATGACTCACGGCGGTACTCTTTCACCTCTGCCTTATTTCTCGGCAAAATCATCACTCGCCTGCATTAACCAGGAACATATCACCTGCTTCAACGGTGTTCCCACAATGTTCATTGCAATGTTCCAGCATGAGGATATGGCAAAAACCGATTTCTCATATATGCGAACAGGCATTATGGCAGGCGCCAACTGCCCCGCTGACCTTATGAAGCGCGCTGCGGCAGAGATGAACATGACAGAAATCCTCAGTGTTTACGGTCAGACAGAAGCTTCACCCGGCTGCACAATGGGCGAAGTAAGCGAATCTCTTGCAGACAGAACGGAAACCGTTGGCAAGGCATTCCCCAACGTTGAATGCAAAATCATCGACCCCGAAACGGGCGAAGAACTTCCCGACGGCGAAAACGGTGAATTTGTTGCACGAGGCTATAACGTTATGAAGGGCTATTACAAAATGCCCAAGGCAACCGAAGCGGCAATCGATAAAGACGGCTGGCTTCACAGCGGCGATATCGCCTGCAAGCGTCCCGACGGTTATTACCTCATCACAGGCCGTCTTAAGGATATGATTATCCGCGGCGGTGAAAACATCTATCCCCGTGAAATTGAAGAATTCATTCTTACCCACGAATTCGTTCAGGACGTTCAGGTTATCGGCGTGCCCGATAAGCGTTACGGCGAAGAAATCTGGGCAAGCGTTATTCTTAAAGAAGGCAAGTCAATGACAGAAGACGAAATGAAGGATTACATTATGTCACATATGGCAAGACATAAGGTTCCCAGATACATTGAGTTTGTTGAGGACTTCCCGAAGAATGCCGCAGGCAAAATCCTTAAATATAAAATGAGAGAAGCCGCAGCTGAAAAGCTCGGTTACACAAAATAATAAATAATCTACCGAAAGGGTGTTAATATGTTAAACATCAAAATTGAAAAAACAACAGCTCCCAAGCAGAAGCCCGACGAGAGCAATCTTGGCTTCGGCAAAATCTTCACTGACCACATGTTTGTTATGAACTACACAGAAGGTCAGGGTTGGCACGATGCAAGAATCGTTCCTTACGGCAATCTTTCACTCTCACCTGCTTGTATGGTTTTCCACTACGGTCAGGAAATGTTTGAAGGTCTTAAGGCTTATAAGGGCGCTGACGGCGAAGTTCGTCTTTTCAGACCCGAAATGAACGCAAAGAGAACAAACGCAACAAACAAGCGTCTTTGCATCCCCGAGCTTCCCGTTGAAGATTTTGTTCAGGCTGTAAGCGAAATCGTAAGAGTTGATAAGGATTGGATCCCCTCAGCTCCCGGCACTTCACTTTACATCCGTCCCTTCATCATCGCAACAGACGATTTCCTCGGCGTTGCACCCTCAAAGACATACCTCTTCATCGTTATCCTCTCTCCCTCAGGCGCTTACTATTCAAGCGGTCTTGCTCCCGTTGGCATCTGGATTGAAGACGACTACGTAAGAGCAGTTAAGGGCGGTATGGGCTTTGCCAAAACAGGCGGTAACTATGCAGCCAGCCTTGCAGCTCAGGTTAAGGCTCACGATGACGGCTATTCACAGGTTCTCTGGCTTGACGGTGTTGAGAGAAAATACATCGAAGAAGTTGGCGCAATGAACATCTTCTTCAAGATTAACGGCACAATCGTTACTCCCATGCTCAACGGCAGCATTCTTCCCGGTATCACAAGAAACTCCGTTATCGAGCTTTGCAAGAGCTGGGGTCTGCCTGTTGAAGAAAGAAAGATTTCTGTTGAAGAGCTTCTTGAAGCTCAGAAAAACGGCACTCTTGAAGAATGCTTCGGCACAGGCACAGCAGCTGTTATTTCACCCGTTGGCAAACTCCGCTATAAGGATGACGTTATGACCATCAACGGCGGCGAAATCGGTGAAATCAGCCAGAAGCTTTATGACACCGTTACAGGTATTCAGGGCGGCACAGTTGAAGATAAGTTCGGCTGGGTAACAGTTCTTTGATTATGGAAAATAAAAGAATAACTCTTTTTGCAGGTCATTACGGCAGCGGCAAAACAAACATTGCGGTCAACTATGCTCTTTACCTTAAAGAGCGTTATGAAAAGGTTGACGTTGCAGACCTTGATATTGTTAACCCTTACTTCCGCACAAAAGACAGCGAAGCTTTTCTTGAAAGCAAGGGTATTCACCTGATATCATCGGAATACGCAAACTCAAACGTTGACGTGCCTGCTTTGCCTGCAGAAGCTTATGCAATTATTGACGATGAATCCGTTCACGCGGTTATTGACGTTGGCGGCGATGACAGAGGTGCTCTTGCCCTTGGCAGATACGCACCTGCAATTCTCAAGCAGAATGACTATGAGATGCTTCTCGTTATCAACAAATTCCGTCCTCTCACCCCTGACTGCGCTTCAACAATCGGTGTTATGCGTGAAATTGAAACAGCGGCAGGAATGAAATTCACGGGCATAATCAACAATTCAAATCTCGGTGACGAAACATCGGCAGAAGATATCCTCGGCTCTGTTAAATATGCCGAAGAAATCTCAAAGGCTAGCGGCTTGCCGATTAAAATGACCACCGTTAAAAACGATTTATACGAAAGTGTAAAAGATAATATTCCCGATTGTTTCCCGATCAAGCTTTACGTTAAGCAATCGTGGGCAAAAGCAATCGCTGAATAAACAGGAGGAAAACTTATGGCTAAAGTAACATTCAACACTGACCGCTGCAAGGGTTGCGGTCTTTGTGTAGGAGCCTGCCCCAAAAAGATTGTGGCTCTCCTTAAAGACGAAATCAATGCCAAGGGTTATCACCCCGCAGGCATCACAGACCAGTCAGCCTGCATCGGCTGTGCATTCTGCGCAACAATGTGCCCTGACTGCGTAATCACAGTTGAGAAGTAAGGAGGAGAAGAAAATGGCTGAAAAAGTTCTGATGAAAGGTAACGAAGCTCTTGCAGAAGCTGCTATCATGGCAGGCTGCCGCCATTACTTCGGCTACCCCATTACACCCCAGACAGAAATTGCCGCTTATATGGCAAAAAGAATGCCCCTTATCGGCGGCACATTCCTTCAGGCTGAAAGCGAAATCGCCGCTATCAATATGGTTTACGGCGCAGCTGCAGCAGGCAAAAGAACAATGACCTCAAGCTCCAGCCCCGGAATCGCGCTCAAGAGCGAAGGTATCTCTTACCTTGCAGGCTCCGACCTCCCCGCTCTTATCATCAACGTTCAGAGAGGCGGTCCCGGTCTTGGCGGCATCCAGCCCTCACAGTCTGACTATTTCCAGGCAACAAAGAGTGCAGGTCACGGTGACTTCCACCTCATCGTTCTTGCTCCCGCTTCAGTTCAGGAAATGGTTGACCTCACATTCAAGGGCTTTGACCTTGCTGATAAATACAGAATGCCCACAATGCTTCTTTCAGACGGCACAATGGGTCAGATGATGGAACCCGTTTCACTTGATATGGGTGAAATCAAAGAATATGACAAATCATCTTGGGCTGCTTGCGGCACAAAGTGCGAAAGAGAACATAACGTTGTTAACTCCCTTTTCATTCAGCCCGACGAACTTGAAAGATATAACTTTGAGCGTTTCGAGCGTTATGCTCAGATTGAAGCAAACGAAGTTATGTATGATGAATACCGCATGGAAGATGCTGAAATCTGCATCGTTGCTTACGGCGTTGCCGCAAGAGTTTCACAGAACGCTATCGACAAGGCTCGCGAAAACGGCATCAAGGTTGGTATGATCAGACCCATCACTCTCTGGCCCTTCCCCAAGGCAGTTCTCAATGCAGCTGCTGACAAGGTTAAGGCATTTGTAAGCGTTGAGCTTTCAATGGGTCAGATGATTGAAGATATTGAACTCGCTATCCGCTGCAAGAAGCCCGTTCTTCTTTGCAACAGAACAGGCGGTATGATTCCCACAACAGGCGACGTGCTTTCCAAAATTGAGGAAGCAAATAAAATCGGAGGTGACAAATAATGGTTGTTTTTGAAAAACCCAAGGCCCTTGCAGACGTTCCGCTCCATTATTGTCCGGGCTGCACACACGGCATTATCCACCGCCTTGTTGCCGAAGTTATTGATGAACTCGGCATCGAAGGCAGAACAATCGGCATCGCACCCGTTGGATGCTCCGTTTTTGCTTATAACTATTTTAATTGCGATATGATTGAAGCTGCTCACGGCAGAGCTCCCGCAGTTGCAACAGGTGTTAAGCGTTCCGACCCCGAAAACAACGTTGTTTTCACTTATCAGGGTGACGGTGACCTTGCCGCTATCGGTACTGCAGAAACAGTTCACGCAGCCGCAAGAGGCGAAAACATCACAGTTATCTTTGTTAACAATGCTATTTACGGTATGACAGGCGGTCAGATGGCTCCCACAACTCTTCCCGGTCAGGTTACTCAGACCTCTCCCTACGGCAGAGATACAAGCAAGGTCGGCTTCCCTGTTAAGGTTTGCGAAATGCTTTCAAACGTTGACGGTGCAACATATCTTGAAAGAGTTGCAGTTAACAACGTTAAGAACGTTAAGAATGCAAAGAAGGCTATCAAAAAGGCTTTCCAGAATCAGCTTGACGGCAAGGGCTTCTCTCTTGTTGAAGTTGTTTCAACCTGCCCCACAAACTGGGGTCTCACACCCGAGAAGGCTCTTGAATGGCTCGAAGAAAATATGCTTCCCTATTATCCTCTCGGTGTTTACAAGGATAAGTTTGCAGAAAAGGAGGATAAATAATTATGACACATGAAATTCTTCTCGCAGGTTTCGGCGGTCAGGGTATCCTCTTCTCAGGCAAGTTCCTTGCTTATGACGGCCTTATCGAAGACCGTCAGGTAAGCTGGCTCCCCTCTTACGGTCCCGAAATGAGAGGCGGCACTTGTAACTGCTCCGTTATCCTCAGCGATACACAGATCGGTTCACCCATCGTTTCAAACCCCAACGTTCTTATTGCAATGAACCTGCCTTCACTTGATAAGTTTGAAAACGAGTGCGTTGCAGGCGCAAAGATTTTTGTTGACAGTTCTCTTGTTGACCGCAAGGTTGAAAGAGAAGACGTTGAAGCTTATTATATCCCCGCAACAAAGCTGGCTTCTGACGAAGGTCTCAGCGGTCTTGCAAATATGATTATGATCGGCTATATGATCAAAAAAGCAGGCGTTATGCCTTATGAAAACGTTGAGAAGGTTATGGCAAAGGTTGTGCCTGCAAAGAAGCAGACAATGCTTGCCCTCAACATCAAGGCTGTTGAGCTTGGTTATAACTTTGATTAATTATTAAGGAGAACTCAGATGCTTGAATTAAAAGAAATCGGTCTGCGAGTTGCTTCTCTGCGCGAAATGTGCGATATTTCTGCTCAAGAAATGGCTGAAAAGCTTGAAATTTCAGAAGATGATTATATTGCATTTGAACACGGCGAATATGATTTTGCAATCAGCACACTCAACAACATCGCTCTGATTCTCGGCGTTGATATCCTTGATATCATCAGCGGTGAATCACCCCGTCTTTCAACCTGCACGGTTGTTAAAAGCGGCAAGGGCTTCGTTGTTAACCGCAACCCCGGCTACGAATTTTCTCATCTTGCATATACCTTTAAGGATAAGAAGGCAGAGCCCTTCCTTGTAACTATCGAACCCAACGGCAACCCTCCCGTTATGGATGAACACGAGGGTCAGGAATTTGACTACGTGCTTTCAGGCAAAATGATGCTCTACATCGGCGATATCTGCTATGAGCTCAACGAAGGTGACAGCGCATATTTCAATTCCACTATCCCCCATGCACACAAAGTTATCGGTGAGAGCCCCGCAAAATTCATCGCTCTCGTTCTGAAATAATCCAAACGGAGAAAGAGATTTTATGGCAATTTATGAAAAATTCATTGGCAGGTCAAGAGATTCATTCGTTTCTCTTCAGGACTGCCAGGAAAACTTCAAAATAACCTGCGAAGACAGCTTTAACTTTGCTTATGACGTTATTGACGTTCTCGGCACAGAAAAGCCCGATAAAGAAGCTCTTCTTTATATCTCAAACACAGGCGAAGAAAAGCGCTTCACCTTTGGCGATATGAAAAGACTTTCAGATAAAGCGGCAAACTATTTTGTTTCGCAGGGTGTTAAAAAGGGCGATCCCGTTCTTCTTGTTTTAAAGAGAAGCTATCTTTTCTGGATTGTTACCCTTGCGCTGAACAAAATCGGCGCAATTATGGTACCTGCTTCAAATATGCTTAAGGCAAAAGACTACGTTTACCGCTGCAACAAGGCAGAAATCAAGTATGCCCTTATTACAGGTGACGATGAGTGCACCGAATATTTTGACGGCGGCGAAGGTCAGTATGAAACCATCCTCAAGAAGTTTGTTACAAAGCACAAAAACGTTGAGGGTTGGATTGACTTTGAAGAAGGTTTTGAAAAGGCAGACGAAAGCTGGACAAGACCCACAGGAGATGCCGCAACAACAATCCGTGACACGATGATTATCAACTTCTCATCGGGCACAACGGGTTACCCCAAAATCATTGCACACGATTTTAAATATCCCCTCGGTCACATTATGACAGGCGTTTTTTGGCACCACGTTGTTGACGGCGGCGTTCATTTCACCGTTTCAGACACAGGCTGGGCAAAATCGCTCTGGGGCAAATATTACGGTCAGTGGATGGGCGAAACCGTTGTTATGGTTTACGACTTTGATAAGTTTGACGGCGCTGATATTCTTTCAAAGCTTGAAAAATACAAAGTTACAACCTTCTGCGTGCCCCCCACAATGTATCGCCTTATGCTTCAGAATGACGTGAGCAAATACGATCTTTCATCAATCGTTCATTGCTGCACTGCAGGCGAAGCACTCAATGCTGATATTTTCAACAAGTGGAAAGAAGCAACAGGTCTTGAAATCCACGAAGGCTTCGGTATGAGCGAAACACCCGTAAGCATCTGCACGCTTTATCCCTGGACAAAGCCCATTCCCGGTGCAATCGGCTTCCCCGCTCCCGGTCTTAAGGTACATATTCTTGATGATGACGGCAACCATTGCCAAAGAGGTACAATCGGCGAAATCTGCATCAAGGCTCCCTCACCTGCTGAACATCCTTGCGGCGTTGTTGCAAGCTATAACTTCAGCGAAGAAGAAACTGCAGAAGCATACAGAAACGGCTTCTTCCACACAGGTGACCTTGCATACAGAGATGAACAGGGACGCTTTGTTTATTTCGGCAGAAACGATGACGTTATCAAATCATCAGGCTACAGAATCGGACCGTTTGAAATCGAGAGCGTTATGCTTGAGCATCCTTCGGTTCTTGAAGTTGCCGTTACAGGTGTTCCCGACCCCGTGAGAGGCTTCATCGTTAAGGCAACTGTTGTTCTCCGCGAAGGCTTCGAAGGCTCTGATGCGCTTGTAAAGGAGCTTCAGAACTACGTTAAGGTCAACACCGCACCTTATAAATATCCCCGTATCATTGAGTTCGTTGATGCTCTGCCCAAAACTTTCAGCGGCAAGGTAAGACGAGTTGCAATCAGAAACGGCGAAAAAGAATAAATGATTAAAAGCCTGCCGTTTGGCAGGCTTTTTTATATGCAACGTATCAGAATAATAATCGCTCCGAGTATTATCCTGTAAACTCCGAAGGCTTTGAAATCACGGCGTTTTACATAGTCCATAAGAAATTTGATTGAGAGAATTGAAACAGCAAAGGCAACCGCCATACCTGTTATTAAAGTTATAAACTCTGCCTGCGAAAATGCAAAACCGAATTTCAGAATTTTGAGTGCGCTTGCGCCGAGCATCGTCGGTATTGCCAAATAAAAGGTAAACTCCGCCGCCGCTGTACGAGAAACACCAAGCAAAAGCGCACCGATGATAGTTGCACCCGAACGTGAGGTACCGGGCACCATAGAAAGCACCTGAAACAATCCGATTGAAACCGCAGTTTTAAAATCAATACACTCAACGGTAAAAACTCGCGGCGGTTTATTTTTGTTTCTGTGTTCAACTGCAATAAATGCAATGCCGTAAAGAATCAGCATTGCCGCAACGGTAAGCGGCGAGCCAAAATTAGCTTCAAGCCAATCATCAAGCAAAAATCCGAACAATGCCGAGGGGATGCACGCGACATAAACCTTTTGCCACATACGGATTTTGTTTTTATCCAACAAAAGCTTTTTGTTTTCAATCGAAAGCGGAAAAATTCTCTCCCAAAAAGACGAAACAACCGCAAAAATTGCGCCAAGCTGAATAACAACAAAAAACATTTCTTTGAATTCTGCCGTCATTCCGAGCGGCACAAATGCATCAAAAAGAAGCATATGCCCCGTACTGCTGACAGGCAACCATTCCGTGATGCCCTCAATTATGCCGATTATCAACACTTTTAAAAACTCAATCAAATCAAATTTCATACTGCACCCCAAATATAATATGTAATAAAAATATGCATCAGGGCAAAAAAATATCCCGAAACCGTTTTGGCTTCGGGATTATTATTTTTACTGAACGCTGAAAAGAAGGTCACCGTATGAAGGATAGGGCCAATATTCAGCGGCGGTGATTGATTCAGCCGCATCAACGTCAGCTCTGATATCTTCCATAGCAGGTACGATGATATCCTTATACATATTTGCAACGGCAAGCTTATCTGTGCAAGCGTTGATTTTTTCAAGCGATGCTTCAAAAGCTGCAATCTTTTCAAAAACAGAGTTGCTCAATGCCGAAAGCTTTGCAACCGTTTTTTCTTCATAGCTGCAGTCAACTGTGGCAAACGCACCCTTGCGGGCAATTGCTGCACCGCTGAGTGTGCAGATATATTTGCTGATTGCAGGCAGAATATCCTTGTTAACCATGTCAATCATTGTAAGAGCCTCGATGTTGAGGGTCTTGCAGTAATTTTCAAGGTAAATTTCATATCTTGCTTCAAGCTCTTCTCTTGTGAAAACCTTGTGGTTGCCAAAGAGCTCAACGCTCTTTTCGCTTACAAGAGCAGGCAGACAGTCAGGTGTTGTGCGAAGGTTTGAAAGTCCCCTCTTCTCTGCTTCCTTAATCCATTCATCGTCATAGCCGTTACCGTTAAAGATAATGCGCTTATGGTCTTTGATTGTTTTCTTGATAAGTGCGTGAAGAGCTTCTTCAAAGTTTTCAACGTTTTCAAGTCTGTCGGCATATGATTTGAGTGATTCTGCAACCGCTGTGTTAAGAGCGATGTTGCAGCTTGAAATTGAGCTTGAAGAGCCAAGCATTCTGAACTCAAACTTGTTACCTGTGAAAGCAAAGGGTGAAGTTCTGTTTCTGTCAGTTGTATCTTTGGGGAATCTGGGCAGAACGTGAACGCCAACCTTCATCTGAACTGCTTCTTTTGCGTCGTAAGCGGTATCGTTTTCAATAGCTTCGAGAATATCGTTAAGCTCATCGCCAAGGAACATCGAAACAACTGCAGGAGGAGCTTCGTGAGCACCAAGACGGTGATCGTTACCTGCACCTGCAACAGAAATTCTCAGAAGATCCTGATAATTATCAACCGCCTTGATTACAGCGCAAAGGAAAAGAAGGAACTGCGCATTCTCATAAGGTGTTTCACCGGGCTCAAGAAGGTTGATACCTGTGTTTGTCTGAATTGACCAGTTGTTATGCTTACCGCTGCCGTTAACGCCCTTGAAGGGTTTTTCGTGAAGGAGACAAACAAGACCGTGCTTTCTAGCAACCTTCTGCATAATCTCCATTGTGAGCTGGTTATGGTCAGCGGCAATATTTGTTGTTGTGAAAATGGGAGCAAGCTCGTGCTGAGCGGGTGCACCCTCATTATGTTCTGTTTTTGCAAGAATACCAAGCTGCCAAAGTTCTTCGTCAAGGTCTTTCATATAAGCGGCAACTCTGGGTTTGATGCTGCCGAAATAATGGTCATCCATTTCCTGACCCTTGGGAGGTCTTGCACCGAAAAGAGTTCTGCCTGTGTAACGAAGGTCCTTGCGCTTTTCATAAAGCTCTTTATCGATAAGGAAATATTCCTGTTCGGGACCGACTGTTGTTTTAACAGCAGTCATATCCTGACCGAAAAGCTTCATAATTCTTACGGTCTGCTTGCTGATAGCTTCCATTGAACGCAGAAGCGGAGTCTTTTTATCAAGAGCTTCGCCGCCGTATGAGCAGAAAGCGGTGGGAATATAAAGCACACCTTCTTTAATGAATGCATAGGAGGTGGGGTCCCAAGCAGTATAGCCTCTTGCTTCAAAGGTTGCGCGAAGACCGCCTGAAGGGAACGACGAAGCATCGGATTCGCCTTTAACAAGCTCCTTACCCGAAAACTCCATAATGATGTTACCGCCCTCACAGGGAGAGATAAAGCTATCGTGCTTTTCAGCGGTGATGCCTGTCATAGGTTGGAACCAGTGAGTATAATGGGTTGCACCCTTTTCAATTGCCCAGTCTTTCATTGCGTTTGCAACAACGTTTGCAACGCTCAGGTCAAGTCGCTTGTTATCCTGAATTGCCTTTTTCATTGCTTTATAGGTTTCTTTGGGCAGACGGGCTTTCATTGTTTTATCATCAAAAACCATACAGCCGAAATAATCGGGAACGCTTCTCATACTCAAATCTCCTGTTCCTGCTTTTTTAAATATAAAACAAGTATATAACTTAGAACCCTTAAAATCAAGCAATTTTGCTCCAAAAAAGAATATTCTTGCAAACTACCGATAAACAACCGAATGCATCGCTTTATTTTGTAAAAAATTATGCAAAAGAAACACTCTTTTTACTGCATCAAAACTTGACTATCTATTAATAAAAAGATATAATTGTTGTGTATGATAATCTCACGGAGGTTAATTATGAACAGATTTGACAGCGCAAAAGAAATATACTCTGCTCTCGGCATTGATGCAGAGGCTGCTCTTGCAAAGCTTGCAGACGTTACCGTTTCGGTTCACTGCTGGCAGGGCGATGACGTTGGCGGCTTTGACAGCGACGACGCTCTCTCGGGCGGTATTCAGACAACGGGCAACTATCCCGGCAAGGCAAGAACTCCCGACGAGCTTATGGCGGATACCGACAAAGCATTCAGCCTTATCCCCGGCAAGAAAAAGCTTAATCTTCACGCTTGCTATGCAATCTTTGACGGCAACAGAGCTGACAGAGATGCTCTCAAGCCCGAGCATTTTGTAAAATGGGTTGAATACGCAAAAGCAAGAAACATCGGCATCGACTTTAACCCCACATTCTTCTCACACCCGATGGTTAAAGACGGTCTCACTCTTTCTTCACCCGACGAAGAAGTTCGCAAATTCTGGGTTGAACACGGCAAACGCTGCGTTGAGCTTTCAGATTATTTTGCTAAAGAAACAGGCTACCCCTGCGTTATGAATATCTGGATTCCCGACGGTTATAAGGATATTCCTGCAGACCGCCTTTCACCCAGACTCCGCTTCAAGAAATCTCTTGATGAGATTCTTGCAACCCCCTACGATAAATCAAAGGTGTTCATCACCCTTGAATCAAAAGTTTTCGGCATCGGCGTTGAAAGCTACACAGTCGGCTCAGCTGAATTCTGCCTGAGCTATTCAACAAAAGCAGGCATTGTTCCGCTTATGGATAACGGCCACTACCACCCCACAGAGCTTGTTTCAGATAAGATTTCAGCCCTGCTTGCATTCAACGAAAAAATCGCTCTTCACATCACAAGAGGCGTTCGTTGGGACAGCGACCACGTTATTCTTTTTGATGACGAAACAAAAGAAATTGCAAAAGAAATTGTTCGCAACGATGCTCTCGACAGAGTGTTTATTGCAACAGACTATTTTGATGCTTCAATCAACCGCATCAGCGCTTGGGTAACGGGTGTTCGCAACGTGCAGAAAGCTCTGCTCTTTGCAATGCTTCAGCCCGATGCAAAAATGAAAGAGCTTCAGGATAAGGCTGATTTCACATCTCTTATGGTGCTCAGCGAAGAAGCAAAAACCCTGCCCTTCGGCGATATCTGGGCAGAATTTCTTAACAGACAAAAGGTTGAATCCGATTATCTGAATATAATCAAAGAATATGAAGAAAAGGTTTTGGTGAACAGAAAATGAAAAACATTATGGATGCACCCTTTCTCAAGGGTATGATGAAAACAACAGCCAATATGTACCGTATGGGCTGGGACGAAAGAAACGGCGGCAACATCAGCATGATGCTTGAAAACGACGAAGTTGCAGAGTATCTTGATATCAACGCTCCCATCAGAACAATCGAAATGGGCTTTGATGCAAGCGTTCTTGTCGGCAAAATCTTCATCGTTACAGGCACAGGCAAATATTTCAAGAATATGGAAGATGACCCCGAAAACAACCTCGGCATCATCAAGATTGCTGAAAACGGCACAACCGCAGAACTTCTCTGGGGTTACAGCGACGGCGGCAGACCCACATCAGAGCTTCCCGCTCACCTTATGAGCCATATCTCAAGACTCTCAAATAACCCCGAAAACAGAGTTATTATGCACTCACACCCCACAAACACTCTCGCTATGACTTACGTTCACGAGCTCAACGAAAAGAAATTCACTCATTCTCTCTGGGAAATGTGCACCGAATGCATGGTTGTTTTCCCCGACGGTATCGGCATCCTTCCCTGGATGGTTTGCGGCACTAACGAAATCGGCATTGCAACTGCTGAAAAGATGAAGGAATTCAGACTCGTTGTTTGGGGTCAGCACGGCATCTACGGCTGCGGCAAAGACCTTGATGAAGCTTTCGGTCTTATCGAAACAGTTGAAAAGGCTGCTCAGCTTTACATGATGACTGCCCACCTGCCCAGAGTTAACACAATCACAGATCCCGATCTTGTTGAGATTGTTAAGGCTTTCAAGCTTGAAGACGTTTACAGAAGAGATTTTCTTAACCTTTAATAATAATTTTTCAGGAGGAAAATATAATGGCTAACAGATTTGTACTCAACGAAACATCATATCACGGCAAGGGCGCTATCGCCGCTATTGCTGATGAATTCAAGGCAAGAAGCTTCACAAAGGCTCTTGTTTGCTGTGACCCCGACCTTATCAAGTTCGGCGTTGCAGATAAGGTTTTCAACGTTCTCAAGGGCGCTGACATCGCTTATGACGTTTTCAGCACAATTCAGGCTAACCCCACAATCGAAAACGTTCAGGCAGGCGTTGAAGCTTTCAAGGCAAGCGGTGCAGACTGCATCATCGCAGTTGGCGGCGGTTCATCAATGGACACAGCAAAGGCAGTTGGCATCATCATCGCTAACCCCGAATTCGCTGACGTTCGTTCACTTGAAGGCGTTGCTCCCACAAAGAACAAGTGCGTGCCCATCATCGCTGTTCCCACAACAGCAGGTACAGCCGCTGAAGTAACAATCAACTACGTTATCACAGACGCTCAGAACAACAGAAAGATGGTTTGCGTTGACGTTCACGATATCCCCGTTGTTGCAGTTGTTGACCCCGATATGATGTCAACAATGCCTGCAGGTCTTACCGCAGCTACAGGTATGGACGCTCTCACACACGCTATCGAAGGCTACATCACCAAGGGTGCTTGGGAAATGAGCGATATGTTCCACATCAAGGCTATCGAAATCATCGCAAAGAGCCTTCGCGGCGCTGTTGCTAACACAGACGAAGGCAGAGAAGGCATGGCTCTCGGTCAGTATATCGCAGGTATGGGCTTCTCAAACGTTGGTCTTGGTATTGTTCACTCAATGGCTCACCCCCTCGGTGCTCTTTATGACACACCTCACGGTGTTGCTAACGCTATCATTCTTCCCACAGTTATGGAATATAACGCACCCGAAACAGGCGATAAGTACAGAGATATCGCCAAAGCAATGGGCGCTGAAGGCACAGACGCAATGAGCATTGAAGATGCTCGCAAGGCAGCTATTGATGCCGTTAAGCAGCTTTCAATCGACGTTGGCATTCCTGCTGACCTCAAGGAAATCGTTAAGGCAGAGGATATCCCCTTCCTTGCACAGAGCGCATTTGACGATGCTTGCCGTCCCGGTAACCCCAGAGATACAAGCGTTGAAGAAATCACAGCTCTTTACAACTCACTCATCTGATTGTAATAACACAGCCGCAGTAGCTTTTACTGCGGCTTTAGTTTTTTCTTGACAATATCGATATTCGATGTTAGAATAAAAATGCAATTATCGATATTCGATATTAAGTGAGGTGATGCGGATTGCCAAGAGCAAAATTTCAGACTCTGACCGAGCAAATGTTTTATATATTGCTTTGTCTGAAAAACGAATGCTGCGGAGCGGATATAATGGAAATTATCAAAAGAACAACCAATGGGCGCATTATAATCGGTCCGGGAACACTATATAATCTTCTTGAGCAGTTCGTTGATGAAGATATTATCACAGAAACAAAAATTGAGGGTCGCCGCAAAAGCTATATTCTTACCGATAAAGGCAAGCAAATTCTTGAAAATGAATATAAACGCATCCGCAAACAAGCCGACGATTATAAAAAACTATTCGGAGAGGAGCGATGATGATGGAAGAACTCAAACGCAGAATTGAGTGGTTTTCACTTTATGACCACACAAACATTGAAAAACATCTTGAAAAAATGGCTTCCAACGGCTGGATGATTGAAAATATCGGCACACGTTTTTGGCGATATAAAAAAATTGAGCCTCGAAAGCTGAAATTTTCGGTTGTTTATTATCCGAAAGAAGTGAACGAAGGTACTGTCCTTTCAAAAGAATCCAAAGAAGTCAAAGAGAAAATCACCATTTCAGATGACCGACAGAATTTTATCGATATGTGTTCATCAGGCGGATGGAACTATGTTTTGAACTATGAAAAAATGCATATTTTTTCAACCGATGACGAAAACACACCACCGATTGAAACTGATGCAGAAATTCAGATTGAGTGCATACATAAATTTGCCAAAAGCGAAATCATATACAGTAATCTTTTTATTATTTTATTCGCTGTTATGATAATGGCAATATACGGATTCGAATTATCGGATAATATAGTTGAAACATTAGCAAAGGGTACCGCTCATCTTTTGTTTTCACCCGCACTTCTCATATTTTCAGCTTACAATATCATAAGGTATCTTATCTGGTATAAAAAGGCAAAATCACGCGCAGAAAACGGCGAATTCACAGAAACAAAAAGAATAATAAGGCTGGAAATCCTTATATGGCTTCCATTTTATTGTTTATGCGGTGTATTAGATATTTTTGCCATGTTAAGGCTTGAAGAAATTCTGGCTGTTCTCGGCATAATCGCATCGGGATTTATTCTTTATGCGGTTTTCAAGTTGATCAGAAAAGCAGTAAACAAATCGGAACGCAATGATAATACCAAAGAAAAGCTGAAAAGATTAACGGCATTTATTCTTATCATTGCGTGGATTGCATCGTGTGCAGGAGCTTATATTCTCACACCCAAGCCGTATAGAATAATTCAAATTGAAACAGGCGGAAGAATTAATGAAAATTATAAACTATACAACGATAAAGGTGCGCCGCTTGATATCAGCGATTTTAAAGAAACAGAAGGCAAAACGATAAACCGATGGAAAGACCGCCGTGAAGTTCTGCTGATAAGAAAAACTGAATGGAATATTTATCCTGTTGAGAAAACCGACCCATTAGGACTTATTTATACAGTAATTGACGTGCGTTTCCCTCCGATTTATGAAAAATACAAGAACGATGTATTGAATGACCACATCATTTTCAATAGCAAGAAAATGGATATAAAATCAGATGAATTCGAATTCTACAGATATTTTGATGGTGACGACCCGACAACCACCTTTGTATTATGCAACGGCAAAAGTATTGCCGACATAATCTTTATGGGTTGGGAACCTTCAGAAGAAGAACTTGTTTTTGCCGCAGAGAAACTGCTGAACCGCTGAATTAAACTGTAAAATAGCAAAACCGCCGCAAACATTGCTGTTTGCGGCGGTAATCTTTTTTTATTATTCCTTACCCTTGATGATGTCGTTGATCATAATATAGAACTGATCATCTTCAAAGGAATCGTTAGCCTTTGTTGCTTCTTCAGCGGGCTTTGCGGGAGCTGCAGGTGTTACTGAAGCAACTGAAGCGCTGAAGTTGGGGATGCTGGGACCTGCAGGAGCTGCGGGTCTTTTGGGAGCTGCAACGGGTGCTGCAGGAGCTGCTTCGATGGGAGCGGGAGCTGCTGCTGCCTTAGCTGCAAGGAAAGGATTAACCTTTTCGGGTTCCTTTGCAACTGAATCAAAGCCTGTTGCAATAACAGTGATAACCATTTCATCATCAAGGTCGGGATCAAATGCAATACCCCAAGTGATATTTGCATCTTCGTGAGCCTTGTTGGTGATGATTTCTGCTGCATTTTCAACGTCTTCGAGATCAACGTCGTCAGAAGCTGTGATGCTGATGATAACGCCCTTTGCGCCTGCGATTGATGTTTCAAGAAGAGGACTTGAAACAGCGGCATTTGCGGAGCACTCTGCCTTATCCTTGCCCTTTGCTCTGCCAACGCCCATATGAGCGTAGCCTGCATCCTTCATTACGCTGGTAACGTCAGCGAAGTCAAGGTTGATGAAGCCGGGAATCTTGATAAGCTCTGAAATGCTCTTAACACCCTGAAGAAGAACTTCGTCTGCCTCTGCGAATGCTTCAGCGATTGTCTTCTTTCTGTCGTCAAGTGCACGAAGTCTGTCGTTAGGAATAACGATAAGGCTGTCAACGTTTTCTGCAAGCTTTGAAATGCCTTCCTGAGCCTGAAGAGCTCTTCTTCTGCCTTCAAACTTGAAGGGCTTTGTTACAACACCGATTGTGAGGCAGCCCATTTCTTTTGCAACCTGTGCAATAACGGGAGCTGCGCCTGTGCCTGTGCCGCCGCCCATGCCTGCGGTGATGAATACCATATCTGTGCCCTTGAGTGCATCGGAGATTGCATCTCTGCTCTCTTCAGCGGACTTTGCGCCGATTTCGGGCTTACCGCCTGCACCCTGACCGTGAGTTGACTTTTCACCGATCTGGATCTTGTGAGTTGCCTTGGAATGAACAAGAACCTGCTTATCAGTGTTAACTGCGATAAATTCTGCGCCGAGAACGCCGTTGGTGATCATACGGTTAACTGCGTTTCCGCCGCCACCGCCAACACCGATAACTTTAATCTGCACTGCGCTCTCAAAATCATTTTCAATTGCAAATGCCATTTTGGATAACCCCCTATTAGGATTTATTTTCCTGAATTTTTTTCGTAATTAAACAGATTAATACTATCACATAATTATTAAAAATACAAGAACTATTTTGAAAATTCTCTTTAAAACAAGGACTTTTTTTGCTTTTCAGCAATATAGCCCGTTAATCAAGATTTACCTCAAGCTCTTTTATAACATTTGCCGCACCCGAAGCTGTCTTTTTGAGTGCACCTGCCTCAAAAGGTGAAGTCAGACCTGCGTTTTCAATAAGCTCGGGCAATGAGATGCCACCCGTTGCTTTAAGAAAATCAACGTATTTAGCGAGTGCACCGTCAAAATCTTCTCTTGAAAGGCAAAGGAATCCGAGAGCAACGCATTGCGCAAGGCAATAATCAATATAATAAAACGGACTTTCATAAATATGCATCTGATACTGCCATCTTGTGCCCTGCTCGAGATAAGGAATACCCTCAAACGAAAGATACGGTCTGTATTTTGCTTCAAGCTTTCTGTATTCGGCTTTTCTTTCTTCTGGCGTGATATCGGGTTTTTCATAAACGATATGCTGGAATTCGTCAACGATAACGCCGTAAGGGATAAACGAAAGAGCATCAACGGTATGCTTATACTTATATTTTTCCGCATAATCGCCAAAGAAATCCGCCATCCACTTATGGCAAAGGAATTCCATACTCATTGAATGGCACTCATGAGTTTCCATACCCGTGGGATAATCGGGTTCGGCAAATCTGAACATATAATCCGCCGCAAGTGCGTGACCGAATTCGTGAGTGATAACGTCGATATCGCCGCTTGTTCCGTTGAAATTTGCAAGAATGAACGGCTGCTTGTATTTTGCAAACGTTGTGCAGTAACCGCCGCCGAATTTGCCGTCACGGGCTTCAACGTCAAAAGCCTCTGCATCAAGCATTCTCTGCATAAAATCGCCGATTTCAGGCTTCATATCGTTATACATTTTGAGTGCGTTTTCAAAAATTGCCGGAGTGTCGATAACGGGTCTGGGCATTTCACCCGTAACGCTGATTGCATCGTCATAATACATAATTTTATCAAGACCGAGGCGGTTACGGATGCGCTCCTTAAGCTCTGCAACGGCAGGCACGATATCGGTTTCAACGCTCTTTCGGAATGCGGCAACCATTTTTTCGTTATAGTCCACCCTGCCCATTCTGTAATATCCGAGCTCAACGAAATTCTTGTAGCCAAGCTTGCGGGCAATCTTGGTGCGGATTTTAACAAGACCGTCAAAAATTTCGTCAAAGGTTTCAGCATTGGCTTCCATTGTTTTGCCGATAGCCTCTGCGGCTTTCTTTCTGATTTCTCTGCTGTCATCTTCAAGCTTACCTCGGAGCACGGAAAGCGGCATTTTTTCGCCTTCAAACTCAAATGCAAGCTCGCCCATAAACTTTGAATATTTTGTAACAAGGGCATTTTCTGCCTGCAAATCCTCAATAACCTCGGGCGAAAAAGTTTTGAGTGCCATTTCAAAACCCTTGAAAACTCTGGGATTTATAAGCTTTTCAGCTTCGGCTCTGTGAGGCGATTCAAGCATAGCTTTTCTGTATTCGTTTTCAATTTCAGAGAAAAGCGGCATTGCATTATCGTAATAATCCATTTCCGCATTATAAAATTCATCTCTTGTGTTGAGCGTAAAGCGGCAATTTGCAAGCGAAGCAGCAGTTTCAACATCTTCGCTGATTTTGTTATATTCATCTCTTGCGGCTTTCAGTTCTTCCGCACTTTCAGCCGCCTTGATTTTGGCAATTATTTTTTCTGCCTGTTCTTTGAATTCCTCAACTGTGATTCGCTGATAAGGCATTTCGCAAACTTTCATATTCATTCCCCTTTGCGTAAATATTTAACAGTTATAGTATACTATAAAGTGCTTTGTAAATACAACATAAATTTTATATCCCATTATCAGTCATAAGAAAATCATTCCGTTCTTTATCGGTAAATGTTGACATAACTCAAAACTTTATTTATAATATACCAAACAAATTACGGAGGTAATTATAATGCCGGCTTGGATTATTGAGCTTTTCGGTATGAGCTACAGAGAAATCTTTACGTTCACCAGCATTTTTGCTCATCTTAAAACTGCTTTTACGGGATTCTCGTTCAAAGGATTCATCTCATCAATTGTTGCTGTTTGCGATTTGCTGACAATGCTCCTCTTCAGCGCACCTGTTCCTCCCCGCGGTCCTGAACTTAATCTTGAAGGTTATGAGCTTGTTTTTGCTGATGAATTCGATCAGGATGAACTTGACACAGAAAATTGGTATATCCGAAACCCCGGCCCTGTTCGCTGCGGCTATCATTCAGGAAGTCAGGTAGAGGTTAAAGACGGCAACCTCATCATCACGGGCGAATATCTTGAGAACGGCGAATTCGGTGACGGCTGGTACACAAGTGCAGTTTCTCTCAAAGAAAGATATAAGCAGGGTTATTTTGAAATCCGCTGTAAGGTTAACACAAGCAAGGTTTTCTGGAGCGCATTCTGGCTTCAGTCAAGCAACCCCTATCAACCCGAAATTTCTCAAGGCGGTGTTGGCGGAGCAGAAATTGACATCTTTGAATCAGCGCATTACGGTGAAGCGTTCGGACATTGCGTTTTCTCTGCAATTCACTGTTCAGGTGTTGACGGCAAGCAGGAAGGCATAGACTCCCTTATTCTCGGATTTTACAGAGACGGCAACGTTGCTGAATATAACACCTACGGACTTGAATGGACTGAAGATGAATATATTTTCTATATAAACGGTGTTGAAACCTGTCGCTCAACCTTCGGCAACGGCGTTTCACAGGTTGAGCAAGACGTTATTATTTCGCTTGAAATCCCCGTTAATGACATCACAACTCTTGATCGCGACACTTTTGAAACGGAGTACATCGTTGACTACGTTAAGATTTATCAGAAATAATCATTAATAAAAGACGGCAGTAATTTTTTAATTACCGCCGTCTTTTATTTTAAAACCTTTTGCAAAACACGACTTTTGAGAACCGCCCTTATGTGTCGATAATAAAGCCTTGCGTTTTATTTCACTATCTTTTTATTCTTTACAAACCTGCTGTTTGCGTTGATATAAGAATACTTTCGGCATTTGAAAAGCTCTTTTCTGCCGTTTTCGTTTCTTGTGAAAACGAGTTCAAACTTTCCGCCTGCGGATCTGAGATTCTTCGCAAGGATTTCCGCCGTTTCTTTGTTGACTGCAATCACCGATGGGCAGGCATAACTCTGAACGTAGTTTCTGCTTGTGAATTTTGAAATGCCCTTTGTGCCGATGAGAAGATATCTCGGGTCATCAATGGGTGAAAGAAGCTCGGAAACCGCTTTTGCAAAAACGTTCTTTTCTCTGACGGTTGCCTTTGAAAGAGAACAGTTGACGGTATTCTTCTTTTCGGATTTTCTGACCGAAACGGTTGCTCCCCTGCTCTCGATTTCACCGATTTCTTTGAGAGTACGGAGAATCGCATTTGAGATATTTGAAACGGTTTTTTCGGGCGATGAATTCTTCATAACAACCGATGCGGATTTGATGAGCAATACGGAAGATATTGCCGCAATTATGGAACCGAGCAGACCGCCGAAGAAACCAGATGTTGCGATTATAATTATTGCAAGGACAATCAGAACTGCAAGAACGATTGCATAAATCTTGTTTTTATGTACTGCGCTTGCAGGCTGAATCTCTGCGGGAATTTCGCTTACTTCTTCAATTTCGGGTCTTGCTTTGCCCTTGACGGCGGCGTTCCATCTGCCTGCCATAACGTTTCTTGACGATGCAAGCGAGAGCATCTGACTGTTGATGTTTTCAAGACCGTTTGCATCATAGGGTGCTTTGAGAATATCTATTCTGTCCGTACCGCTTTCAATAACATCGCTGTTATATGCAGGTGCCTGGAAGCAGGCAAAACGGCGTTTCATCGTTTCAAAATCATCACTTATGATTTCGTCCTTTGAATCGGGCTCAACGGTCACAAGATGCCAGATATTCGACACCTTTTCAGGGTTCTTTTTATCAATACGGATTGCTCTGCCTCTCATCTGATTTGAGAGCATAAAGCTGCCCACAAAGCTTGCAAGAATGAGTGAATTGATATTCGGTGAATCCCATCCTTCGCCGAGCAGGGATTTTGTGCCGATAAGTACATTGATAACGCCAAGCTGAAATGCTTTTGTGATGATGCTGACCTTATTTTTATTTGAACCGCTGAAAATGATTTCAGTGTGATTTGTGTTTTCAAGCTTCCTTATTCTGCAAGGCACACCCTCGTTATATGCGATTTCCTGCGCAGTTTCAACGGCTGAATCGGGCAGGATCACAAGTGTACCCGAAAGCACCGCAACCTTTGCATCTGGGTTTGTTCTGCGGATTGATTCAAATACGGGAACCGTGCCGAGAGCGTGGATTTCTTCGTCCGTGCCGACGAGTTTCAGCATATCCTTTTTGATATAGTCGGTAAGAATGAGCATACGAAGAGAATCGCCGAGATTTGCGTATTCACTTGCAACGATTTTATTTATGCTTCCGAGTTTACCCGTTGAGGAAACGAGCATTTTGTTGATTTTATCGCTTGATGCAAGGCGGACTTTTCTTTTTTCGATAAGAGCCTCTTTTGAAAGAATTGCTTTTAATTCTTCGCTGATTTCTTCGGTGAAGATATCGGGCTTATCGATGATAAACTGAAATGCTTTTTCGGCTTCGGCTATTGAATAAACGGGTGCTTTTCTGCCTTCAAAAACCTTTTCTTCAAGACTTTTTGAAATATTGACATTTCCTTGTTTTGCAACACAGACAAGGGATTTGAAGCCTGCAAGATTATCATAGAGTATTTCTTCGTTACCTGCCGCGTTTGAAGCCTGCAAAGCCTTTGAAAGCAGACCGCTTCTGATTATTTCATCGGTAATGGCTACGGCTTTTGCCTTGTAATTTGCAAGAATCTGCGATTCCTCTGCGGTGGGATAGCTGAAATATATATAGTCCTGATGGGGACAGAGAGTTTTCTGCATAACAAGCTGAGGAACAAAAATTTCTTCGTCGATATCTCCACAAAGGGTCTGATATCTGTTCCATTCGGCAGGTGCGCTGTCATAGGGCGGAGTGGCGGTGAGAGCAATGATTGTAACACCGTCACCGAGCATTGCAACAAACTTTTCGAGAGCTTTCTGCCATTCGCTTTTGAGATGATGCGCTTCGTCAAGGCATATTGTTTTTATGCCTGCCTTTTTTATTTCCGAAAGCAAATCGAAATTGCTGAAATCCTGCGTTTCTTCGGCTTCAAATTCATCTTCATCCGCTTCGGATTCCATAACAGATTTTGTGAAAGCGGCGTGAAGTGCTTGATATGTAATTGACGTTATCAGTTTCGGATTTGCGAGCGAATAGGAAATATATTCATCGGGATTTTCCGTTTCGGGCAGATAAGCCTCAACAAATCTTTCGCCCCACTGCTGACGGATTGTGACAGACGGCGACATAACGAGCGCAGGCGCATTCTGTCTGCGGACAAGCTCAAGACCGAGAATGGTTTTACCGCTGCCCGGTGCGGCAACGATATGAATTCTTTTATCTTTAAGATGCTTATGTGAATTATCAAGCACCGCCTGCTGATAATCACGGAAAGTCCATTTGAATTTTACATTACTGAAATCTTTCATAACATCACATCCGTTTGCTGATTTTTTACAAGTATCATTATATCATATATTTTAGGCTTTTCATCGTACTTTAGTGCAGTTTTTTAAAAAAGACGGCAGATTTCTCTGCCGTCTGATAAAACATTCAATTTCAGTGTTCTGCTCCGCATTCGCAGATAAGGTTATTGCCGAAAAGCTTCTGGAAGAAAAGAACAATCTTATAGAAGAAACCTGCAATACCGCCCTGATGGCATTTGCATTCACAATCTTTGTAAACTGCTTCTGCAGTAACGTTGAAAACACCCATTGTGAATGTTGTTTCGGAATCATAATAATCTTCGGGGGTTGCGCCTGTGATATTCCAGCAATAAAAAACCTTACCGTCAATCTGATCTGCTGCGATTGTTACAACGTTGCCGATAATTGCATTTGAAGCAGATGCCTTTCCGTTTATAACGCTGATATCAGTTCCGGGTGTTTCAAAATCACCGAGTTTGATTCTTATAATGCACATTGCTTTGCCGTTACTGCCATGTTTATAAAGATAATATGCACTGTCACTGGGAAGATAGGAATTGAAATTATAACGCGGAATTTCTTTTCCGTCATATACAACTTTGAATTCATCATCTGCGGGAAGCTCATAGCCGCCGATATAGAATGTTGTGAGCACATAGTAGTCCTTTTCGGGGTCAGCTATCTCGCCGTTGCAACTGGGAACCTCTGTTGACATGATTACCGAATAATAAGGCGTCTGATTGTAGTCAAGTGATGGGAAGCAAGGGGTAAGGTTTGAATTTTTGAGGGTTTCTCCGTAATAGATTGAGGGGAACTTACTGATTTCAATAACCTTTGTTGCGGCTGATGCCGAAATCATTGATATACTCATCATTGCAAAAACAGTAATGAGAGCGAGCATAATTGCTGTTATTTTTTTAATCATTTTAAATTAACTCCTTTTTATCCTGCATTCTCTGCCATCGCCAAACTTTGCACTTAACATAACTTGAGTATGAATTTTAAAAACGGAGTGACCGAGCGATACGGTCACTCCGTTAAACTCAGTTAATTACGATTGTTTCGATAAGGGGTGTTGCATCTGCAACGGAGCAGCTCCATACCATAACGTACATTGCATTGCCTGTTGATGTTTTTGCAACAAGATATGTAACACCTGTGTTGGATTCGATAGCATCAAATGTGTTTGCACCGATTGTTACCTGTGTGTATTCCTTGTTGGGATATGCATAGCCGAACTGCCTTTTCTGAACTTCGTATTCCATGCTCTGCTCGTCATAAACATAAACAGCGGCATTTGCACCGAGAGAAGTGTTGGTGAAAGCAAGTGAGCTTTTATCCGACTGTGCTTCGTCATAGATAAATCCGCCAGCGGGAGTTACTGTTACAAAGCCTTTATCTGTTTTAACGGGTTCGTTTGCGGGAACTTCGGGTTCGCCTGCATCGGTGTTTTCAACTTCTGCCGCACCTGCTTCAATTGTAAGATTTTCATAAACAGTCTTGAAGAGTTCGCCTGCACGGAGTGCCGCATAATCGTCCCTCTTTGCGCCTGCAGGAAGTTTGAACTCAAGCATAGCAAACTCAAAGTTGTTAAGGCAAACGATAATCTGCATTGCGGAAGGTCCGTTCTGACGGATATATGTTGTGAATTCGCCGATTTTGCCTTCTTCAAAAATAGTATTATTTCTGAAACTCTTTGTAACGTAATCGTGAACAGAATCGTATGCTGCATGAGTAACAGCAAAGGCAACACCGATATTCACTTCTGCATTTTCAAGAGTACCGCACTTGACGATATTTGTCTGTGCAAGGAAGTTGCCCTCTGTGTTGGCTTCGTTGAAAGTAAACTCACCAATGGGAGTTCTGATTGTGAGCTTGTTGGTTTTGCCGTCTGTAACAACGGTTTCATCAAATTTGGGAGCTTCGGTTGTTGCTTCGGTGGGCTGTGTTGTTTCGGGCTTTTCGTTACCGCCGCAGGCAGCAAATGAAAGAAGCATTGCAAGAGCCATAAGAATTGCTAAAAGTTTTTTCATTTTAATTTACCTCCAAAAAATATTCTTTGGTTATTGATTTTTCGGCTTTCCGCATTCCGTACAGAACTTACCTTTATTTGTGTTTCCGCAGGAGCAGACCCAATCTTCAGGCTTCTTTGTTCCGCATTCGGTACAGAACTTGCCCGAATTGTTGTTACCGCAGACACATTGCCAGATGACGTTATCCTGCGGTGCAGGTGCAGAAACGGGAACAGAGTTTATTGATGCCATAGTTGAAAGCATTTTTTCAGTCTGAGGGTCGATTGCAACAATCACGTTGTTGATTGCGGTGGCTCTGATACCTGCTCTTGCTTCCCAACCTGCAATTGCGAAGTCCTGCAAAATCAAATCTGCCTGTGTGTCTGCCTTATATTTCAGTTCATCAACAGAGCAGCCTTCCGCAAACATTTTTGTGAAGGTCATTTCAGCAACACGTGATGCATCATTTTTAATAAGGTCAACGGGAAGCTGACCACCGAACATAGTATTGAATTTATCAGGGTCTGCAATCTCAATATTGAGAATTGCTGTAAACTTAACTTCCGTAAACAGTTTATATGTACCCTGCACCACTTCGGTATTAAAACGACCGTCAAATTGAATTGAGTTAATACCTTCCATTTGTTTTACCTCCCGTTATGCCCAGGGATTTGAGCTTTCGGGCTGACGGATACCGACGAGAATGAACTGTTCCCAGAGATACCATTTACCGTCCTTTGCCTTGCGCATCTGAACGCTTCGGGGACTGTCTGCACCGCCTGATGAGATATAAAGCGTTGCATATCCCTCATTCTGATACGAATAAGGATTTTCGCTGACAACTATTGTGTAAGGCTCGGCAGGTGTGTAATCGTTTGCGGGAGTTGAGCCTTCAAAATATGAACGGGGAACATAATCGCTGTCACGGAATCTGTCTGCAATGAAGGATATATCTCCCCCGCTCAAAGGTCTGGGACCTCTGAGATAGTTAAGCATCTGCAGAGCAAGGTCTTTATTCTGCGGATAATAACAGAAAGCAAGAACTGTCATTGCAGCGGTATCAAACGGAGTTGAGAGAGCTGCCTGAGGCAGAGAAGTAAACTCTTCAAAACTTGAAGGCAGATTTCTGAAAACAATCTTTTCTTTCTTGTTGCCGAGATTGCCGACTGCGGATGCAGCCTTATTAAAGCCCTGTGTTACGGCTGTATTAACGCTCTTTTTAATAGCGTTTTCCGCTTTGTTTTTGAACATATCAAAAAGTGCCATATATAATCACTCCTTAGAATTTTGCACCCGAACCGCTATGAGTTCTGCCCGACGAGCTTGTGTGGGTTGAACTGTCGTTGTCGTTATTATTATTCTGTGGCTTGGGTGTTGTTTTGACGAATGAATATGCATATACATCCTGAGCGCCCGTAACAACCATACTGCCCTGACGGGTATAAACCTTTGCGTGATTCTGAGCAACAACGCTCTTATTCTTTGCCGTCATTGAGCCTGTGATAATCAGACCCACAACCGCACCGACAAGTGCAAGAATAAAGAGCCAGATAACGGGAGTGCCGGGCTTGAGCTGTTCTTCCGCTCTGTCAAGGTATGTGTTGAATGCCTTTTCGTAATCTTCAGCAATGAGATAATCCTTCATATCGGCAATTATGCCTTCACGGATACCCTGGAAGAAAACAGATGAGCCTTTGCCGTAAACAGTGATCCAGATTTCTCTTTCGCCTTCTTCGCCCGGCTTATAGACAACAAGCATACCGTCATCGTTTTCACCGTAGCCGTAGCCGTTGAAATCATAGAAATCATCAGCATAAGCCTCGGATGACTTGCCCTCAAAATCGTTGGCAGTAACAATTGCAACTTCCATTTTATATTCTTCCGCTATTGTGTCGCATCTCTTGACAAGTGCGGCTTCAACGTCATCGGGAATGATATTTGCACCGTCAACAACAAGAGGAAGAGTTCTTTCAACCTGTTCAAACTCGGTTACATTGGAATCAGGAGCGTTTGTGACTGCATTGCCGCCTATGGGTGCGCTATTATAAGCAGGAGCTTCAAGTGCCGTTTCGGCAGCCGCATAGAAGCCCATAATTCCGCCGTAATAGCTTTCGTTTGTGTCGTAAGCAACTCTCATTGCATCGATAACAGCTTCGCTGAAAATTCCTTTTTCATCGCCTGCAATATAGTAGTTGTAGACTTTCTCTGTTTCGTTATGAACAAAAACAACTGCATCCTTTGAATCCGTATAGCTGTAATATGCTTCTTCGGCATATTCTTCGTTTGTCATACCGCCGTTATCGGAGATAATGCAGAAAATAAGAGCATAACCGCTTTTGTTTTCTATACCTGCGGCATAGTTATTGAGTTCATAAAGCTCGCTGTCGGAAAGATTATATTCGGGGTCATAAACGTACTGACTTGTATAAGCCGATGCGGAAAGTGCCACAGAAAGGCAGAGAACAACCGCAACAAGAATTGCAAAAATCTTTTTAGTCATTTCTTCCGCACCTCCTTAAAGCAATGAAATTATTGCAATAATCGCATAGATAATTGCGCCGACTGCCGCACCGCCGAGACCGCCGATGAGTCTGGCTTTCTTATCCTCTGTGGGAATATTGCCGACGAATTTGCCCGTCTGACCGTTCATTGCAAAAGTATGATTCTTGCCGTTCCATTTAACGTTGAGAATCCATACGGGATAAAGAGCGTACTTGTATGAGCCGTTTGCAACCTGCATTGCCGCCTGAATGGGGCTTACGGAATCGTAACCGTCAACGGTATCTTCAAATGCATTGAGAGCACTTGCCTGAATTCTCTGATTTGCTCTGTTCATACTCTGGTCAACGTCAACATCGTATTTATCTGCAAGATAGCCTGCGAGATATGCCGTGTTGAAAGGAACAGCCTCGTTGATGTTGAAAGGCTCGATTGATTCCATAAGGTCATCGGGCATTTTGGTTGAGCCGTCAACGGGAACGTTGTCAAAACCGATTGAGCCGCTTCTGTAAATATTGAAAGCGGTGGTTTCGGTGTAGTTATTCTTACTGTCAGACCAACGTCTGTATTTTTCAGCCTGATATGTTGCATTTACAACCGCATCACAGCTAAAAAGCCAATGAGGAACATAAACACCCTTGATTTCATCAAGCTTGTTTTCGGCTAAAAATGCCTTGGGAACAAATTTTTTGCCCATGAAATGCTTTTTGAGTGCTTCCTTTGCGGCTTTTTTATCGAGCTTGAAAGGAATTACAAGATCAGGCTTAAGCGCGCCCGAGAACTGACCCTGCATAACGACCTGATTGCCGCAGTAAGGACAGCTTGTTGCACCCGTTGTTGCATCGGCAACGATTTCACCGCCGCAGGATTTGCAGGCATAAACGCTCATTCCGTCTGTTTCGCCTGCACCCCACTGTGAACCCTGTGAATTCCAGTTAATCTGTTCAACCGTATTTGCGGCAAAATCTTCTGCCTGCTGCATAGCGGCAATATCAAATTCTGCATCGCAATAGGGACATTTGAGTTTCTGTGCGCCGACGTTGAATTCGACTGCACCGCCGCAATGCGGACATTTCTGTTCAGTTATTGCTGACAAGGTTAATTACCTCCTTGCGTGTTGTATTCATTGAGAATTTCATAAAATGCCGAGAAGAAACCTGCTGAATTCTTCGGAAGCTCACGGTTTGAATTAACAGAATAATATTCGTTATCACCGTAGGTAAAGCTCACGGAAGTTGTGGGTGCATCAAGAAGCTGTTCCTCGCTGTACTTGAGTTCGCCCCAATTAAGAACACCGAATTCCTTGCATTTGCGCCTTATCTTTTCCAATGCTTCGGCGTCAATCTGAAAACTTGCGGATTCTTCTTCAGCACCGATATACGGCTGATTATAATATTCAAACCATACCTCGTTTTTCTCGTTGAGATATATTCTCATATTCATTGAGCCGCCGTCCATTCCGCCGCCCGTGGAATAAGAGCAGGATACAACCATATCCGACAAATCCCGTTCCATGCCGCCTTTATCGGGTATATAAAATTTTGTTTTGTAATACCACACACCGACTGCGGCGGCAATGGCAACAGCACCGACCAAAATCACGATTATCGCAACTTTCATCTTTATATTCATATAAATTATCAGTTAGCTTTGGGTGTTCCGCAGCAAGCACAGAATGCGCCGCTTTCATTTGTTGCATTGCAAGCGGGGCAAATCCAACCCTGTGCAACGGGAGCCTGCTGGGGCTGCTGTGCATAAGCGTTCTGCTGAGCATAGGGATTTGCCTGCTGAGGCTGTGCATAAGGATTCTGCTGTGCATAGGGGTTTGCCTGAGGCTGACCGTAAGGATTCTGCTGTGCGTAAGGATTAGCCTGAGGCTGACCGTAAGGGTTCTGCTGTGCATAGGGATTTGCCTGAGGCTGACCGTAAGGATTCTGCTGTGCATAGGGATTTGCCTGAGGCTGACCGTAGGGATTCTGCTGTGCATAAGGATTAGGCTGACCGTAAGCATTTGCAGGAGCAAAGCCCTGATTCATAGGCATACCGTTATTCATGGGCATACCGCCATTCATCATATTGGGCATTGCGCCGCCTCTGCCGGGAGTGAGAGTGTTGATAACTTCCATAGCCATCTGCTGATACTTGTTGTATTCCATTGTGCCCATACCCTCAATACGGAATGTATTGAGCTGAACTCTGAAATCGTCAAAATAGGGGTTGTTTACTGCAAATTCAAGAATGAAGTTGTAGTAGAATTTGTATCTGGGAGGATTGTAGCTTACTCTCTGACCGTCTTTGCCCTGAGTATAGATTTCATCCTTATCTTCATCAATCTTGAGATTGCAACTCATAATTGATGAAAGAGCCATAACGTCGGGATTCTCGTCATCCCAGTTGTTGGGGCTGTAGTTTGAAACAACGAAATTGCCGTTTGCCATATCAACATAAATCTTCTTGCCGTCACCGAAAGTGAGGTTGGGTCTGAAAGACTTAAGAGCAACCTTGTTCTGCTCTCTGTAAGCAAGCTGCTGCTTGATTTCTTCGATTGTTGAGCTTCTTCTGTCGCTGAAGAAGGGTGAAAGCTTCTTTGCGCAGTCCTTACACATATTGCCGTCTTCAAGCTTTCTGTTGCCGAGAAGTCCTATTTTTTCGCCGCAGATATCGCAGAATTTTTTATCAAAAAGTCCCATAATAATTTCTCCTTTAAAATATACAGATTTATTACAATTTAATTATTTGGCGTCGCTTTCGTTGAAGATGTCACCGCATTCGGGGCAGAACTTGGGAGGATTCTTGGGATCTTCGGGTTTCCATCCGCATTTGTCACACTGATAAAGAGGTGCACCTTCGGGTTTCTTTGCTCCGCAGTTGGGGCAGAATTTACCTTTATTCACTGCGCCGCAGGCACAAGTCCAGCCTTCTTCAGCAGGCTTCTTAGCACCGCATTCTGTGCAGAAGTTGCCGCTTACGGTTGCTCCGCAAGCACATTTCCAGCCGTTTGCAGGTGCTGCGGGTGCTGCCTGCGCAGGAGCTGCCGCAGCCTGCTGCTGTGCCATCTGCTGTTGCTGCTGAACGCCTGCCTGATACATTGCTGCAGGGTTGAAGTTACCGCCTGCATTCATTGCCATACCCATTCCCATAAAGCCTGTCATTGCACCTGCAGAGTTGTTGGCGGCTGCTTCCATTGCATTTGCCTGTGCATCTGCCATTCTGCCTGCCATCATAAACGGATTTGAGCCCATTGTTGCGGCATCTTCCATCTGATTGATTTTCTGCATATCTTCGGGAGTGAGAGTAATCGGATTAAGTGCAATGGATTCAACTGAAATACCTCTGCGCTGTGTCCATTCAACCGCAAGTGCCTTGTTGAGAGCATCTTTGAGTTCGGTTGTATGTGCAGGAATCTGTGCAGGACGGAGTTCGAGTTCTGTGAGCATTGCGAATGCGGGCTGAAGAGCTGAAATGAACTCTGTTTTGAGCTGATTGTCGATTTCTTCTCTTCTGTATTCATCGCCTACGTTACCTGCAATCTTTGTGTAGAAAAGAAGCGGGTCTGTGATTCTGTAAGAATAAATACCGTTGCATCTTACCTGAACGGAACGGAACAGACCGAGTCTTTTGTTGGCAACCTCAAACATAAAGGGATTTGGTGTGCCGAACTTGTTATCGAGAATTTCCTTTGTGTTGAAATAATAAACTCTCTGGTCTTTGCCGGTATCTCCGCCGTATGTAAATCTCTTACCGATTGTTTTGAATGTTTCCTTGATTGTATCGCCGAGCTTACCCGAGAAGATTGAAGGCTCTGTTGAAGAATCGTAAGTGAATTCACCGGGCTCTGCGCAAACTTCAACAATCTTGCCCTGCTCAACGATAATCATGCACTGACCGTCTGCAACGGCAATACCCGAGCCGTTGGAGATAACGTTGTCACTGCCTTTTGTGTTGGAAGAACGTCCGCCTACTCGCTTCTGTCCTTTCACCATAAGCACGTCGTTTTCAAGTGAATCGCAGTAGAAAAACTCTTTCCACTGATCTGCCATTACTCCGCCGAGTGCTCCTATACCTGCTTTAATAAGTCCCATAATAAATTTCTCCTTTCAAGAAATCAGTTTATAATTTTTTAAATTTATTCTTATCCTCTCGGTAATTCGCAATAAACAACTTCATTGATTACGTAGCCGAAAGGACTGTTTGCATCGGGTTCAACGATTACCGCAAGACCGTATTCTGTATAGCCTTCAAATCTGTAATCGTCAATGCGGATTTTAACGGAATACGTTCCGTCGCCGTTATCCTCAACGCCGTAGAATTCGTTTGTGCTGAATTTTTCAAACAGATACGGCATAACGAGATATTTTTTGCCAGTGCTGAAATGAGCCGCCACAACATTTCCGTTTTCGGTAAGCTCCGTATCACTTTCGATAAGTGTGGGATAAAGGGTGCTGAAATAAGCATCAGCCTCCCATTCGGAAAGACCTATCATATTCACATAGTCTTCCGTGCCGATCATTTTGAATTCATTGAGAGTTACTGCATAAGCAAGAGTATCCCAGATAACGGCAGGGTCATCATGTTCAGCATAGCCTTCATAAAAGATTTTCGATGTTGCACGGGCAACACAGAGATTATAGAAAGCTGAATCTTCGGTTATTTCTTCGGGTGTGTTGCCCTCATCAACCATAAGCAGTTTTGTGACAACCTCATAGCCGTCCACAGCCAGATAATACTTGGCTTTCATATCTCCGTACTCGGCAACGAGTCTGTAATCGGGAATTGTTTCGGTTACATAGCAGTCAAATTCATAAATTTTGTCTTTTTCGGTTGAGATTTCGAATATTGTTTCGGTTACCTCAAATGCATCAACAATCGGTGACCACATTATCGCTTCAAGTCTGACCTTAACACCGTTTTTGGGTGAAACAAATCTGAAACAGCCTGCTGACGTCTGAGGGTCAATGCCTGTGTTTATGCTTTCAATTTTACCTGTAAGGCTCTGATAATCTTCAGAATCGCAGTCCATATAAAGAGTCATCAGCAAATCTCCGCCGTCATCCTCTTTATTATCGCCTTTGTTGCCCTTTGTGTTTGCTTCTTCGGTCTGCGAAGGAGCATCGGTTGTTGTTTCAACTTTACCGTTGCCGCCGCATGCCGCAAATGAGAGAATCATAATCAGGGCAAGCAAAACGGCTGTTAATTTTTTCATTGGCATTACCTCCTTATTTATTCGGTTTATATCCCGTTGATGAATAGGGATTTTTGTTTTCTTTGGGCGGGTCGGGAATATTTCCGACGTGAACAAGCCACGAGAAAACCGATGTTTTTATTGCAACGCCGATAACCCATACGGCGAGTGCTCCCACAAACCACCATATTGATATTTTGAAAATGAAATGTGCCGCAAGCAAAAGCCATGCAGGAATTGTCCATTCAAGGTCGAATATGAGGTTTATCAGCAGCGCCGAAAAGAATCCGTTGCCCTTTGGTCTGTTCTTCTTCATAATCATTCAACAATCAGTCTTCCGCTGATTTCACGGTCAAGAGCATTGTGAACGGAAAGATACTCATCAAGAATTTCTCTGCAGGAGGTTGAAACCATTCGGGGCTTGCCGTTTTTTGCAACCTCGTCATAGGGAACGGAGAAGAAGTTTTCAAGATTCTTGAAATGGAAATGCTGAAGACCGATTTTATAAATCTTTTCATCATCAAGAGGTTCGCCGTTAAGGGTGAACTTTTTGATTTCGTGAGTGTTGCGGTCATAAAGAACTCTTGTTCCCTTTGAGAACTGATAAAATTCACAGTGAGAGCCTTCCCACACCTCGTCACGAAGCATATACTTTATCATCCGTTTAAGCTGTTTGCCCGTCACACGAAGCATATATGCAGGGTCATCATAAGGGAAGCATTCCGCGAGATCCTGAAAAAGAACAATGGGACCGAGTTCTGTTGTGCGGACACTTCCCGAACCGAGAAGCATAAGGTCAAGACCGAGACTGTCACGCATAATATCCGCAAACAGACCGCCGAGCTCGGTTTCACGGTATCTTGACGGATGGGTAAGCTGTCTTTTGAATCTGGTTACCATGCGACCGTATTTCATATCCGTTTTGTTCTTATAAAACTTGATTATATCTTCAAGTTTTTCATCTCTCGGGCAGTTTTCCGCATTGATAGGAACGGTTTTCCACGTGTAACTGTCAATGCAGTTGTTATCGGTATCAACCATAATATCGAATCTGCCTATCTGGTCTGTACCCGTACCTGCCTGAACGATAACAATATCGTTAACAACCGCAGGTTTTTCAATAAACGTATGCGAATGACCGCCTACGATAATATCAACACCCCATGCAGGGTCGAGCTTTGCGGCAAGCTTTTTATCTTCTTCAAATCCGATGTGAGTGAGAAGAACGGTGAAATCAATATCAATTCTGTTATATGCGTTGCAGATTCTGCCAACCGTCATTGCGGCTTCGTCAATATCAACGAACGTTCCCACAAGACCGTCATTCTTTGTCTGCGAAAGAACGTCTTCGGTCAGAATACCGATAAACAGAACTTTCATTCCGTCGATTTCAATTATATGGTGAGGCTTGAAAAGTCTTGCACCGTTGGTTTTGATATGTAAATTTGCATTGATAATCGGGAACTTTGCACATTTTTCGATAAACAGAAGATGAGCGACACCGTAATCCGTTTCGTGGTTGCCCACGGTAACAACATCGGGTGAAAGCATATTCATAATCTCGATTGTTGAAACGCCCTGATATTCGGAATCGATAACCGAGCCTCTGAACATATCGCCTGCGATGCAGTAGATTGCATTCTTTTCTTCATTTCTGACTTTATTGACATATCCCGAAAGCATTGAAACACCGCCGACGAGTGCGGAATCAATTTCTTCTGCGAGAAAGTCACCGTGCAAATCGTTGGAATGTAAAATGGTAAGTTTTTTAAGATTAGCCATAAAATCCCCCATTAATATTCTTATTCATCCTAATTTTAACAAATAAAAATAAATCGCACATTGTACTTTAGTGCAGAAATGAAACTTTTTTTAAAAATATTTTATATTTTTATATAAAAAAAGACGGCAGATTGCTCTGCCGTCAGATTTGTTTATTCAATTAATAATGTGCCAAACCGCATCCGCAGAAAGGATTGAGCCCGAAGAGCTTGTTGAAGAAATTAATGATATTCCAGAAGAAACCGAGGAAGCCGCCCTGATGGCACATATGGTTGCAAACATCAACCTCATCGGAAACTTCAAATCTGCTACCGTCAAAGGTAACAAGGCAGACATGTGTGCCTGCTTCTTTTGCCTTAAGCTCTGCATCAGTATTAACCTTTTTCATTTCAGGCATTTCAGCTTTGAGATGAGGAACCTGTGTATACAGGCCCCACGTGTAGTAAACACAGGAGTGGTCAGCAGTGAATTCAACGGTATCGTTTGCATTGACATCTTCCCAGACTTTATCGGACTCTCCGCAAACACACCAGATGCCGAGTTGAACAGCATCAGTATCAGCTGTCATTTTGATGGTCTGGTCTTCCGGAAGCATAACCTTGAAGAAATTGTATTCCTTATAGATGCCGTCTTCATAACCGTCATAAACGCCCGTCCAGCCGTTTGCTGAATCATAAGTTGCAAAATTGCCGACATAGTCATCGCCACGGGGCGTTGCATATTCGTCAGTCAATTCAGCGAAAGAATCGCCGACCTTATACCACTTATATGTGGCGTCTGCACCTTCTGTAACCTCAACGTAGGGTTCATCTGCTGTGGGCTGATGAGTGATTTCGCCGAAGACTGATACGGTAACATCAAATTCAAGAGCATAATCTTCATATGCGGCCATTACAAACAGATAGTCGGCACCTGCTTCTGCCTCAAAAATGCAGTAGAAATCATAAGTATAAGCATAATCATTATCGTCGTCGTCTGCAATTTCATTGCCATCTGCGTCATAAACATCCACATACGGGTCAATATCAGCTTCACCCATATCGGAATAAACAACGTATGTGCCGTCTTCATCGGGGGTGAACTTGCATTCTGCATAACCTTCTGCAGGTATGGTTACGGTTATTGTTTCACCGAGTGAGATTGTGTAGTCAGCCGCAAAAGCTGTCATAGGAATTGCGGCAACAATCATAACGATTGCCATAACAGCCGCTAAAATCTTGCTTGTTTTTTTCATTAAAAGCATCTCCTTTACATTTTTGTATATCCGCAAGGATATATCTTGACATAGTAATCATATCACATTTTTTCGGTTTGAACATTGTACTTTAGTGCAAAAACGGAAGTTTTTTTTAAATTTTTTATAAAAAAAAGACGGCAGATTGCTCTGCCGTCAAATTTGTTTGTGTAGGGCGGGATGCCCTCATCCCGCCCTTGAATGAATGCTGATATTTGCGGCGGCTTGTGGGCAAGCCGCCCTACATATCTGAACATTTTATTCGTAAATCTTTGTTGCACCGAAGATGCTCTTGAAGAAGGCAACGAGCTTCTGGAAGAAGCCTGCGTTTGATTTAACGGTGGTTGTGCTGACAATTTCGTTGCCGTACATATCGGTCAAATAAGTGCCGTCTGCGAGCTTGACTTTTGCAGAGAAGGTTGTGTCGCCACTTGAAGCTGAAATTGCTTTAACGTTACCTTCTGCATCAACACTCCAGTTGAAGCAGCTGTTATCTGCTGTCCATTCAACGGTTGCACCTTCGGGGATATTTGCAAAATCCGGGCGGATTACAACGCCGTCCTTGTAGCTGATGCTCTTTGTTTTGGGTTCTTTGATAACAGAAAGCTTTTCAAGTCTTTCCGTCTTGATATCACCGCAATCGGAGCACTTATAAGTGATTTTGCCTTCTGCCTCGGTAGTGGGTGCTACGTAAGAGGTTTCAACGTGGTTGTGAGGCTTTTTGGGCGAAGCCTCTGTGTAGCTTGCGGAGCAGGTATTGCACTTGTAGGTTGCAGTACCTGCTGATGTACACGTTGCCGTGTCGGAAACAAGACCATAGATATGACCTTTTGCAGGTGAATCAACTACATTTGTTTCTGTACAGCCTGAGAATGCGCACTTGTAGGTTACCTTACCGTTTGTCTGGCAGGTTGCGGTATCACTGACAAAAGTCCATTGGTGGTCAATTTTGGGGGTTGTAACATACTTGTAGCCACAGCTTACTTTGTTGCCGCTGGGGTCAATTTTGCCGTCGTTTGTGCATTTGTAAATATTTCTACCTTCTGAATAGCAGGTTGCCGGAATTCTTCTCCACATTACCCATGTGTGATTGCCTGTTTCGCCGAAGTATTCACCGCAGCCGTCGCAGCGGTAGCCGTACGCACAGTTATAAGTGGTGTTTGCGCTTGTGTTGCCCATTCCGTCAACAGGGCAAACGGTATGTGCACCGTATTCCAGCTTGTGGTCATTGGGGCAGGCATCTTCGGGAGCATGAGTTTCACAAGCCCACCAATGGTGAGTTTCATTGCGTTCAAGATCCATTGCGTTGCCGTAGTCGCAGTTGTTATCAAGACCGCAGACTATGCAAATATTATTTATATTAAAGCTGTGCTTGCCCTGGTAAATGTTTTTATCACATCTCCAGCAATACTTCCAGTGGTTGGTGCTGTTATATGACCACTGATACACTCCCTCGTATTCTTCGTAAGTGTGTCCGAGAGCACCTACGTTAGTTGTTTTTGTTTCACCGCACTTGGTGCAGGTTTCTGTGATTGTGCCGCCCGCAGTGCAGGTTGCAGTTGTGCTGCTTACATAGTAATCGTGTGTTTTGCAGGGCTCGATTGCTTTGACAAGCAGCGTGTATTTTTTGAAGCCGCAGTAATTACCGTCCGGATTCTTTAAAGAAACAATGATATAATAGGTATATGTTCCCGATGTTTTGCAATCGTCTTTAAAGCCGAAAGTGCCATCATCGTAATCGGATCCGTTGTTATGATATTCATAGACCTTTTTTCCCGAAGTATCATACAGCACTTCGGCGAGATCCCACGAGTATCCCATATCGGTAAGATATTCAGGAAGCTTGTTGAGTTTAAAAGACATAATATCATCAGCACCTATAACATAGGTACAAGAAGCTGCGAGGCTGTCAAACACAACGGGCTTACCTTTTTGCCACGCATAAAGAGAAGGAGTGATAATATCGATACGGTCATCCTCTTTATAGTTTACAAGATAATCAGCAGCAGGCTCGGAACAACGCTTTCCGTCCTTAATTACTATGGCTGCTTCGTTATCCCATGAACCTGCAGGTATACGGAATTCTTTGATAGTGCCTTCTTCGTATCTGCTGTTTATATCGCTGTGTTCCGTAGTACGGATTGTAAAGGTTTTTGCTTCAAAACTGCCGTTATTAATTGTCAGGTTGTCTTTAATCATGTATTTGCTGACAAAATAGCCGGCACCGATGTTTTCAAACTCACCGCCGTTTATTGTGATTTTGCCAAAGCCTCTAAATACAATATAATCGCCAAAATATGTGTGTCCGATAAATTTACCGCCGTTAAAGGTTGCTTCGCCATCTTCATTTGTGTTGACAATATAACCCGAAGCAATCTGATATGCGTGTTTTAACTGATCAGAGAGGTACTGTTTCTTTGCACCGCCTGCAATAAACGTACCGCCGTTTACGGTAAGCTTTCCGTTAACGTCAAACATATTTCTTTGGGCAATGTCAGAATAACGTGCATAATCAAAACGGGCAGCTGTCGGGGAAATATAATGAGCATCATATTTCACTTCGCCCGCTCCGTCTGTGTCTTCAACCGTGAAATCAGCACCCGCAGAAACGGTGAAAAGAGTTCTGATTGAGTCGAGAGTATAGTCCTTATCGCTTGATACGTCGGAATGGTCAACAACATTGAGCTTATAGCCGTTCAGATTAAGAATCTTATTGCCGTTGACGGTAAGCTGGGCTGCTTCACTCTCTGCTGTTTTGCCCAGACCGATTTCCTTTGTTATATCATTGCCAAGCTTGATTGCATTGGTGCCGTATTGCGAAAGTGCACTCTGAAGCTGAGCATAGGTTGTAACCGTCTGAGCCATATCGGCAATCGGAATATAATAATAATAGCAAACATTCCAAACTTCCGTTGTATATCCGTCTATCATCACACGATCTAAACGAAATTCAAAATCATAGTAAAAGTATGTTTCATCGCCGGCTATCAGAACCAAATCTCTTTCGGTATATTTCGGGCATGTAAAACAGACTTTTAATTGATATCCGGTATTCTTCAAAAAAGCACCCAAATTTTGTTCGGTAAATTTGCCGTCGTTGTTAAGGTAAACGCCATCGCGCATATAATCCAAGCCGGTGGTGTAAGCGGAAAGAATGATTTCAACTCCCTCCGAAGCTATGTAGCCTGTCTTGACGGTGTACTGACTTCTTTTTGTAGGAACAGGTTGACCTGCTTCGAAAAGGAAATCCGTTTTAACGTAGTCCGTCGGCTCCGTATCCGCACTTGCAGAGAGAGGAACAATACCGACCGCCATAATCAGGCAGAGCAGTATCGCCAAGGTTTTTTTGAGTAATTTCATAAAAAATTGCTCCTTTCTTGTAATTCATAATGGGTATACTTTTGTCAGTATACATTCTTACATCGTAATTCTATCACCTTTTTTCAGTTTGCACATTGTACTTTAGTGCAGAAATGGAAATTTTTTTAAAAATTTTTATAAAAAAAGACGGCAGATTGCTCTGCCGTCAAGAATGATATTGTTTTTATTCTGTTTTATGGTCGTTGATAACAAGACCGCTTTCACGCACTCTTACCGCAAGTTCGGTGCGGTTGCGGAATCCCGTTTTGTCACGCATATTCTGAATGTGTGCTTTCACGGTGCGCAGGGACATTCCGAGCTTTTCGGCTATATCCGCATCGGCTTCGCCGTCAACAACCTCACGAAGAACGAGAAGCTCTTTTTCGGTAAAATCAACATTGAGTGCTTCACCGAGTCTGAGCGAGGGAGTTGTGTCAGGATAAACGGAATCACCTGCCATTGTTCTGTTCATAACCTCAATGATTTCCTCTGCAGATGCGCTTTTGTACCAGAAGCTTTCAACTCCAGCTTTTCTTGCTCTTTCAATAAAGCTGAATTCGGGCTGGCTTGTGACGATGATTATTTTGATATGCGGACAGCTTTTTTTGATTTTTGCCGCCGCATCAAGTCCGTTTGCATCCATTGCCGTGCATACGTCCATAAGAATAAGGTCAATGGGATTTCTGCGGCAGTAAAGCTCTGCCATTGCCGCACTTTCAATGGATTGCGAAAGTTTATATTCTTCGCTGTCATTTATATATATTTCAAGCAATTTGCGAGCCATAGGATCGTCTTCAACGATAAGAACGTTAATCAAAATAATTTCACCTCTTTCGGCATCTGCACAGTCATAACAAACTGCGGTACAGACTGAATTTCCATATTTCCGCCCAGACGTTCAATTTTACTGCGGAGCGAACCGAGACCGCCGCCCTCGTGTATTTCAGTTGTCGGTTGATTTCCGTCATTGGTATATCTGGCATTATAGCTATCCTCTGTTTCATAAAACTCAACAAACAGAGTTTTGGCGTCTGCGTGAATAACGGCATTTGTCAGCGCTTCCGTTGCCGCAGAAGTCAGTATACTGCCTGCCATATCGTTCATCGGGAATTCACCGCTGATTTCAACGGTAACACCCGCTGATTCTGCAATATCAATAAGCGTGTTAAGCAGACCGCTGCTTTGCGAAGGCTCAGCTTCTGTTCGGAGAACAGCAATATTTCTGTTCCAAGTGCTGATAATCGGCTGATAATCGGCATCGGGCAGACTCAACGTATGACGGGTTGCGAGAAGTGCCTGACCGAGTTCGCTGTGAATGCGGATTTTTGTTTCAAGGCGTTCTCTTGCCCTTGTTGTTTCGTCAACGGTTTCACCGTAATGCCTGAGTCTTGCATTCATTTCTTCAAGTTCTTCGTTGTTCATACGAAGTCTGTTTGTAAGCTTATGAAGGCTTGTTGTGTCGGTTGCGGTAATCTGAAAAACATTTTCAACCTTTTCGCGTCTGAAAGTATAAACCGTTCCGTCTGACAGACGGTATTCGGGTTGTTTACTGTCGGTAATACGGTGAACGTCGGGAAGAACATTACCGTTAACAAGCGTTTTCCAGAATCTGTTGGCATTCTGAATTTCTTCTCCCGTCAGAATATATCCGAGTTCGTTCATTTTGTGGTTTACAAGCTGAACGGTGCCGTTTGCCTTTGAAAAACAAAGACCTGTCGGAAGATGATCGAAGCTTTCCTTTATGGAACGCGACGAAACGCTGTTTTTGCGGTAACGGATTTCTCCGATACCGAGAAAAACAAGAAAAGCAAGATTTGCCAGAACATACATCAGAGAATATTCCGCATTTTCAAGAAGCAGTATGCTCGGATACGGAATATCTCTGTGGCACAGCTGTGCGTTTATTCCCGTTGTCAGAACAACGAGCAGAGCAAAACCCGCAAGATTGAAAAGAACGGTAATTACCTTTGTCAGAGGCTTATAATCACGGATAAAAAGATTGGGAATACAGCAGACATTTATTACGGCTTCAAGAAATAAAACCGACATAAAAAATGCCTGGAAATATGTTCCCGTTTCAAGAAGGTTAATCATCCGATGCACCTCCTTCGGAAAGAAGAATATAAACCGCAACGTCGTTTTCATCAACATCGCAGGTTACACTTCCGCCATTGAGTGAAAGTGTATTCAGCGCAGAAATATCCGCACCGTCATTCAGACCCGTCTGAAGAGTGAGCTTTATAGCGGAGTTTTCACATCTGAGCGACACCATAAGTGCGTTGATATCGTCGATGAATAACTCGGCTGTTTTTTCAAACAAGTCGTAAACGGCAACTGCATTTTCAACATCCAGATTGCCCGAGCAATTGCTCTTTAACGATGAATGAACACCGAGCAAGCGGATATTGTCAAGGGATTCACGAAGGCAGAATTCAAGCTCCGATGAAGAAATGATTTTGTTTTCTTCGCTGAGCAAAAGCAGATTGCTTCTTCGTTTTATGTAAGCACTTATAACACAGATTTTCGCCAGCGCATTGTGAGCCTCTTCGGGATTTTGTTTTGCATGAGCAAGCAATTCTTCGGCTTTTATAAGCTGGGATGAAACGTCACGGGCAATACGGTCATAGAGTCTGTTTTTTTCTTCAAAACGGGCTTTCTGCTCGTTCATATCAATTTCGGCTTTCAGCAGAAAGTTGTTTTCGCTGAGCCTTTCACGGGTTTCTTCAAGGCTCTTCATCAGCTTTTTGATTTCTTTGATATCGTTCTGCCAGAATACGTATCCGCCCGAAACAGGCTTGCCGTGAAACATTGTTTTTCCGAGTTCAACGGGTTTATCCAATGCGCTTTGCATCACGTCTTCGGGCAAATCATCGGCATAAGAAGAAATATACATCGTCTGATAATTCTTATCAACAACCTGCGCCGCAACCGTTGAAATTTCAAAGAATTCCGTGTAACCCGCATTTGAACGGATAAGACCGCTTTCGATTGCGCTTTCAAGAAGAAGGGTAATCATAAGGCAGTCAACTGCGGTGAGGTCGGCATTGATAAGACCGAGAGCATAAAGCACCCAGAAAACAACGGAACAAGCCATGATGATAAGAGGTAATTTCTGGAACGTTTTACTGCCGGGTACACGGCTTTTGATAACGAGAGAAATTACAAAATAAAATCCCAGAATTACAAACCACGCGGCAACTATATAAAAACCGAAACCGTATTCATATTGTTCATTGAAATAGTAAATTCCGTTCGGAAATTCAAACACAAGATTATGAAAATCGTTTGTAAAAACAAAAAGAATGAGTGCGAATGCGGGAATATAAAGAAGATTGAGCCACCAAGGCATTTTGTATGTTTCGGGTTTGCCGATATAGGTTGTGATAAACACACCGAGAAGCGGAATGAGAATCATCGGAATGTAAAAAGCATACCACATATATCTGCAAAGGTCGGAGAATTCGGAAACAAAAAACCATTTCGTTGTTCTTTCTGCAAGCCAGAATGACATAAGCAGACCGACGGAAATCAGATAGCTTCGGATTCGTTTGTCAAGAATTCTGCGCCGAACGGAAATAACCCAGCCGAACGACAGCGCAACAAAAATTATGTGAGGCAGAATTGTAAATGTATTTCCTGAAAACGAGTTGGTAAGCGGAAAGTTGATGCCATTATAGAGTATACCTGCCATCGCAAGAACCATTGCGCAGACAAGATAAATCAGAGTTTTTTTTTGTGTCCTTATCATATTCCGCCTCCTCTCATAATAAACCAATTTAATAATAACATAGAATCATTAAAAAATCTATAATTATTTCACGGCATTATTACATTAAATATCATAAGTCCATTGCGAATAAAAATAAAAAAGCTCCGCAACTTTTGTTGCGAAGCTTTTCTGGTGATCCATCGGAGATTCGGCAGCGCTGCTGCCGCAGGTTCGTTTTATATGTCCGTGCGGCTCTGCCTGCGGCAAACCGCCGCACATGGACGATTGTCGTTCGAATCTCCTGAAAAAATAAAAAGCTCCGCAACTTTTGTTGCGAAGCTTTTCTGGTGATCCATCGGAGATTCGAACTCCGGACACCTTGATTAAAAGTCAAGTGCTCTACCGTCTGAGCTAATGGATCATCACGGTTTGCGTCTGTTTTTTGACGCTTGAATATAATATATTATTTGCGCGCAGTTGTCAAGCCCTTTTTGAGAAAAATTTTAATATTTTCTTTTTCTTATTTGAATCAAACCGCTTGAAATGTCACTATATATGGTATATAATAATTGCATATATGAAAAATTTGCGCACATGAGGCTACTTTACCTCGGAAAGGACAGATTATGAAGCATATAAGAGGTCCCAAGGATTATGACTACGGTTACCATGAATTAACAACTATTGACGATAAAATCCATAACGCTCTTATGGATTTCGGCATTCTCAAGATGAAAAAAGGTGAGGTTTTCAGCGAAGAACTTCCTCTTGAACGTGCATATCTGCTTATCAGCGGCGAAATGACGTTTGAGTGGGAAGGCAATTCTGTCAGTGTTAACCGCCCCAACTGCTTTGATTATGAGCCCTGGGTGCTTCACGTTGCAAACAACGTTAAGGTTACTTTCTCTGCCGCAAGCGATACCGAAATCGTTATTCAGCGCACAGAAAACGAGCGCACATTCCCCTCAAAGCTTTACACTCCCGAAGAGTGCAGAAGCGAAAACAGGGGCGCAGGCACAATGCGCGAGGCTTCAACCCGCATCGTACGCACGGTTTTTGATTATTCAAATGCTCCCTATTCAAATCTTGTTCTCGGCGAGGTTATCGGCTTCCCCGGCAAATGGTCCAGCTATCCCCCTCATTGGCATCCCCAGCCCGAAATTTATTTCTATAAGTTTAACCCCGAAAACGGCTACGGCTTTGCAGAGCTTGGCGAGGACGTTGTTAAAACACATCAGAACTCAACCGTTTTCATCACCGAAAAAGAAACACATCCCCAGACTACCGCTCCCGGCTATGCGCTCTGGTATCTCTGGGTTATCAGACACCTTGACGGTGACCCCTATATCACACCCACGTTTGAGCCCGAGCATCTTTGGGTAACAGAGAGCGAAAACGAAGCTAAAATGTGGCCCCCCGAAAAATAATCGCGAAGGAGAAAAATAAAATGAAGCTTACAATGGCACAGGCACTTGTCAAATTCCTTGATAACCAGTATATCAGCTTTGACGGTGTTGAAACAAAATTCGTTGACGGCATCTTTGGCATCTTTGGCCACGGATGCGTTGTCGGCATCGGTCAGGCTCTTGAACAGGGCGGACACAACCTTAAGTTCTATCAGGGCAAAAACGAGCAGGGTATGGCTCACGCGGCTATCGCTTTTGCAAAGCAGAAAAACCGCCGCCAGATTATTGCCTGCACTTCATCAATCGGTCCCGGCGCTCTCAATATGGTAACTGCCGCAGGCACCGCAACCGCAAACCGCATTCCCCTTTTGCTTCTGCCCGGTGACACCTTTGCTTGCCGCCAGCCCGACCCCGTTCTTCAGCAGATTGAACAGCCCACAAATTACACCGTTACCGCAAACGATGCATTCAAGGCTGTTTGCAGATATTGGGACAGAATTTCAAGACCCGAACAGCTTATGACAGCTTGCCTTAACGCAATGCGCGTTCTCACCGATCCCGCAGAAACAGGTGCAGTTTGCCTTGCAATGCCTCAGGACGTTGAGGGTGAAGCCTTTGATTACCCCGATTATTTCCTCAAAAAGAGAGTTTGGTATCTTGACCGCCGTTCACCCACTCAGCGCGAAATCGAAGCAGCTGTTTCCGCAATTATGAGAAGCGAAAAGCCGATGCTCATCGTTGGCGGTGGTGTTACATATTCAGAAGCATGGGAAACCGCACGCTTCTTTGCTGAAAAATTCAATATTCCGATTGGCGAAACACAGGCAGGCAAAGGCAATATCCGTTGGGATTTACCGCTTAATATGGGTGGCGTTGGCGTAACAGGCGGTGCTGCCGCAAACGAAATTGCAAAACAGGCTGACCTTATCATCGCGGTCGGCACGCGTCTTACCGACTTCACAACCGCCTCAAAATGGGGATTCCAGAATCCCGATTGCAAGATTCTCTCAATCAACGTTTGCTCATTTGATGCATTCAAGATGGACGCAACTTCAGTTATTGCAGATGCAAAAACCGCTCTGCTTGACATTATGGGTGCGCTCTCTCTGCGTGAATATTACAGCAACTGGGGCGACGAGGTTGCACAGGCAAAAGACGATTACGTTAAAGAAATGGATCGCTGCTACAGCGTTTATCTGCAGGAAGGTCTTTCACAGACAAGAGCTCTTGGCGAAATCAACAAGCTGATTGATAAAGATTCCGTTGTTATCGGCTCATCAGGCAGTCTGCCCGGTTGTATGCAAAGACTCTGGAGAGCTTCAGTGCCCAAGACATATCATATGGAATACGGCTTCTCCTGCATGGGTTATGAAATCTGCGGTGCGCTCGGCGTTAAGCTTGCAGAGCCCGACAGAGAAGTTTACACAATGGTTGGCGACGGCAGCTTCCTGATGCTTCACAGCGAGCTTTACACAGCCGTTGCAGAGGGTGCAAAAATCAACGTTATGCTCTTTGACAACTCCGGTTGGGGCTGCATTGAAAACCTGCAGAATAACCAGGGTACAGACACCTTCGGCACAAGATTCCAGGCAAGAAATCCTCTCACAGGTATGCTTGACGGCGCAATTGTTCCCGTTGATTTTGCAAAAATCGCAGAAGGCTACGGCTGCAAGGCATACACCGTTACAAACGTTGCAGAGCTCCGCGATGCAATCAAGGATTCAAAAGAACAGACTGTTCCCTGCCTGTTTGACATCAAGGTTGTTCACGGCAGCATGAGCAGCGGCTACGATGCTTGGTGGAGAGTCGGTGTTGCTGAAGTTTCAACAAGCGAAAAGGTTCAGGCTGCATACGAAGATATGCAGGCAAACATTGAAAAAGCAAGACTTTATTAATAAACGGAGGAACACAACTATGCTTAACAAAGATAAGGTAAACCTTGCGATAGCTCCTATCGCCTGGACAAACGACGACCTGCCCGACCTCGGTGCAGAAAACACATTTGAGCAGTGCGTGAGCGAAATGGCTCTCAGCGGCTTCAAGGGCAGCGAAATCGGCAACAAATATCCCAAAGACGTTGAAACTCTTAAGCACAAGCTTGACGTAAGAGGTCTTCGCATCTGCAACGCATGGTTCTCATCACTTCTTCTTTCAGACGGCTACGAAGCAACAATCGAAGCTTTTATCAAGCACAGAGATTTTCTTCACGCTCTCGGTGCAAAGGTTATCGGCGCTTCCGAGCAGGGTAACTCAATCCAGGGCAAGGCTCTGAGCATCTTTGGCGATAAGCCCGTTTACACAGACGAGCAGTGGGCTCTGATTGCAAAAGGCTTTAACGAAATGGGTCGCCTTGCAAAAGAAAAGGGTATGTATTTCACCGTTCACCACCATATGGGCACAGGCGTGCAGACAGAAGAAGAAATTGACAAGCTTATGGAAATCACAGACCCCAACCTTGTTTATCTTCTTTATGATACAGGTCATCTTTCATTCTCAGGCGAAGATGCAATCGGCGTTCTCAAAAAGTACGTTAACAGAGTTAAGCACGTTCACCTCAAGAGCATCCGTCAGGACGTTATCAACGAGGGTAAAGAAAAGGGTTGGAGCTTCCTTGACTGCGTAAGAGCAGGCGCATTCACCGTTCCCGGTGACGGCGATTTTGACTTCACACCCGTATTCGATATTCTTTCAGAAGCAGACTATGAAGGCTGGGTTGTTGTTGAAGCTGAACAGGACCCCGCAAAGGCTAACCCCTATGAATATGCCTGCCTTGCAAGAAAGTATATTGCAGAGAAAACAGGTCTTTAATAACAACAAAACAAGCGGCTTGCAGACGCAAACCGCTTGTTTTTAATTTAATCTGATTATTCTTCTTCACCTTTGCCTGAAAGAATGCACAGCGCAGGTGTTGCGGCAAGAACAAGCACCGCCAAAACGTTGAATGCCAACATTTTAATTCCCCCTTAAATCTCTTTACAGCTTTATAATACTCCCCCTTCAATTCAAAGTCCAATTACATTTGATTACAGTTTTAAGCTCCGATTGTTACCTTTGTAACCGAAATATTACAGAATTGTAATAATTAAAAAAGCCCCGAAACCGATTGGTTTCGGGGCAACGTTTTTTAGAACGCAAAATATTTTTCTCTCTGCTTCTGAATTCTGCCGCTGATAAATTCAAGGGTTTCTTTTGCACCGTCAATGCCGCAAACATAGTCCTTCATCGCTCTGCCTTCTTCGTAGCAGAGGTCATCGTGAAGCGGGAAATATTCCTTAATAAGGAAGCAAGCATATCTTGAAAGGCGAAGATCGCCCACAAGGCGGAATTCCTTGCTGATGCCGTCAATTGCAACGGAATAGAAATCCTTGATCGAGGCAATGATAGCATCCTTTTCGTTTGCAGGTGAGAATACCATTGTTGAAGCAACGTAAGCATTATCGTTATTTACAGAGCTGTGGCTGTCTGTGCTGCCAACGATGGGATAATTTCTGCCCATTGCTCTGTCATCATAATATTTATGGGTCTGGAAGCCGTTCTGCTCATAATAGTTTTCGCCGCCGAGGACTTCAAAAGCATCAAACGGCTGCTTTTCCATCAAATATTCAACAATGTTTTCGGGCACATGGTTAACGTTTGAAATCCAATAAGGATGGCAGAAAATGCCGAGACCGCCTGCCTTTTTGATGTGGTTGAATACCCAGACCATACCTGCATATGTAAACGGCTCGATATCCTCGGGAATATCAAGAGTTTCTGCAAGAGCAAGAACTTCTTTTCTGTATTCATCGGCAGTTATAACGTCGGGGCATTCAAAGCCGTTGAATGAACGGAGCTCTTTTGCTTCACCTGCTTCGATAATCTGGTCAGATTCATCAACAAGACCGTTAACGGAATAATTGCCGCCGAAATTAACGATATGGGGGTCACAACCAAATTCGGGGATATCTCTGGGCATATGAACCTCTTCACCGGGGCAGATGTTGAATTCAATTGGCACGTCTTTATAAGCATTGATAGCTTCAAGAGAAGGATAATAACGCTCGTGGTCTGTGATTGCAAAGAAATCATAGCCGTGCTTTCTGTAGTTTGCGCAAACGATTGCAGGCTCCTGCTTACCGTCTGAACGGCAGGTGTGCATATGCAGATCACCGATTAAGGGATATCTGCCGCAAAGGTCATCAGCAACGGCATAAACGCAAAGCTGAACGATTCTTTTATCTGTTTCTTTATCACAGAAGCGAACAAAATACTGCTGTTCTTTTTCAAAAACTCTCTTGAATCTGATTGTTCCGTCTTCATCAACGGTGTAATCAACCGCCTGATTATTGTTTCTTTTGGGGAAATCTCTGATATGACCGTCTTCGATACCGAGAACACGAAGAACAACGTTTTCGGGATTTTCAAATTTCGCGTGACAGCCAAGAGGTTTAACTGTTATTTCAATTTCTTTGCCCGTGGGAAACACCTTGGGATAAATGTCATAATAATGGAGCTCTGTTTTCATTTTGTTCACCTCAGAATTCTATTGTTTTGCCTGTTTCATAGGCTATATAGGTTGCTTCAAGAAGTCTTGCAAGGTCAATTGCGGATTTAACACCGTATTCTTCGGGGATATCCTTGCCGTCAACGCAGGCATTAACAAACGCATTAATCGGGTTTTCACTGCTTTCGGGTAATCTGTCGGGAATTATAAAGCCGTTAAAAACCTTTGCGGTTTCTTTTGTTTTATATCTGGCACCATCCTTGCTGTTCCAGAGAAGAATGCCGTCTGTGCCGTGAACCTCAATCGTATAGGGAGAAGAATATGCAAGGAATGAAGTTTCGGAAACACCGATGGCTCCGTTTTCAAACTCGATAACGGAAACGGCATTTTCATCAACAGGTGTACCCATAACGGAATTTGCAATGCCTGTTATCTTTTTGGGCATACCGCAAATATAAGCAAGAAGATACATCGGATGGCAGCCGAGATCCATCATTGCGCCTCCTGCGCAATCCTCTTTAACAAACCAATATTCGGGCAACCATTTGCCGCTTACACCGTCGTGAGCGTTGCGGATGCGCACGTTTGTTACCTTACCGAAATCACCGTTTGCGATATGCTCTTTTGCAAACTTGACAACGGGCCAAGCTTTATGAGGCATTGAGATAACAAACTTAACGCCGTTTTCTTCAATAGCCGATGCAATTTCTTCGCATTCTTTAACTGTGCAGGCAAGCGTTTTTTCTGTGAAAATGTGTTTACCTGCCTTGGCTGATTTGATAAGAATTTCGGTGTGCATTGTTGTGGGTGTATCACAGCAAACCGCATCAACGTCCGCCCTTGCAAGAAGAGCATCGATATCCGCCTCAAAATCAACACCAAGTTTTTGTGCCCATTCAGCGCCTCTCTCAGGCTTTTCATCCCAAACACAGGTAATCTGCACCTTGCCTGTTGCGAGCAAATCGCGTGCATAGCCTTCGGCGTGAACGTGCCATTTTGAAAGCATTGCAACTTTTAACATAATTTACCTCCCCAAACTGATTTATAATTGAATTTTAACACATTAAAACAAAAAAGTCGAGAGAAAACCAAAGTTTTCACGCGACTTTTTATAATTTGTTGCACTTGAATTGAATATGTTTTTATGATAAAATAATTTCAGATTTTATCGCAGGCTTTTGCTCTGTATTCAACCAGCAACGCGGATATGCAAGCACTGACCCAAACGGGTCTTGAAGCGGAAAGAAGCTTTTCGCTCAGACTCACACTCGGGTAATAATCAGCTATTCTGCCTGCACCGAAATAAAACACCGCTGACACGGCAACAATCAGAATTGCCGTGATAAAACCGATTATGAATATGTGTTTTGAAATCGGGCAGACTTCGCTTAATATGTTTTTCAAATCAATCACCTGTGTTAATTATACAGATTGCGTTGCAAAATTTCAAAGCAAAAATATTGCCAATAAGGAATGAAAAATATGCCTATAGGTGTTTCGTCATCTTGCCTTTATCCCCTTTCGCCTTGCGAAAGCCTTGAAACAATCGCAAAGCTAGGCGTTAAAACAAGCGAGGTGTTTTTTAATTCACCAAGCGAAATGACGCTTGATTATGCCAAAAAGCTGTGCCGCATAAAAGATGAATACGGAATGGACATCGTTTCGCTTCACCCTTACACTTCTTTTGCGGAAACAGTTATGCTTTTCAGCGAATATGAACGCCGTTTCACTGATACGCTCGAATATTACAAACAGATTTTTGAGGTCACCGCTTCATTCGGTGCAGGCATAACCGTTATCCACGGCTCCAGATTGCCGGGCAAAATTCCTCACGAGGCTTATTTTGAACGCTTCGCAAAGCTGATTGAGGCAGGCAAGAAATTCGGCATAACAGTTGCGCAGGAAAACGTTAACAACCATTTCAGCGAAAATCCCGAATTTATGAAAAAGATGCGAGCTTATCTCGGCGATGATTTCAAAATGATTTTCGACATTAAGCAAGCTGTGCGAGCAGGCTTTGAGCCGTTGAGCTTTGCAAAAGAATTTGCAAATGAGATTGTTCATATTCATTTAAGTGACCACAAAGAAGGCTTTGATTGCCTGCCGCCTTCAGAAGGTATTTTTGATTTCGGCAAGCTTTTTGAAATAATGAAAAATGCAGGCTATGAAGGCAATTACGTTATTGAACTTTACAGACACAACTACAAAGAACCCCGTGACCTTGCCGATTCTCTCGGATATCTTGAGTGTCTGATTAAATAATGCTTGCAAAATATTCAATATATGGTATAATTATTTTATCAGAAATTTCAAAGGAGTGTTCAAACCAATGAAATGTCCGTTTTGCGGCTGCGAAGAAAGCAAGGTTATTGACTCAAGACCCACTGATGAAGGCGAGCGTATACGCCGCCGCAGAGAATGCATAGGCTGTTTCAAGCGCTTCACAACATACGAGATTATCGAAAGCGTTCCCGTTATCGTTGTTAAAAAAGATAAATCCAGAGAAGTTTTTGACAGAAACAAGCTTTTCAACGGTCTGCTTCGTGCTTGCGAAAAAAGACCTGTTTCTCTTGAAAGCATTGAACATGCAGTTGACCAGATTGAAGCCACCCTTCAGAATTCACTTGACCGTGAGGTAACAAGCGTTCGCATCGGTGAGCTTGCAATGGATAAGCTTAAAGACCTTGACGAGGTTGCTTACGTTCGTTTTGCATCGGTTTACCGCCAATTCAAGGATATTAACACGTTTATGGATGAGCTTGCAAAGCTCTTAAGTGAAAAATAAAGTTATCGGAGCAAAGAAGATTTTCAAATCAGCTTTGCTCCTTTATTTAAGAGGTTATATATGAAAAAGATTATTTCTGCCCTGCTTGCCGCTGTTTTTCTGGTGCTTACAGGTTGCAGTTCAAATAGAAAAGACGTTCCCATAACAACAACAAGTGCCCCGAAATCTGCAGATATGCTTAACATCACTTCAACAGGGATAAGCTATGCCGAATGTGTTAAAAGATATTATGCAGTGCTTGATGCGGTTAAAAACAAGATTCAGATTCTTGAAAAAGAACACAACAAACAAATTGAAAGTGAAAATCCCGAGAAATTTTTTCTTGATGAAAACTATATTTTGACTGCGTTTGACCCGTTTGTTCTTACGAAGTTTTCAACAACCGAATCTTTCTCCCCCAACTTGAGTGAAGAAGAACTTATCAACTCACTCTCATTTATTACCGACGGCGACAGTATCAGCTTTAAAAACGACGGCGACAGCAAATATCTGCTCAGCTTTGTCAATGAAAACTCGCTTGAAGAATATTCGGTTGAATACAGCACCAAGGATTCGTTCCGATACGTTTTAACAACCGAAACAGACGAAACTGCAGTCACAAACGAATTCCTTGAATTTCGCAAAAACGTAAACACATATTACGTTCAGAGCAAAACCTCAAGGCTTTGGGTTCAGTTTGACAGCGACGGAAACATTATTTATTTCTGCTGCTCAACTCTCAAAAACGGTTCATACGGTAACGCCGACAGTATATATCCCGATTCAGCACCCAAAAAGGAATGGATAACGGAGCGAAACAGGGATGATTATATCAGCATCCACACCTATGAAAACGGCATTCTCACGCATGAAGACAGCAGCAGCGGTCCTTGGAAAACACTCACAATTAACGAAAGCGATTATCAGAACGCTTTTCCGCTGAAATAAGGAATAACAATGGATAACACCGGAATCATTTGCAGTTTTCTTGACGAAAACGAAATTGAATATGAAAAGTTTAACCACGAAAGCGTTTCAAGCATAGAGGAATGCAAGCAAATTGAAAGCACAGTCGGCGGAGAAATCTGCAAAAATCTTTTGCTTCGCAACACGCCCGGCACGGCATATTTTTTGCTTTCGATGAAAGGCGAAAAAGCTTTTGTTACAAAAGAGGTTTCAAAAAAGCTCGGTTCGTCACGCCTGTCTTTCGTTTCTGCTGAAGAAATGCAAGCGCTTGTAAACACCCTACCCGGTTCTCTCGGCATTATGAGCCTGATTTTTGATAAAGAGAAAAAAATCAGCTTTGCCGTTGACAAAGCTTTGCTTGAAAATGAATTTTTCTGTTGCCACGCAGGCATAAACACCTGCACATTAAAAATCAAAACAACCGATGTTTTTGAAAAGCTTTTGCCCTCACTCGGGCTTGAAGCAAAAATAATTGAGATATAAAAAAGCGGCTACCGTCAGGCAGCCGCTTAATTTTTTTATTTCTTTTCCATATACTTTCTGACGATTTTGAGAGTTGTTGTTCTGGGGAACTCTTCGTCACGAACCTTAACCTTGCCGATATTCTTGAAGAGAGGCATCTTGCGGTTAAAATCATTAACGTCAGCCTGAATGCGTTCTCTCGCATCGGGATATTCTTTTTCGTTAAGGAAGAACTCAGCAACAATCTTTCTGTCCTCTTCATAAACAAGAACTTCGCTTACGTATTCGATGAGCATAAGCTTATCTTCAAGTTCTTCGGGAGAAACATTTTTGCCGTTTGAAAGAACGATGAGGTTCTTCTTTCTGCCAACCATATAGAGGAAGCCTTCATCATCGATTTTGCCGTAGTCACCTGTTTTGAACCATTCGCCGTCAAAAGCTTCTGCGGTTGCTTCGGGCTCGCCATAATAACCAACCATAACGTTTGTGCCCTTAACGTAGATTTCGCCAACGCCGTCTTCATCGGGCTCGTTGATTTTAACTTCACAGCAACCGATAGGTGTGCCGACTGTGCCGGGCTTGAACTTGCCGGGTCTGTTGCAGGTGATTGCGGGTGAGCATTCCGTAAGACCGTAGCCGTTGAAAACGTCAATGCCGAAATCACGCATACCCTCTTCATATTTGGGGTCAAGGCTTGCGCCGCCGCAAATAATCATATTGAGATTGCCGCCAAGGTTATCAAGGATTGTTGCAAAAATCTTGCGTCTTTTATCGATGCCGAGCTTCATAAGGAAGCGGCTGATTTTAAGACCCTTTTTGAGAACTTCTTCTCTGCCTGTTTTTCTTGCGGTTTTCCAGATGCGGTCATAGATCGTTTCAACAACCAGCGGAACACCTGAGAAATTATAGGGCTGAATCTTTTTGAGGTCGCTCTGGATTGACTTGATGCTTTCGCACATATAGCCCCATTCCTGAACGATATATGTTGCAAAAAGAGCGCTTACCCAGGCATATGTGTGGTTAAGAGGAAGGAAGCCGATTGCGTGCTTACCCGAAAGACAACGGCAGGATGCAGAGCAGTTGCTTGCGATGTTTTTGTGAGTGAGCATAACGCCCTTGCTCTTGCCTGTTGTGCCTGAAGTGTAAACGATGCTTGCAAGGTCTTCAGGCTTAACTTCTGCATCAACAAAGCCTCTTTCGCCTGCATCATAAAGCTCCCAACCCTTTTTATAGAAGCCGTCAAAATCATCCATGCAGAAATAATGCTTAACGGGCATATTGGGGTCATTTTTGAAATCTTCAACAGCGGCGCTGAACTTGTTTGTATAAACAAGAGCATCGCAGTCGCAACGAACAAGCTGGTCTGCAAGGTCATCAATGGGAAGCTTGCAATCCATGGGAACCGAAATATAACCGCCGATGATGCAGGAATAATAAGCGATCATCCATTCAAAGCAGTTTTCGCCGATGATTGCGATTTTCTCATGATTTTTGAGACCGAGAGAATAAAGATATGTGCCGAAGCCGCAAATCTCTCTCCAAGTCTGGTTATAGTTTCTTTCGTGGTCAACGCCGTTTTTAACAAACATAAACTGTCTTTTATCTCCGCCGACCTGTGTGCCCTTAACAACAATTTCTTTAAGGGTTTCATATTCGGGGATTTCAACAGTAACGGCATTCTTATGAATCTTTTTCATATTTTGTCCCTCAACTTTTATAATACATTATAATTTTAGACATAACAAAACATTTTCGATTGATAATAACATAAATTTTCAAAAAATTCAATGTTTTTCTATTGCTTTTTTTCAGTCAATATTATATTATTGTTTGGAAATACAGGATTTTTATTGTATTTTATAAAAATATATAGTATTATAGAAGAAATTGTATATGAACGGGAGATATTAAAAATGAGAATTTTTGTTGTTTGTTTGCTTTCTTGGTTTGTTGCTCAGATTATCAAGGTTATCATTAACCTTTCAAAGTATTATATCGCAAAAAAGAAAGGTGTTGAGCGCAAGAAGGTTACTTTCAGCACATTCCTTAAGCTTGGCGGTATGCCCAGCTCACACACAGCAACCGTTATTGCTCTTTGCGCCTGCCTTTTGCTCACAGAAGGTATCAACTCACCCATTTTTGCGGCAAGCGGAGTTTTTGCATTCATCACTATGTTTGATGCAGTCAAAGTTCGTCTTCCTGTTGAAAAGCTGACCGAAGCTTTTAACGACCTGCAGGATAAGGTTGGCGGAAAAGACGTTAAAGCCGTTAAAAAGGTTGAAGGTCACACAATTCCCGAAATCATCGGCGGATTTATCGTTGGCGCAACCATCGCTATCATTATGGTTAAATTCGTTGGCTTCCTCGGTGCAGAATATGTTGGATTTTAAGCTTGGTTTTTTGAACACAGAAAACCTTGATTCTTCTGCCTTTTCCTCTGCTTTCGAGAAAATGAGCGATGATAGAAAAAAAGAAACTCTTGCCCTTGTTTCAGAAAACAAAAGAAAGCAAAAGATTGCCGCGGATATGCTTTGCAGACAGATGCTTGCAAATGCTGACGGCATTAACCCCGAAAACATAATTTTCGGCAAAGCGTCAAACGGAAAGCCTTATGCTCGCAACAGTGATTTCAGATTCAGCATAAGCCATTGCGGCAACCTTGTTATTTGTGCCGTTTCAAAAAAAGAAATCGGCATTGACATTGAGAAAATACGCGATATCCGTTTGAAAGCGGCTGAAAAATTCGCAAGCAAAAACGAGCTTGAATATATCGGCAACATCCCTGAAAGATTTTTTGAAATCTGGACTCTTAAAGAAGCGTTTTTCAAATGCAAGGGTACGGGGCTTGGAGCGGACATCAAAAACGTCAGCTTTGAAATTGACGGCAAAAACATCACCTGCTCCGAAAACGGATACGAGCTCTGTTTTGACAATTCATTCGACGGGCACATATGCTCAATTTGTATCAAAGAATAAACGTGTCTGCAAATAGCGGCACGTTTTTATTGTGTAAGCAATCGACGCAAACGCTCAATTATATAAACTATAGTATTTATTCTGAAGTATATATCTTCAATCTTACGTTTTTCACTCCCATTATTAACTTACAGAGGTATTATGAACATTATCAAAGAACTGATTGCCGAAAACGGCATTGTATATCTTATTTCTCAAATCATCAGCATCATCGCAACCTTCTTTCTGCTGATATCATATCAGCAACCAACCCATAAAAGAATTGTCGGTACGCAGGCTCTGGCGGCTTTGCTTTTCGGAACACAATATCTGATGATAGGTCAATACCCCGGTATGATTTGCAACTATATCGGTATGGTGAGAGCGGTATCATTTTCATTCAGAACAAAATCAAAGATTATCGATTCCCCTCTTTGTCCCTGTGTTTTTGCCGCAATGTTTGCAATCAGCGGAATCTTCACCTACACTTCACCGCTTTCGCTTCTGCCCACGGTTGCAATGATGATTTCGTCTTTTGTTCAGTGGAATATCAAGGCTCAGCATCTCAGAGCCCTCACCCTGCCCACATCAATTATGTGGCTGATTTATAACGCATCCTGCGGAGCCGTTATTGCCGTTGGCACAGAATTGCTCAGCGAAATTTCAATTTTTATCGGTCTTTTCAGATTCAGAGAAAAAAAGAATAAATAACACTTTCAGCGTGCCTTGAACACAATTCAACGGTGCGCTGAATTTTTTTGAAAAAATTTTAAAAAGCTATTGACAAACGTATTGTCTGCAGATATAATAATGATAACGATTATCGATATCGATTTGTAACAGAAAGGAGGCGCCGAAATGACAAAACACAGTCGGCAAAGAGATGCAGTTTATCAAAATCTTTGTATGAGGACCGACCACCCCACCGCTGAAGAGCTTTATCTTTCGCTTAAACCCGATATGCCGGCTCTGAGCCTTGCAACGGTTTACAGAAACCTGGCAATGCTTGAAAGCGAAAACAAAATTATCAGAATCGGTTCGGGCGGCACGGCAAGGTATGACGGCAATATCTCACCCCATTATCACATCACCTGCCTTGAATGCGGAAACGTTCACGATATTTTTATGAACGAAGCAGAGCTTTGCAAAGAAGCGTCGAAGCATTTCAGCGGCAAAATTCTTTCTTATTCAGTGATGTTCACGGGCTACTGCCCTGAATGCACTCAAAAAATCGGTTAAAATCAAAAAATTAATTTATATTGTTGGAGGAAAATTATTATGAAAAAGTTTGTATGCAGCGTTTGCGGTTATGTTCACGAAGGCGATTCAGCACCCGAAAAGTGCCCCCAGTGCGGTGTTCCCGCTTCAAAGTTCAATGAACAGGCCGGTGAAATGACTTGGGCAGCAGAACACGTTCTCGGTGTTGCACAGGGCGTTGACCCCGAAATCATTGAAGGTCTCAGAGCTAACTACATGGGCGAATGCACAGAAGTTGGTATGTACCTTGCAATGGCAAGAGTTGCTCACAGAGAAGGCTACCCCGAAATCGGTCTTTACTGGGAAAAAGCAGCTTATGAAGAAGCTGAACACGCAGCAAAGTTTGCAGAGCTTCTCGGCGAAGTTGTAACAGACAGCACAAAGAAGAACCTCGAGATGAGAGTTGAAGCAGAAAACGGTGCAACAGCAGGCAAGTTTGAACTTGCAAAGATGGCAAAGGCACAGAACCTTGACGCTATCCACGACACTGTTCATGAAATGGCAAGAGACGAAGCAAGACACGGCAAGGCATTTGCAGGTCTTCTCGCAAGATATTTCGGTTAATTCCCTACCCTATAAATAATTAAGAGTGGCTAAAAAGCCACTCTTTTTGTTTTGCGGCGAAAAACATAGCAAAGTGGTCAAAAAGTGGTCAACACAACTTTAAAAGACACCAATCAACTCCAAAAGTGGTCATAAGAAAAAGTGGTCATCTTTGTAAGAACATAATATCAAATCAAAAACAACTTATCAATATAAAACTAACATCTTTTTACATGATTTTTCTCTAAAAAAGTTTGTGAAGATTCTCAACTTGTCGTTTTTATAGCACAAGTTGGTGGTATGAGCGTGCTATAATAAAGTCACAACGAAGGGCAAGAACAACGAAACCGAACATGGGTTGCACGGTTCGCCTGAAGTTGAATATACATTATTAATTTGGGTTGCGACCGACGCAGAAAGGAAATTTACTATGACAACTCTCACAATCAACAGAAAGAATCACACAATCGAAATGCCCACCAAGAAGTACGCTCTCGCCGCAAGCAAGTACGGCTCAGACGAGTACAAGGAAGTTCAGTCAGCTCGTGCGGACTACCCCAACTACAAGGTTGTTACAAGAAAGTCTGCCAAGAGAAGCGATAACCTTAAGGGTTTGACCTACGAGGTAATGGAATCCTACATCGCCGCACACGATGATGCTGAAGGTTCAAACAAGAAATATTATGACTTCCTCAGAGGTAATTCTGAAGAAAAGGCAAGTTCCTCATCTTATGGTGAAATCAGGAAATGGTTCCTCAAGGCTTATCCGACATACGGTAAATATGTTGTGACAACATCAAACACAATCGAACAGTAAAGGAGAAATAGCTATGAATATGATTAAGGTTGACCACGCAAGAAAAACAATTTTTATGGATTCTGTTTTCTATAAAAACTCTTCTGACCCCCGAAATGAAGAATATGAAATTCTTCAGAACGCTCGCCGTGACTATCCTAAATACAAAGTCGAAAGACGCACAATCAAGAAAAATCCCGAAAAGAAAACATACAGCGGTCTGACTTACGCCTATATGGAAGACTATATTCTCACTCACGAATCCCCTGAAACAGTTGAGGCGGTGTATGATGAATTTAACGAAATGATTCTTGTTTCTCAGTGCCACTCTAAAGCATTCCGCTACCCTGTTATAAAAAAGTGGTTTCTTAAAAAATATCCCGAAATCGTTAAGTTTGGATTACCTCAAAAACCCATAATTCTCAAAGCAGTTAATCCCCCTGCTTGACGAAAGGAGAAAAACAATGTCTGAAATCAAACGTAAAGAAATAACAAGAGAAGCGTTAATCGATGCACTTATCGACCTTTTCAACATCCGTGAGCCAATAGAAGCATACCGTGATTGGATTGAAATGTCTCTTGAAGATTTGAATCTTATCTATATAAGTGAAACGGATAAACACAACACCGAGGATTATTTTTATGAGTAAAGCAAAGTTTTATCCTGAATGGCTCGGAGTTGAAAAGAATCAGTTCCGCATTCTTTCACTCCTTGCTCCAACAGGAGAGTTCACAGGAAACCTCAGTGATATGTGCCGACGGCTGAATATAAGCACGCAAACAAGAACCCGAAGTAAGCTCCGAGAAAATATTGCAGAGCTTGCGGCAGGCGGCTACATAACAAGCATTCAGAACGGAAGAACATATACACTGAGGGCAACCCCTAAAGAAACCGTTATAGAAATCCCTACGGAATGGCTCGACCAAATCATGAATCATAATTACAGTTCTGAGAGTGTCTCTTGGCAGGCTGTTCTGAAAGTTTTTCTTTGGATAACACACAATGGCAATATGCCAAAAGTAACAAGGTCAGATATTGCGGCAGTCACTAACATCGGCGTTGATACAATAACATCGGCACTAAATGTTTTAGACAGGGATTTTAACGCCCTTTTAAGGGAACAAATCAAAATTAAGACCCCTGACGGTGAATTCAAATGCATCGGACTTGAGCTTAATCTTGCGGCTTGGTGGGAATAGAAAAGGATTACTTTTTCCTTCACATAGTTATTTAGTAATTATACGAGGGAAAAAGTAATCCTTTTATCATATTCTGTTAATGCTTCTCCCCTATTTTTCAATTATTTATGAAAAGGTATTACGTATTCGTTACAAAGCCGCATCTGCGGCTTTGTCGAATACGTAAATACCCGAAACAAATACAAGGAGTGAAAATATGAATACTGAACTATTAAATTTTAACAGAAGCCAAGGCAAAGTGCCTGATATATTTTACTATCAGTTAAACGGCAAGTCCGCAATGGAGAATTACTCAGAACAGAAATAGAATATCTTTGATTCACTGAGTGAGCCTGACGAAGCTGATGAAATAACTTTTGTTTTTGAAAGTAAGGTGAAATAATTGGCTAACAAAAAGGATGATAAAAAGAAACGGAAGAAGAACGTGTTTGAAGCGGAGCTTCTTGCATTCATGCAAAAGAGCATGAAAACCGCACTCGATATGGCACTTGATGAAATATTCAAGGATTGGAAATAAGCGAAACGGCAAACCAAGAGAGACAATCTCACGGTTTGCCGTATTTTTTCGTTTATGTTCCTTTTGGCTCGTCTGACGGTGAAAATATAACACTATCCTTTGCGGTCGAGATAAACCGTAATCCGAAACAAAAATCACATTCAGACGGAGAACGAGCCACGCAATTCCGCAAAGGGCGAAAGTGTTTTTGATTCTCCCGAAATATACCCCTGACCCCTGTTCAGAAAAACAACTGCTTTCCTTCACACTTTAAGCTCGGTAAAAATCGGGTGTATTCCGTGCAAAAATCGCCGTTATTTGTCAAAGAAACTCTGTTCTCCCTTTACTGAGCATCGGGGTCTTTTACATACTCCATGAGGTCGGCAGGCTGACAGTCGAGGACATCACACATTTTATCAAGTGCATCAATCGGTAAATGCTTGACTGTTCCCACGCAAATTGCTGATACAGTCGGCGGTCTGATGCCTGTTTTTTCTGCTAATTCCTTTTGGGTCATGTTGCACTCGGCAAGACGAACCTTTACTTTGAATCTTATCATTTTATTGCACCTTCCTTTTGGATGATTGTATCACGAATTTCGTAATAAATCAATACGCAAAACGAAAAAAAGTTTCGAAATTCGTAAAGAAATTACGAAAAACGTATTGACAAACTACGAATTTCGTAGTATAATGAGTATAGTTGATAAACAACAACACATCAAAACAACATAACAAAGGAGATAACAACAATGTCAAACAACGAAATCGTAAGAAAAATCGAGGCTCTCGCAGAGTGGGAAGCAATCATCGAGGATGCAAAAGCTGAGGCAGAGGCAATCAGAGAGGCACTCAAAGCTGAGATGCTCGAACAGAACACCGAGGAGCTTGAAGCAGGAGCTTACATCATTCGTTGGACATCGGTTCTCTCACAGAGATTCGATACCACATCTTTCAAGAAGATGCACGGCGATATGTATAAGGAGTTCACAAAGCAGGTCAGCAGCCGCCGCTTCTCAATCTGCTGAGAATAGACAGTCCGCCCCACGCAATAGTGGGGCGGAGAAAGGATAAAAGATGCCGAACATTATTGAAGAATTCTATTACGGCAACATCGAGCCGCAGGAAATCACAACGGAGCTTAGAGCAGAGGTCAGAAATAAGCTCGCCGCATTGTCAAAGACAGAAGGATTGCTTGCCGCAAGCCTGACCGATGCGGAAAGCGAACTGTTTGACACATACCTGAAACAGTCGGGAGAGTTCCTCTGCGTGAGCAACGCAGACAGTTTTATTGCAGGCTTTAAGCTCGGAGCAAAATTCACATACAACACCTTTGTTGATTGATAAGGAGATAAACCATGAACTACGGATATGCACGTTGCTCGACCAACGAAAACAAACAAGATATTGACCGCCAAATCAGGGAGCTTAAAGCCGCAGGAGCAACAGAAATATTCCTTGAATACGAACACGGCGACAGTGCCGTGAAGCAGGAGCTTTCATCCCTCTTGGAACAGGCTCAGGCAGGAGACACAATTTATACCCTTGAAGTTTCAAGACTTGCCCGAAGCACAAAGCAACTTTGTGAAATTATCGAAACCGTAAAAGATAATAAGCTCCGTCTCGTTATTGTCGGCAGTATTACGGTTGATTGTTCCAACGGTCAGATTGACCCCATGACAAATGCGTTCATTCAGATGTCGGGAGTGTTTGCGGAGCTTGAACTCAGAATCATCCGTGAAAGAGTGCGTTCAGGAATGGCAAATGCCAAAGCAAAAGGAGCGAAAATCGGGCGACCGCACACAACAACGGATGCGATTCCGCAAGTGTTTTACAGGCATTATCCGTCTTTCAAATCAGGCAGTCTGAATCTTTCTGAGTTCGCAAGAGTTTGCGGTCTGAGCAGAAACACGGTTTATAAATATCTTTCTCTTTTGGAGACATAAAAGAACAGGGAACGGTTTTTACCGTTCCCTGTTGTGCTATTTTAATAATGTGCTGCACCGCATTCGCAGAACTTGTTTGAACCGAAAAGCTTGTTGAAGAAACAAACAATTTTCCAAAAGAATCCTGCAATGCCTGATTTGTGGCAATCGTGGTCACAGATATGCTCGCCACAGGTACTGCAATTGCCTTGTTTGTCGCCTTCACTGTGACCTGTTTCATCAACGTAATCTGCAACGTAAGAATCACCACATTCACAGGTGTAGGTGGTGAAACCTTTTTCTGTGCAAGTAGGTGCGGTTACTGTTGCAATGTGATTATGCTCTGCGAGTTTATCGATTGTTTCTGTGTAACTATCACCGCAATCACAAGTATAAGTCATAACACCTGTTTCAGTGTGTGTTGCAGGAGTTGTGATTTCTGATGTGTAATTGTGACCTGTTGCACTTACGAAGTCACGGGTATAACTTTCGCCGCATTCGCAGGTATATGTTGTATAACCCTGTTCCGTGCAGGTTGGTTCAGTAACAACCGAATCAAAATCATGTTTTTCGATTTTTTCAATAACCTCAGTATAGGTATCACCGCAGTGACAAGTGAATGTTATAACACCTGTTGTCGTATGTGTTGCAGGAGTTGTGATTTCTGATGTGTAATTGTGACCTGTTGCATCAACATAATCCACAACATAAGTGTCACCACATTCGCAGATATATGTTGTGTAACCTTGATTTGTGCAAGTTGGTGCTGTCACAACTGAATTGTGATTATGTTCTGGTGTTTTTTTTATCGTTTCCGTATAAGTGTTACCACAATCACAGGTGTAGGTCATAATACCACTTGATATGTGTGTTGCAGGTGTTGTTATTGTTGCTGTGTAGTTATGACTTGTTGCATCAACTAAATTGTCAAAATATATGTCGCCACAGTTACAAGTATAAGTAGTATAACCCTTTTTGGTGCAAGTGGGTGCTGTTACTAATGATAAATAAAAATGTTTATGTGAATTTGATTCTTCAGAAAAAACAAGCTGGTTGTTGATAAGCTCAGGATAAGAATAATCCGTTCTTCCTTCCATAGTCCAAACCTCAACGAAATCCCATAACATATAAGTGTTTATGTTTTTTAATTGTTCTGAATTTTGTGCAAGTCCATCATTATTGGTATTTTCTAAAACCGATTCATCAAGATAATAACAGAATATAGTGTTAGATGAAACATTTTCTCCAATTATACCACCATAACGTTGAGCTGTAACGCAACCTATATTATAGCAATTTTCAACTGTTACACCTTGTACAAAACTGACAATGCCGCCAGCATTAAAATCAGAACTGATTTTTCCTGAATTAAAGCAATCGTTAATTGTGTTAAAATAATAAGTTGCGGCGATACCACCTGCATTGGTTCTAACTGGACCTTTAGCAGAGATTTCTCCACTATTATAACATTTTGACACAATAGATTTATTGTTTTTATCAGCAGAAATATCAACAACTATGCCTGCCGCTCTACTATTTTGACTTGTTGAAGAAGAAGATATTTTACCGTGATTTGAACAAAGTGTAATTTGAATTTCACCTAACGCCCATGCAACTATTCCACCACAATCAGTTGTACCATGAATTGAGTCTAATGGGTGGATATTATTTATATCGCCATAATTATTACATTTTTCGATATATGTATTTGAAGCTTCTCCCGATATTCCTCCAGAAGCCGCTGTGCCTTGCAAATTACCACGGTTAGTAGCATTTGAAATTGACCCAGAATTCATATCACCGCATATTCCACCAATTCTATCATTACCTTCGGTGTTTATATCAACATTACTTTCTGCATTTGTAATTGAAGATGTGGTTGCATTACCAACAATGCCACCTGCATACAAAGCACAAGATTTGTTGGTGTTACTTGCTGTTATAGAACCTTCAGCATAGCAATTGTTGATAGTGCAATCATACGCATAACCCGAGATACAACCAACATATGTATAATTGCTATTATTAACCAAAATAGAAGTTCTTGTCATTTTGAGGTTTTTTATGGTTGCGTTTGACATTCCACCAAACAGACCGAAACCCGTTTCTTTAGACAAGGGCTCTGAAATATTGATTTTTAAACCTTGAATAACATAATTATTACCGTCAAAACTACCACCAAAAGAATACGCTGGTGAGGCAATAGGTTCCCAGCCTAACCCATCATTAAAAAATGCCCCACCTTCTTCAAAGTCACTATCTTCAAAAATAATGTTAGAAATCATTTTATAATGAGCATAAATTTTAGTTCTCACATTATTTAAATGCTCTTTTGTTTCAATCAAATATGGGTCTGACTCTGTACCACTTCCACCAGCAAACTTTGCACTTGCCGCAGATACATTCATTATCGCCAGAGGTATAGTTGAAACAAGCAATGCAATAGTAAGAAGAAAAACTAAAAGTTTATTAGCGGCTTTTTTAATATTCATAATCAGAGCAACCTCCGTAAAATTTGTCTATATGTGAAATTTATTTAATTATACCAACATTATTATAAACTTTCAAGGATTTTAATAAAATGTATTAGTAGGCTTTTCTCTTTTGGATTTCCGTGTTATAATATCGCCAACAGACACAAGAAGGTGATACCATGCCCAAAAGAGAAAATCAAAAACTGAAGACATTATACATTGCTCAATACTTTCTCGAAAACTCTGACGATAACCACCCTATCAACGCAAGCGACATCAAGGATTATCTCAAAAATGATTGTGGAATTATATGTGAACGCCGCTCAATTTACAGAGATATTGCGGCATTGCGTGACGAGTTCGGCATGGATATTGAAGCGGTAAAAGGCGGCAAATACAAACTGCTTTCAAGGCAATTCGATTTTGAAGACATCCGCCTTTTGGCTCAGTGTGTTTATGCAACAAAATTCATCGCTGAAGAAAAAGCTCAGGAGCTTATCGAAACGTTAGGTAAGTTTTGCAGTGAACCGCAAAGAGAAGAACTTGAATCTGAAGTATTCCTTTGTGACCGTGTAAAAACCACTCAGCAAAATATTCTTTCTTCAATAGCTTGGATTAACTATGCCATGTCAACAAAACAAGACGGCAAAAAACGAACCCCGACAAAGATAACCTTCAAGTATATGAAATACACCATTAATGATATACATTCTCAGGCTGAATGCCGCAAAGGTTCTCTTTACAAGGTAAGTCCTTATAAGCTCATAATAAACGAAGGCAACTATTATCTCTTTGCATACGATGACCAATATCAGCAAATGCGAACTTTCCGTGTTGACCGTATGCAGAATATCAAAGTCACCAAAGAACCAAGAGAAGGAAATGAAGTCTTTGAAAAAATCGACATCAGAACTTACACAAAAAGAGTTTTCTCCATGTTCGGCGGCGAAAACAAACGCATCAGCATGAGGTTCAACAATTCACTTTTGAGCGTTGTTATTGAGCGGTTCGGTGCAGGCTCAGATGTCACATACAATCCTGACGGAAAACACAATTTCATCGTTAATGCAGACGTAGAAATCAGCGACCAATTCTACGCTTGGATGTGCGGCTTCCGCAAAAGAGCAAGCATCGTCAGACCGCCTGAAGTTGTTGAAGGATTCAAGAACTTTTTGAAGGATATTGAAAGTAAATATTAAAATACGGCAGGAAGTTTTTAAACGCTTCCTGCCTTGTTTTTATAGCCTGTTCAGATTATCCCTTAATATCTCAACACCCGTTTTTGACAAAGAAATATAATACCGCTCAGTTACCTTTGAACTGCTATGTCCCATTTGATTACAAAGTAAATGTGTCGGCGTGTTCATATCCGCCATAGCCGTTCCGTATGTGTGCCTGAGATAATGAAACTTGAAGGTAATATCATACTTTTCTTTTATCATGCGAGTGTGATATTTCATAGAGTTGACTGTCTGAATTTTGCCGTTCTCTGTTGTGTTCACTAATTCAAGAGACGAAATCGGTTGTCCGTCAAGGTCAGTTATAAAGGTCTGATTCTGCCGCCTGACCGCACTCAGATTTTGTTCCGCTCGCTCTTTAAGCTCCAAAAGCCGCATGAAATATTCTTTCAGAAAACTGTTCATGTATATCGTTCTCTTGGCATTGCGTGTCTTCAGAGAAACAAGTTTGATGAGACCTTCCTGATATTGCATTTGGCGGTCAATGGTTATAGTTCCGTTCTCAACATCAACGTTTTCCCACTTCAGACCGTAACATTCATTTATCCTCAGACCGCAATACCGACCGAGATAATGTGCGGTCTCTGCGTTACTTCCTGAGAAATGTTCATCAAGGCAGTTCAATTCTTCCTTTGAGAACGTGACAACATCGTTTTCATCATCTGTTTTCATTTTCGGCATATGGATTCTCGAACCCTTATTCAAACAAAGTTTACTGTAAATTTCGCCGTCAAGATAATCCCTTGAATACGCCTGACCGAAAATCAGATAAAACATCTTCAGGAACGCTTCGACATAGCCATAAGCTCTGCCCTCATTATAATAAAGGTGTGCAAGATAATCATTGATTTCTGCAACGCTTATATCATCAACAAACCGCTCACCGAATTTCTCACAAATATGATTCCGCCATAGTGAATCCTGCTTTTTGATTGTTGCGTATGCTTTGTCAAATCTTCCTGTTTCGCAGTATTCCTCAAACACCTGACTGACCGTTTTTGTTTTGTCGGGTCTTCGATAATACAACGATTCTTCTTGTTTTTGCTTTTTGATTGCGGCGGCTCTTGCTCTCTTGGCTTGGCTCTGAGTTTTAAGCTCGTTACCGTTTTCATCCTTGCGTTTGCGATAGTGCGTTTTCTTTCCGTTCTTGGTAATTGTAAATCTGTATTCCCAATTACCGTTTTCAAGTTGAAATACACCTGTTTCCTTGTTTTTCATCTTTAAGCTCCTGTTTTGACATACTAAAGGTGGTCACAAGTTCTTAAAAAGATGTTAATTAATGTCTTAAAAGATGTCATTGAGATGTTAAAAACTTCTTTGATACTTCTTATATTTTGCTTGTGTGCTTCAATGACACAGTTCACGAAATGGCTCGTGACGAAGCAAGACACGGCAAGGCATTTGCAGGTCTTCTTCAGAGATATTTCGGTTAATCCCCTACCCTATAAATGATTAAGAGTGGCTGAAAAGCCACTCTTTTTATTTTGTTATTGTGTTTTATGGATGTGTATGATAAAATTTTAAAGTAATAACAAAAAGAGGTTATATTATGAAAATCGGGTTTACTTCAAATTCGTTCAGACAGATAAAATCCATTGAAAAAATCGTTGAAATTGCTCTCGCTTCGGGTGCAGAGTGCATTGAATGGGGCGGCGACGTGCATATAAAAGACGTTGCAAGTGCCAAAAAAGCAAAAGAGATTTGCGATGCGGAAGGCATTGAAATCTGCTCTTACGGCAGTTATTACAGAATCGGAAGCAACAACGCAGAGGAGCAAAAATCCGTTTGCGAAATTGCATATGCTCTCGGTGCAAAGTCAATCAGAGTATGGCTCGGAACATCCGACAGCGAAAAGACCGACGAAAAAACATATCTTAATCTTGTTTCAGATGCAAAAGCTTTGTGCGAAACCGCAAAGGAATACGGGCTCATCATCAGCCCCGAATGCCACGATAACACCTATAACAACAACACCGATGCATTTCTGAAAATCCGAAATGACGTCGCTTGCGATAATTTCAAAACTTATTTTCAGTCACGCTACCGCCGCAAGAAATATGACCTTGACAGAATCGAACGCACTTTACCCTTCATTTCAAACGTTCACGTTTCATTTTTTGATATGGTCAGAGAGCAATTCCCGAAATACAATCCGAAATATATGGATGAACTTCTGGCAAAGCTTGTTTCTCTTGGATATGACGGCACGATTCTTGTTGAATTCACATATCCCGGCTTCAAACGCGGTTTTCCCTGCTCAATGAAAAAAGATATTGCAAAGCTGAAAAAGCTGATATAAATAAAATGGGCTGACTTTTTGAGTCAGCCCGTTTTTTATATCTTCTTTTTGATAATGAATTCAGTAAACATAACACCCATTTTAGGCTCGCTGAATTCAAGCTCAGCGCAACCGTTAACAAGCGTTTCTTTGGGAATCACATAGCTTGCGCTCACAAAGCCGTCGCAGAGCATTGCCTTATCATAGCTTTCATCGCTCTCTCCGCCAAACTGCGCGCCCTCATAAATCACGTTGCCGTTAACCGTAATTTTATGGTTGTGAGAATCAATTTTTCTGTTGACATAAGTCACACGCAAGGTATAATCGCAATCCGCAGTAAGACCGCCGATTTTGCATTTAAAGGTGAGGTTATCATAAACCTTAAACATACAGGTAGGCATCTGACCGTTATTCACGTTCGGTCTGTCACCCTGAAAGTTCATATAAACCTCGCCGCTCTGTGCAACACCGCACTGCTCAAGGCCGTTAAGCGCAACCGAGAAATAATATTCATCACTGTCAACCTTGTTACGCTCAAGAATTTTAAGCATATATTCTGCCGCATCAGCCGTTTCCGCGGCGGCATCAAGCCTGCCGAGAAGCCATTTTCTGTCTGTGACGGGCAAATCCATTGTTTCAAGGATTGCGCCTCTCTCCCAGTTATCGGCACAATAATTTTCAATATCAGACTGCAGACCGATAAGCTCAAAAAGCCGTTTTGCAAGCTCGGTGATGTCGTTGCGTTCTTTGATATAAGCCTCGTCAAAATCGGCAAGAAGAATGCTTTTTGCCGTTTCAAGATTTCCGCTTCTGGTTTCGCGGGTTGCTTTTTTGATAAGTCCAAGCTCAAAAATGCGTCTGTGGCGAATCACCCAGTCACACTTTGCCCTCATAAGAAGCTGAAGGAAGCGCCAATTGCCGTTAAGGAAAGGATAATCAGCCGAAAGCTCTTTGAAGATGCGGAGTGTGTTATCAATTGAAGGATTCTCCGCAGGGTCGCATTGCCAGTTAAGTTCAAGAAGCATTATTGCATCGGCAAGCTTCTGCACGTCTGCACCGAAGAAAAACAGGCGGCAATAATCAAGCAGAGTTGTGTTCAAATCACAATCGGGGAAGAAATCCATATCCGCCCAAACTGCTTTGTTAACGTCATCGGTTATACCCTCGGAATAGCTCACAGAGCCAACAACATAAGGTCTTGTAAGACGGTGAATGAGCCTGTATTCACGGGGTCTGGGGTTTGTGCATTCACGGCTCAGACCAGTTGTGAGCGCAAAATGCCAATCGTCACGGTCAAAATGAACGGGATACTCACATCTCACGTTATGGGTAATATCGGGATAAAGACGCAAAGGATACTTTGCAGGCAGTCTGCGGCGAAGCTCGTCAATCGGGAATGCCTTGTTGGGACCGATGATAACACCGTCAATTTCATCGGGAAGCTCTTCCATTTCAGTTATGAAGCGGATACCCCAATCGGGAATTGAATGAGGCTGCTGCGCCGAAGGCCACATCTGCACGTCGGGGTGCGATACCTTTGCCGCCTTTGCGATTTCACGGCATCTTAAAACAAATTCCTCAGGCTGAAGCTCACCGGGATCACCGCCCGGAGGAAAAACAACGTTAAGTCTGGGGATTTTTTTATATAACTCTTTGCGTCTTTTAACTGCAAAATCAATAGTTTCGCCATCGTTATTGGGATGCCACAAAGAAACGTCAAGGTCAAATTCATCAGCCATTTCGCTTGCCTTAACGATGAATTCTTCCTCATCATATTTCATCAGCCTGTTGCGCTTTGAAACTCCCCTTTCATAAGGGATATGCTCGACGGTATTTGAACCGAAGAACATCATATCGAGATAATATCTGCGATAATCCTCATAGCTCCACGCATCATAGGTGTTGGGCGTTGTTCTGTAGCCCACCTGATGACCGCGAATGGATTTATCAGGAACGTAAATGCCGCTGATATCTTCTTCGAGAATAATTCCGTTGCCGTCTTTTTCAATTTTGCGCAGAAACATACCGATACCAAAGATAAAGCCTCTGATTCCGCTTGCAAAAATCGAAACGCAATTATCTGCGCAGTCGATTCTGTAACTGTCTTTTGAAAGGGTTGAATCCTGCACAAAAGAAAAGTTTGCTTCAGCTTTGCCGCAATACTCAACACAGATATCACCTGTTCTGTTTCTGAGTTCATCCGCAAAAAGCTCCGCCGCCTTTTGAGGCGGCTGTGCTTCTGAAAATATTTTGAATTCTCTGTATTTAATCATTATCTGTCTCCGTGATTGTATCCGATAAATCCTTTTGTTTGATTGCCGTTCTGGCTATTCGGTGCTCTTCAAGTTCTTTAAGCATACGAGCCTTTGTTTCGCCGTGAACGTTGAAAAGAAGAAGCGAAAGTCCGTAACCGAATCTTGCCGCCGCAGGAGCAAGGCAGAAAATGCCCCAGATACCCTGCAAAACTTTGGGATTCTTATGCGGAATAATGTTGCCGTAAATATCTTTTTGAGATTTAAATTTAATCCAGTCAAAAACTGCACCCGAAAGCCATGAATGCACGCTTGAAGAAAGCTTGTTGACATAGCTTGAAACTGCGTTGACAATGCCTTCGTTGCGTATACCTGTCTGCCATTCAAGATAGTCATACATATCACCCTTGAGCAAGGGATCGCAAACACCCATAACGTGGTTGGGTAAGCCGCATATTGTAAGACCGACGGTAACTATGATAAAGTCAACAATGCTGTTGCCTGTGGGCTTATATCCGATGAAATAAAGAATCGTATAAGCTAAACCGCTGAAAAGACCTGCCGAAACAGCTGTTGTTCGCAGACCGATTTTTTCAATAAGTTTAGGTGCGAGAGGAGTTATAAAATAATTGGGTATACCTGTAAAAAGGCTGCAGAGAAGACGGTTTGAAAGCTTGCCTGTGCAGTTGAGCCAGAAGAAATCTTCCGACGCACCGCCAACGCCCTTGATACCGCCGAAGAAATTAGAAAGAAGAAGCGCACCGAGAGGACGGCAAGTGATAATCGATTTTGCCGATTTAAAAAATCCCGTTTCTTTCATTTCTTCCTTTGATGCAATCGAAACACGCTCACGCATATTGAAGAAACCGAAAAGCGCACCTGCAACCGCAAACAGTACAAAGAAAATCGAGAAACCGTTATAAACCTCAGGCTGAGTAATAACGTTCTTCGTAACACCCGGAACAAAGTCAACAAAAACAGGAACAAGCGACGGAAGCCAGGTGAAAAGGTTAACGAATTTCTGAGTTGCAATCAATGTGCTTCGTTCATTGGTATTCGGCGTTATGTTATAAAGCAAAAGCTCCCAACCGCTCAGATATGAGAAACCTATGCCGTAAATTATTGTTGAAACAAGGGCATAAATAAACGTTTGGGTATAGCTGAAATTCAGCGGAACGGTGTAAAACAAAACAGATGCTATTGCCCAGAACGGCATTGAAAAAATCAAAAAAGGACGCAGTCTGCCCCAACGGGTTCTGCATCGGTCAATAATGATACCCGAAATAGGGTCATCAAGAGCATCCCAAACAGTCGAAACCATGCTCAGCGTGCCGTAAGCCGTACCTGAAAGCCCCATAAAGCTCATCATAAAATACTGTTTTGTGGCACCGACAAACGAGGTAAGATTATTAATCGTGTATGAAGTCGCAGCAAAAGCAGCAATCTCACGAGGTCGAATAAGGCGTTTTTGCGAGAAATCAGCCGTACTTGTTTCAACAGTTACATTTTCATTTTTATCCAACATCTCATCTCCTTTTAGGGAACAAAGGATTAATATAAATATAATAACATATATAATCAAATTGTCAAACCGCAAGTGAAAAACAGAACATTTTTAGTGAATATTATATAAATTTATATCTGCATTGTAACATATAATAAAAGCAAGAAAAATAATTTTGAAATAAATACTCATTTTTTAAAAATAACTATTGACTTTTCCAAAAATTCGTGTATAATAATAAAGCACTTAGCAAACAGAATATATCGCGGAGTAGAGCAGCTCGGTAGCTCGTCGGGCTCATAACCCGGAGGTCGCAGGTTCAAATCCTGTCTCCGCAACCAATAGAAAACCTTGATATTCCTAGACTTTTGGAATGTTGAGGTTTTCTTTTTTTTGTCCCAAAATCGTCTGCATCTAACACACCATCTAACATAAATCCGAGAAAGAATTGCTCATAGACTGTGCAATTGACTTTTTTCTGCCTATATCAAGATGAGCGTAGAAATTTGCTGTTGTACTGAAATCCGCATGACCTAACCAATCTTGTATATCTTTTAAAGAGAAACCTTTTGCAATTAAAAGACTCGCACAAGAATGTCTTAAATCGTGAAATCTTATATGTGGCAAATCATTGTGTTTTAAAATCTTAGAAAACTTGCTCGTTATATAGTCCGGGTTATATGGAACTCCATTTTCCCATTTGAAGATATAATCGTTTTCAATATAACAATCACCAAAAGTTTTTCTGTTGATTTCTTCTGCACATTTAACTTTTAAAAGAAGATTTTCAACTTCATCATCCATTGGATATATACGATAACTTGATGCTGTTTTGGTTGTGTCTTTTCTGACTACACTGTTATGTCTGACAACGGTATGTTTAATAGTGACTGTTTTATTTTGAAAATTTACACTATCCCACTTTAAACCCAGCACCTCGCTTCTTCGCAATCCATATATAACCGTTATGTATATAAGTGGGTAAAGTTTTTCGTTTCTTGATTTCTGAAAAAGCTGCTCAAGTTCATCTTGATTATAAAAAGTCGCTTCTCTTTTTACTGCCTTAGGAACCTTAACAAGCTCACAAGGATTAACAGAAATCAACTTTTCCTTTATAGCCTCTTTCGAAGCAAGCTGAATAATAAGTTTCTGCTCCCTAATTGTCTTAGGTGCTAATCCGCCTTTACCATCCAGTCTTCCGTTTGTCGCTTTAAAATCAATATACTCTTGAATTACTTCTCTATTCAGTTTTGAAAGACGACAAGGATTCATTTTGAAATAAGGAATAATGTGCGAATTAACAACACTAGAATAACTTTGATAAGTAATAATATCAATGTTATTTTTTACGCAATCAAGCCAATGAAGCAAGTAATTATGAAACATAATATCAGAGTTTATAACTTGATGATCTTCATACTCCTCAAGTTTCTCTCTTAATATTTTTTCAGCATTTCTTTTGTTTCCTTTAATATCAAGTCCAGTGGAAATCCATTTTTGCTTTCTTTTACCATTTGAATCCGTCAGATTCAATACTATCTGATATTTGCCATTTTTAATCTGTAAACTACCAGTCATTTTTCTCCTTTCCGTGATTAGATAATACAACTTAATGTCATTATAACTAATCACTGATCATTTTGTAAACCTTGGCGTATCTCATTTATATAATCCTCTAAAAATACCTTTGGGACTAAATATTTGTTGCCTATCATAAAAGATTTTATAGTGCCTTCTTTAAGCATACGATACATTGCTTTTATACCAATATTCATTGCTTTTGCGGACTCTTTAACATTTAAAACATCAGCATAACACTCAAACAAATAATCACTGTCCTTATAATTTTTCGATTAAAATCACAAATACAGAGCGACAAAAAACGCTTCATATTTCTAAATTTAATCAACAATGCTTCATTACTCGGCTGTAATTTGCAAAATCACACTCGTTCATTAACCCTCCGATTCACTTACGAAGCCTCTCACTCTACTCAGTCATTTATGACTTTTCACAATGGGGAGTAGCCACTTTCCGCTGTCATCGCTCAATCGGTAGCAACCGATTTATCTGCCGTGATATTTGTCGCTCGCTTATCAGGTCTTGGCGTATCACACAGACGGCTATTTCAGAAAGATTGTTGCCGTGAAGCTATTCAGTTTTCAAGGTGCATTATATCTATTTATATCGTTTCTCCTTATGGTTGAGATGAAAGGTTTTCCTTTTCATGTTCAATGGAGGAGAAGTCAGATATCTATTTAGGTCTGGCAAAATCAATTAAAATACTATGTAATTCTGAAAAATTAGGCGGTAATCCATCAATTATATCCCGAATGGCTTTTTCTTGCTTGTCCGATAAATATTTATTCGCTGCATATTCACTTTTCGTGTAAAAACAATCTTTTTCAAAATAAACACCGCCAGCCGGACCTCTCACAGTATAAATAGGAGAGTATTCAATCAAAATTCTAATATCTCTCATTATGGTGTATCGACTAACTCCAAACTCATCAGCCAAATTTGCAATCGTATCAAAACGTCGAATGCTTAAAACCTCAAGAATCTTCTCTTGTCGTTTTGATGAATTTGAAATAGCCATACACCCCCTCTCCTGTATTCTGTAAAAGAAAGATAAACTTTATTAGTTGCAAACTTTTCAACAATTGCCAAAAAGTTAACACATTATTCACATATTGTTTACATTTTGCAAAAATAGAAAAAGCCAACAACAGACACCCTTCTGCATAAGAAGTCGTCTATCGCTGACTTTTGAATTTATAATACGATTTTATTTGATTGGTTTGAAATCTGTCTGTTCTTTGAAATTTCTGATATGATTAACATAAGTATACCCATAAAACAGTAAGGAGTAGATATTAATGATTAATCTGTCAAAGCAAATCAAAGGATATATTGATTTCTGTGAATGTATGAAAGGTGTTTCACAAAAACCAAATCAGCATACCAAACCGATTCAAAACAATTTAGTCTGCGGTGTTTTTCGAAACATTTCCACTATTTCTCTTGTATCCATCAGGGCGCTTGTAACCTATAGTGCAATGGTCTAGTAAAAATTGTATAAGTTCAAATTCAGATTCTCCTAGATATTTACGCTGTTTATATAAATATTCTTCATATGGCGATTTAGTTTTGCTAATTTTTTCAGAATGGTTATCTATATTGAATGTAGTATATTTCCCTTTAAAACCACATTCAATTATTTTGGATTTAAAAGATTCAATTTTTTCTTCGTTATCAAAATCAGATAAATGCCAAATAATTTTTTGTGTATCAAGTGACTTACATATATCGCTTATATATATAAGATCAACATCAGAAAACGAAAAGCCATAAGAATAAATATCGGTAATATCCTTATCTAAAAACAAGTAATACATTTCCAATCTTTTTGAAATTTCAAATGTATCTTTTTGGGTGATTTCCAAAAGTACTTTTGCTGCATGTTCGCAATAACTCGGTATATTGTTTTTATAACAAAAAGCACTCACATCATCTGTTTTTTGATGACCAAAAAACACATATTGTCCTGCTTGACCATGAACATGTGTTACTTGTTTTGCACCATAAATTTCTTCAAGTGTTCTTGTATAGTTAAAAGTAAAAAACAAGTCGTTTTCACAGTCAAACAATCTTGAAAAACCTTCGATTGGTTTAACAAAACTTATATCAATTTGTTTTGCCCACATAGATACAATACGATTTAAATATTTGAAACATTCTGCAATATCGTATACTTTATATTCAATAGGATAATTATCAAAGCGTAAATCCATATCTTCTTCTATAAAAAATTCTGCTAAATTTAGTTTTGACAAAGAGCTTTCTATAGACCACCAATCACTATTCACATAGAAATTGTAAAGATTCGTTCCAGATTCTGTCCTTGTAAGACAATAATCTAAAAACCCCAAAACATCTATCATCTGATAATTTTCATAATGTCCAAGAAGCGTTCCCGTTTTGGGCACATCAAAACGCCAAGGCTGAAAATCATTAAAAGATTTCATTGTAAATTCTTCATTCATATATAAAGAACGTAAATATTGATGAAAATCTTCATATTTTGATTTTATGCCATGTTGTATATCAAATCCATTTCCAAAAATAAATAAGTTTTTCACAATTCATCACCATTACCCAACACATTAAAAATTAAGTACTGTTATTTAAATAAAATCGACTTGAAGCAAAAACAATCTTAATATATATATGACAAAAAACATGAAATGTCACGAAATATTTTTTCGTGATTACAACCCTCTCTATATACATATAAGCTTTTTCTGCAAAAGATTTCATAATTTATTCTCTAATTTTTAGTTTTTCACAAAATACAGACCCCGAATCATCATTAAGACAATTCGGGGTCTGTATAAGCTCACTTAAATTATGGATTACATCGTTTGCACGGTACATATCCATCAGAAATTAACTCATCTCGGGTTCCGTTGAACAACATCTTATTTTCTTCTTTCATATCATCAACAGATGAACAACTTGGAGAATGGAACTTACCTGTATTAGTGTTTGCTATATAATTGGCTTCTTCTACCAAACTATTAGATGTAGGTTTTTGAGTTGTTGATTTACTAACCTTTTCTGTGGTTTTTGGAGTGGTGTTTTCAGAAGTGTCATTTATTAATTTGCTGTTCCCCGAAGAATAGTCAATAGTTACACCCGGCTGGACATTGTAGCAAAAAACATTAAAGCAAATACCTGCGCCGCCATCTTCAACGGAATAAGATTCTATCTGTACTCCGTGTGCCAAAAGATTGTTTTTTTCAAAACAAGGTGTTACACGATACAACACATGATTTTCAGTTTCTTTTATGTAGTCTGCAACCATGTTTTCAAATGGTAGCATTCCTTGGACGTTCAAGTACCGTGTTCCAGTTATTAAATTTCTTTCATTTGAAGTTTCACCTGTAAGTTGCCAACCTATCAAGTGACAACGATTATATAAAAACTTTCCATCAACAATATCGTATTTTACAGTATGCCATCCTGTAGGTTTTATTTGACCTGTTTCTCCACGTTCTCCGGTTGGCATTATTTCTTTTCCGATACAAGCATACACAATGCCGCAACGACCCTGATTGTCAAGTGAACTATAATATTCAAACGAATCAGTAGTATAATCCGAAGAATTAAAATAAGGTTGATTATTGTTTAAAACAACATAAGGTTTATCACTAAAAGGAGGAATATCAGATAATCCCGTCTTACCGGTAACATTTAATGTTTCGTTTGTGTAGTATGTGCTTGGTATGTCTGCCGATGTGCTTGATGTTATATCCAAACTACTATCAACATCTAATTGTGTATCTGTAGCAGTAGATTGTTCATCAGATACAGTTTCGAATAAGTTTTCCTGAGTTTCAATAACTGTTTCGTATAATTGGGTTGTTGTGTATTCTTCAGGATTTCTAATCACTTCAATCATTGCCCAACCAAAAATTAAAGAGCTAATTAGAAGACTGAAAAAAACTGTAGTTATGATGAATTTAGGTGACTTTTTAAGGGCTTTATATTTGTTGAAATATTTTTTGATAAAACTAATCATTTCTAGTGTATATCTCCTCTGTGATTCTTTCGTGAGAATTTCCTGCAAAATCTGTTGACCTTACACACTTCCATTCACTTAAGTCAATATCAAAAAACATATCTGAAGGATAAGATTTATTCCATTTGTAGAGAATTATAATTTCAATAGAAGATTCATATTTTTTTACTTGCTTATCCTCTACAAAGCAGAACTCACCGCTAGCAGCTTCATTCAAAAAGTAATCTGAGATATTAATGTGTGATGCATTGTTTTCTTTAAATTGTGTTTCAGAATAACGATTCATCCAAAGTTTAGATTTAGATGAAACCTGAACTATTCTTTCACGCAAAGCACTATCTTGGCTTTGCCTTCTACCGTTAAACATAATTCCCATATGTTCATCAACACAAGAAATCAAAATCATAGTAGACTCCTTACACTATCGTAATAAAGTAAACAGTCCGCTTTTGGGCGGACTGTTGTATTTTTAATTGCAACAGAAAATATATTCGCTGTAGAGCAGAGTATATTCTGAATAATCGCAACGTGAACAAATTTCATAATTGTATGTTTCTCTTAGGCAACGAGGAGCAGATGTTCTAACCTTGTGAGTAACTACGGATGTAGAACCAGTTTCCAGTTTATGACCTAAAAGAGAGCAAGTAATACCTCTTGATGAAACGGTATCGTTGTCTTCGCCATGGAAATGAGCAATAACCTTTGCTTTAACTTCATCTGATACTTCATTGTGAAATTCAATTGTAATATTCTCTGTGGACTCTTCAGTTGTATTTTTAGCAAACGCAACAGTTTGTAAGGAACAAGTTGCAAAAACAAGCACTAAAATACATGAGATAATTTTTTTGATTTTCATAATTAGATCTCCTTTAAATTTTTAATAATTGTTATCAAGTCAACCTTATTGTTGGCTTTTATGATATATGTATTATTTTCACATATCAAATAACAGTGTATTGTTGATTCTTCAACAAATGAATAACATTCATAACCACATATTTCTTCAGACAAGAATCCAGGTGCAGTTATAAAGTCTTTAGAGTAATCGGGATTCGTGTGTATTATTACACTTGTATTTGGATCCTTGGTTACAAATGAAACTGTATAATAATCCGATGAATAATTATTGTTTTTATCATACGAACCGGCTACAGAAATAACATTTAAACTTTTGTCATCAGGGAAAACAGATGGTATTAAGATATCCAATTCCATTTTCGAATTGAATTCTTTTACAGATTTAAATGTAAGAATTTGATTTTCTTTAATTATTGTAACTCCGTTAACCTCTTCTTTTTCGCCTTCAAACATTTCGACAATGTTATATCCCCATTCTTTAAGGATGGATACAGTATCAATACCACACGCCAATGCAACAAAGTTAGCTAAAAGTATTAATATTGCTAAGCATGCTGCAATTAATAAGCCTTTGAAACTGCGTTTCTTTTGAGGCTTTTTATTTTTGTCAAGTAACATATAAATTTGTTTCTTGCCGTTTTCAAGTTCCTCATCAGTTAACTCTATACCGTTTTCTAATTCCATGAGATAATCGACGCACTCATCAATGAGGTCAACATCTTGTTCAGAAATCGGTTTTGAGGATTCAATTTCTATAATTGCTCTTAACTTTTCGATGAGAGCCTGATTCGACTCATCATTGTTAATGCGTTCGATTGACACGGTTTTTCATCTCCCTTCTTTTGTTATAATTTTGCTTTCTTTTAACCTCCCTTCATATAACATATAAGTAGAAAAGTTAAAAGATTTCATATTATAAAATAAAAAACGTAAAACAAAATTCAAAAATGTTTTTTACAATTGCTTTTATTTTATTTCTAAGCCTAAATGTTTGAACATTTATAGTCGTATTACTTACACCTTTTTCTTTTGCGATTTCCTTGTACTTTCTCTTTTTAACATATGCTTCTTCATACAATGCTCGTTCATGGTTACTAAGTGAATCAAGTATTTTTTGCTTTTCTACCTGAATTCTCTCTGTGTCATATATGTATTTGGAAATTATATCTTCAATAGTGTAAATCTCATCTTCGTCGTACAATAACCAACTATCTCCATCATCTAAAGATACGTGTTGACTGTTTACGGAACGGCTGCTATTATGTTGCTTTATTTTTATCAATGCAACAGAATAAAGCCAAGCTTTTATATTATCATCTTGGAGTGTTGGTGATTTCTCAACTAAAAGCTTAAATGTTTCTTGTGTTAAATCTTGAGAATCATCAACATTCTTAACAAAAGAAAAACAGTAGCGATACACGTCTCTATAATACAAATCGCATATTTCTTTTATACGATTATCACTTATCAACGCATATCACCACCTTTCAGATATATAAAATTATTTTTTTAAAAAAGTATCTATCACAGCTTCTGCTGCATTAATTGCCGCTTTTTGTTCTAAAGCCGTAAGTTTGTTTAATTTTTCAATAAAATCATTGGACAAAGCATTTTCATTAATTTTTTTTGATGATATAATCAAGGAATCCAGAGAGAACTCCAATACTTTTGCAAGTTCAAATATCACATCTCTACCAGGTGCTTTTTCTCCTCGCTCGTAACAACCAATCATACCGGTAGCAACATTGACCATTTCAGCTAATTCAGCTTGGGTAAGGCCTTTTTTTATTCTATATGTTTTTATGCATCTTCCAAGCAATTTTTTATCCAATTCAAGCCCTCCCATTAAATTAATTATATTATATTATATATAAAAAAATAAAAGCATAAAATAACCCACAGGATAGTCTTTCTGCCCCTCTGGGTTATTTTATGCAACAAATTATTTAAAAAAATAAAATATATTGTAATTTCTGCTGTTATTTGAGTATATGTTTTTAAGCGGTTATTTATAAAATATAAATCTACACTCTAAATTTAATATAAAATCTTAACAACCACCGCAATATCGTTGGTTTACACCGCAACATCGATAATTGACACAATATACTTAATAGTTTATTATATAATTGGTTTATTATATATATTAATTTATAAGAAATAATGGTTCAAAATATGTCAAGAAAGGAGTTTTTTTATGAAGATCTGTATATGCGATGATGACAAAGTTTTTCATGAGGAAATAAAAAAATTCTTATTACCCTTTTTTTCTGACTCAAATTTGCCAATAATCTCAGACTGCTATTCAGGAGAAGAACTTATTGAAAAGAACATTTCTTCAAACAGCTTTGATATAATCTTTTTGGATATTGAATTGGGAAACATTAACGGCATTGAAGCGGCTAAAGAAATAAGAAAGTTTTCACCAGATACAATTGTAATCTTTGTATCCAGCCATAGAAATTATGTGTTTGATGCATTTAAATATGAAGCATTGCATTATATTCTAAAACCTATTACACAACCCGATTTCGACGATGTTTTTAATCGAGCACTAAACAAATATCGACTTAACAATCAACATTTTCCTATAAAATGGAATCACACGAGAAGCAACCCCAAAATAAGCGATATAATGTATATGGAAAGCTATAAAAGACGGTTGCTAATTCATACAACGCAAAAAACATATGATCATATGGGTAAATTAACAGATGCATATGAGCAATTAAAATCCCACGGTTTCATAATGGTTCATCAAAGTTATATTGTAAATATGCATTATATAAGGTCATTCTCAAAAGAAGAAATTATTTTGTCTGATGGACAAGCTGTGATGGTTAGTGTCAGAAAAAGAGCCGAGGCATTAGAAATGTTCGATAAATATATCCAAAAATGGAAGTGGTGATTTTATGGGGAATTATATTGTCAATCTATCGGGAAACTTCTGCGAGTTGTTTATTGTTTTGTTTTTTTTGAAAGATAATTATAAACCTCGTATAAAAAAACAATTATTTATACCTCTTTGCATAATTCTTACTCTTTTTCAATTTTTTAACACTAATCTTTTTTTGGCTAAGTCCACTTTTATTGTTATCGGTAGTTTGATTTTTATTTTTTTTCTTTTGTTTCTTTATGAAATGGAGTGGAAAAACAGAATTGCCTATTTATTATTTCTGTATGCAGCAATGGCTTTATCCGAAATGTTTGTTGTTACGCTTTTATCTTCGCTTTTTGAAGTTAATGTAGATTATATACAAAATAACATTATTATATTTGCTTCATCTACAATTGTATCAAAGTTTTTAGCTTATTTTTTAACACTTCTTGTTAAAAAGAAAACGGTTGTTTACAACAACATTCCAAAGATCTATCGAGTACTTTTGTTCTTACCATTACCAATCGCATCCACATTAATAATACTTTTGTTTGTTCGCTGTTGCTATCAAATACAAGATAAACTTTTCGAGATAATCACGCTTTCAGCATCAATAATTCTTGTTCTAGGTAATGTTGCTATTTTTTATATAGTTGAAAAACTAAATGAACTTGTTAACACCAAGGAAAAATTGTTGTTTGCTGAAAAACATATAAACAAACAAATTGTTCATTATCAAGAACTTTACAAATATCAAAACGAACTTCGAATATTCAGACACGATACAAGAAACAGATTGATTTCTCTTATAGGTTTGATAAAAAAGGAAGAAATACAAAAAGCTCTTCAATTTATGGAAAGTAGTTTAGAGTGGATAAACCTAAAAACAAACAACATTGTTAATAGTGGTAATCCAGTTGTCGATGCAATACTTCAGGATAAATTACACACCGCCAAAGATAAAGGTATAAAAATTGATTTATTTGTAAAACTTTCATCGAATATAAACATCGATGAATTAGAGCTTGGAATTATTTTGGGTAATACCTTGGACAATGCCATAGAAGCTGTCGAAAAAATATCATCATTAAATAGTAAAGAAATCGAATTTAAACTTATAACAGTCGCTGATCGAATTTCCATATCAGTAAAAAATCCGGTAGAATTTGATGTTAATACAGAAAACCTTATTACCAGTAAGCAAAACAAAATGATACATGGATACGGAATAAGGAGTATTCAAGCTATTGCAAATAAATATGATGGTATTGTTCTGTTTTCTTGTGAAAATAGAGTTTTTTCAGCTAATATTAATTTAGGAAACCGTTCGTTAAATTAACAAAGCGTATGTGTTTATATAAACGATGTTGCATCATAGAGCTACGATGTTGCTATGACTATTTATTTTTAAATAATTAACATATATTATAAGTGTGTGAAATGTTATTTCATACACTTTTTGTTTTTGGTGAAAATATGTACAAGAAAATATCGCATAAAATCACAAGTAAATTTATTGAATTTGGTATAATAAAAAGTAGTGATTATAGCATATACAGATATGGGTTTGAACTACTTGTCTCTTTAATTTTTACTATTGCATTTATTTTGATTGTTTCAGCAATGCTTAATAAGATTATTGAAACATTATTTTTTTTGATTGCTTTTTTGGGAACAAGAACTATATGCGGCGGATACCACGCTAAACATTATTATTCTTGTTTTTTTGGTACAATATCAATTTATTTTTTTTCTTTGTTGTTTTATTGTTATATTTACACAAAGCATTATGCAGATTTGATTTTGTTTCCATTTACTATTATTTCAGCCTTAATAATTGTTTTATGTTCACCTGTTGAGCATCCAAATAATCCAATGACTACATACAGGAAAAATAAAAATCGTTTAATTGGTCTTTTTCTTTCAATTATTATTTGTTTAATGCATTTTTTTGTGTTATTTATCGAACATAATATGACCCAACATCTCTCTTTTTTTATAGGATTTATTTTTGCTGCATTTACTGTTTTAGTAGCTAAAATAGAGATGATAATTTTAGAAAGAAAGGAGAAATTAAAGTGAGAAATTTTTTTGTGCGTTTTGCTCCACTTCTGGCCTCACTTGCACTTTTTATCGGAATTAATTCTGTAAATTCCCCTAGTGTTGCTGTTCTTCATCAGCCCCAAGTGCCTAATGGCCTTGAAAAGTACAGAAAATGAAGCTAATCTGAACAAAAACAAGACTGCGTTTCGCTATCAAACACGAAATGCAGTCTTGTTTTTTATAATTTTATTATATCATTTATTGATGTTTCTAAAACTTCTGTTAGACGAACAAGCTGAACTGGATTAGGAAAAGAAAAACCAGATTCAAAATTTCTATACTCCAAAATTTCAAGTTCTGACATATTGGCAACCATCTGTATATCAAGCTGTTTCTCTTGTCTGATTTTCTTGAGTTTTATTCCAAGCAATTTCCGTTCGTTTCTCAAAATCAAATCAATAGTCGTATAGTTAAATTTCTTTCTTTTCGGAATAAAATAAGAACAAAGATTATCTTTCAATATCGCTTCAATACATTTTTTATCCAAGTCTTTCAAGTGGTTCAAGTAATCATTCTTCAATATATCCTCAGTTGAGTATTTCTCAAGTATTAATTCGTCTAAAGGAATCTTATAAGCAATAGATAACAATAACGATTTTTCTATGCTAAGATATGCCTCGTTAATTTCACATCTTTTATACTTATAACTATTCATATAAATTATATTTGAGACCTGCATTTCAGATAAACCTATAAATTCTCGAATAGACTTAATTTTTTCAGAGATCATTTCTGCACCTCAAAGCACAAATTAATTAATTAAACAATACAATCTTATGACACATTTGTCAAGTTTGACAAATATGTCATTTTTTATATTTTTAAAATAATATAATATATAGATGTTAATTATAAAGATACTGCGAAATTTTTAGGTGTGGCGGTGAGAAAAATGTTAGAAATTACTGTTGGTGAATTAGTAAAAAGACAGAGAAAAAAACTTAATCTTACACAGGCAGAACTCGCAGAGAAAATCAACTCAGATTCTTGTTATATAAGTAGAATTGAAACGGGGTCAAGAAAAATTAGCATCGACAATTTAGCTGCATTAGCTAACGCACTTAACACTTCTTGTGATTATTTGTTGGGTCTTAGTTCAAACATTGTTCTTCACGAGCATGTTTCCGATATGGAAAGAACTCTACAAACATTAAACGAAGAAGACAGAGTATTAATGATTAAATGGTTTTATGAGTTCGCCTCAAAACTCAAAGCTAAAGAATAACTACACAATTACTTTAATATTTAAAATGATGTAAAAAGGCACTTGGGTTACACAAGTGCCTTTTGTATTATTACTTAAACGAGTGCGCTGTGTTATCCAACGATGTTGTATCATAAATCCACGATAATGCACCTATTATTGATTTTTTATCAGCAAATAATATATTAATAATTGTAGGCGAAACGTTGTTTTTAAACTACCATTCTGTTTTATAAGCAGTTTTCGGTTCCTCTCCAACATCAAAACAGCTTTTGTTCTACGCAGAGGGACTTCAGTGTTTTGTTGCACACACTGGAGTTTCTTTGTTTTGTAATTCGATTTATAACTAATATATGATATAAACTTAGTTTACTTATATAAAACTACTTTCATGAGCAATTTATAGAAGTTTACAGTGAATAATAGTATTGGTTTCTTCGTTTTGCTCAAAGTGTAAATCTATAGAGTAGTTACAAATCAACTTTATAATTTGTTTTAAAAAAGCACTCAGTTCAACACCGAGTGCTTTTCTGCGATATCACTTAAACGATTGCGCTGTGTTGTCCAACGATGTTGCTGTAAACATTGAAAGCAATAACAGCCTTCTATATAATTAATATGTAGGAGAGAGTTTGATATGAAAGGAGTTTTATTGTAAACAATATTAAGTAAATGTTATAAAAGTGCAACAAGAATATTATTAAAGGAGTATATGGAATGAAAAAGCTTGTTAGTTTTATCAAAGAAAACCGCACAGGTTTTAAAGCAATTTCAATGATTCTTGTTTTGGCATTGATGATTCAAACTATATCTATTGCTGTTACGGCTATAGCGGAGTCAGGTTTGTCAATTGACGAAATGGTTTCAATTGATGATTCATCGGAAACTATGCCTGCAATTGTTGGAGAAGTTGAAAGCAAAAGAGATAAACACACAAAAGTTTACGAACTGGCTGATGGTTCGTTTTATGAAGTCATTTCCAATGAACCCATACATAAAAACATTGATGGACAATGGGAAGAACCCGCAAACAATATGGATATGCCCGAATCCGTAGAAGAAGTAACATCATATTGCAATGAACTTGTAGAGTCGATATCTGAAGAACAGAATGATAGTGGTGTTTCTACATTCAGTTTAATTGTGGATGAAGAGAATTCACATCCGCTTAATGATACTTATGTTATTGGTAGCAGTGGTGCCGTTGTGACGACCAACCAAGTTAACAAGACTAATAGGTTGTTTGTTAGGATTCCTGATTCCTTAGTCTCATATTCAAACACAAATCAAATTACCCTTAATCAAAGTCTTAATGTGGAGTTTACAGTTAACAAAACAGGTGGAACGGGATTAATGTACGCTTATGGAATATTAGAGGATTGGGAAATAAACGGTACGCAACAACTAACAGCATATCGATTAAATGAAGAAAGTGAAATTTATTCATATTCATCGGTCGTTCCAAACAGCATTAAACGCCAAGAAAATGTTACAGATAATTTTGCTTTTATAAAAAGTGATACAATTGGTTGCTTGGATATAACTGAACTCTGCGTCAAATGGAGCAAAAAATTACTGGATAATAATGGGATTATAATAATTCCAGATGATGCTTCTAGAGCAACTATAGGTAATTGTTATCTAACCAGGAGATATCTTATAGTTGATGCGTATGATACAGATTTTACATATCATTCAATTGACATGGGAAAAGCAGGTCAAGTTCTTGTAAATGACTTTACTAACACTATAACAATCCAAAGAAATGAAATGTACTATCCAACAGGAAAAATGCCAATTAACCTGTATAGATATTTTGATTTCTCTAAAACATATGTTGACGCAAATCCCGCTGGAGTGGGTTCACATTGGAATTATGAAAGTCCTATAAAAGCTGAAGCCTCCGAAAGAATCGCGTGGAGTGCTTTTGATGGGCGAACAATAAGATTTAAGCCTTCCGCAGAAGGATCAAATGCGTGGCATGATGAAAACGGTGAAGGATATACGCTGAATATAAGCGCTACAAATATAACAGGTGAAAACTATGATGGTGTAACCATTATCTCCCCTGACGGTCTTACCTACACATTTGGAACAGCAGGAAAGATAAAAAGAATTGATAATATTAGTAATTTTATCAAAGTTAATTATCATGACGAAGCAACGCAGGATTATATTACCAGCATTGAAAATAATTCAGGATATAGATATTACTTTGAATACAGCAATGATTATAATTTGGATGGTGAACCAGATTCAGATAAGTTTGCATTAAACTATATTTATTATCAGAAAAAAACAGATGACAACCAATACTCAACTATAAGCATCGATGGCGTTGATGTCGTAATGACATACACATACACCTTGTTGCCGGATGGAAATATTGCATTAAGTGAAGTAACATATCCTTATGATTCTGAAACTCCGGAAGTTGATCGGTTAACAGTTGAATATCTCTATGATAACGGAAGATTAGTCGGTATAATTGATATTGACAAAAGAAAACTTGAAATTAATTACACCGGAAAAGTTCCTGATTACACCAATAACTCTGATACAAAAATAGATGTTGATAACTATCCGAGTGTGTTTAGCCTTAAAGAATATGTTTTCAACAAAGCATATATTGATGGTATGCCCGAGGAAGAAAAATATTTGCAAAACTCATTGCTTGATATCGAAAGACACCTTACATATCAAAGAACATTTACTGATATGCAGAACAATACTGAAACCATTCACTATAACCAAGAATTAAACTTACTTTATTATACTAACGATAACGGAGACAGTTATTATGTTGAGTATGCTACAAGTGATGATGGACAGTACGTATCACAAATTCTTTCACCCGAAAAAATCGAGAATAATCTGATAAACGGAGATTTTGAAAAAGATGAATCTGTGTTCGAAAATGAGTGGTATACTGATGCATATAGCTCGTTAGAAATAATAGGGGGGAATTTAGACGGAAATGGCACAGAATATGGAACAATTGAAGGTTCCATAGGATTTGAACGATACGCCAATAAATTCGCTAAAATAGATGGAACCGCCGGGGATATTATTGCTGTTGGCTGTCATGCAAGAGCTACCAGTGCAGTTCCTACAGATGCACACTTTTTTGGAGTTGAAATATATGGAGCAGTGGATTGGGGTGATAACGATTTAGAATCAACCGAGGAATTGCTATATAGGTTGGCATTTGATCCTACTATGGACAACGAAGTGCAATATAGAATGGGTGCGTTCAAATTAACTGATAGTTTTGAATATATTGAATTTAGGTTTGTGTATTCATATCAAAACGGTCTTGCTGAATTTGACAATGCGTTAGCTTATAATGCTTCGGAAGATAACGTAACATTTTTTGATCCTCCCGCACCTGATAACAATACATCTGATGATTCATCTTCATCATCAAATGAAAATGACAACTTCAATACAAACGATGTTTTGTCTGACGGAGTAAATCAGATGGGAACACTGTATGACTATTCTGCCGAAACCAACTATTTGACGGAACTTACAGACAGTAATGATGTTACAACGAATTTTAGCTATAATCAATTCACTGGATTTTTATCAGAGAAACATGTAGATATGGGTGACGATTCAACAGACATCATTGACAAATATTCATATAATGCACTGGGAGCATTAACAGAAGTATCACGTGTTGTTGGTTATACTAAAAATGCAAACAACGAAGACACAGAAATCTATAATACAACAAGATATGAATATGAGTATGGCAAAATCTCGTCGGTTGTTCACAACAATATGACTTACCAGTTTAATTATAACTCATATGGTGAATTAGAGGGGATTGTTGTGTCAACAGCAGGAAATGATGATATTCCATTGATTTCTCACGGTTCTACAACCAATGAAAATGTAACCCTTAACACAATAACCTATTCAAACGGATATGTATTAGAATACACATATGATGATGGCAAAATCACTTCCATATCTGAACGTTCTACTCCATCTTCAGATCTGAACTTACTTTATAGTTATGAATATGATGATGTAAGTGGCGATTTAGAAACAATAAAAGATTATGTCAGCTGTAGAATTATTAAATATTCAGTTGACTCGTTTGAAGTTCACGAGCTTGTAAAAAATGACGGCAATGAGTCTGAGGGAGATTTGTTATATTCAAAGTCAATCGATAATGGCGCTGAAGTATATAATGTGTTTTCTGTTGGGTATACAAAGACACCTAACAATTCAACATATAATAACGAGTCAAAAATAACAACCTATTCATCAAGTACAACTACAAATATAGGTAATCCAGTTAAATTTGATAGTTATTCTGCCTATGATTATTTTGGAAGAATAAAGAACTCATCAGTAATTGTTAGTGAACAAGATGTTCAGAACAATGAAGATTATACAATAAAACATTCTATTGAAAATGAAAGTACCTACTTGAATAATGCAGATGGTACTTTAACAACAAATTTATTAGGTTCTTATTCTTCTACAATACGAAGTGGCCCTGTAGGATCAGGCACGGTACTCAACGAATTTACCAGTGAGTATTCGTATGATAAAGCAGGAAGAATAACTCATATTTACTACAAGCAAAACGATAATAATAGAGATTTAAAATATTATTATGAATATGATGTTGCTGGACAGTTAGTAAAAGAAGCAGATTTTATAAAAATGACATATACCGAATATACTTATAACAATTTTGGAAATGTTACAGAAAAGAAAATTTATTCTGGTACTAATTGTTTCAAGTATGAAAATGATACCATTGTTGTTACTTCGGATGAACCGTTTAAAACTATCGAGTTTGAGTATGATGAAAACTATAGTGATGTATTGGCGAAATATAAAGTTAACGGCGTTCCAAAATATATTACCCCTGATTTATATGGCAATCCTAATAAGTATCATAGAATTGATGGGAATACAGTCCAAACATATCATCTAGAGTGGGAAGGAAATCAACTTCATACCGTTAGACCGGCAGATGACGATTCGCTTTACGAATACAAATATGACGACGAAGGCAGGAGAACTCAAAAAATCTTATATTCCGACTATAATCCAATTGAACCAGAAACAAAAACAGTAGATATGATAATGGATTATGTTTGGGATAACAATAAACTTATGGGATATAGAATTGATTTTCCAAGTGATACATCCGTTATAATCGATGCTGCCATTTTATATGATGAATTAGATGAACCTATTGGTTTAAGATTTTGTATAAATGGTCTTACCAATGGTGAGAATGATCCTGATTTGTCAAATGAGGATATTTTCTGGTTTATAAAAGATGGTCAGGGAAATGTTGTTGCAATATATAGCGAAAAATCCAACTATACGATTGGCTGTAATTATACACCGGACGGCAAACTGGAAATAAGCAATTCGAATGATTTTTCAGAAGAATTAAATCAAAAAATAGAAGCGGCTAATGATTTTAGAAAGGGTTTACTTATAGCTTTGTCCGCTATATTGGCTATTAGAGCTTCAACAATGCTTTCAACTGATGCGTCTCAGGCTACCTACATCAGCGCAATAATGGATGAAGAAACCGGACTGTATTATTGCCAAAACAGATATTATTCTCCGGAATATGGCAGATATATAAATGTTGGCAATGTTGAAGAAATAGCTTCTGATATATACAACCCCTTTGATGCGAATCCTTTTGTATACTATAATAACGATCCTGTTAACTGCAAAGGCACTGCATCAAGCAAAAAACCTGCAACAAAGGTGGTTGGCATACAAGCTGAATTGTCGAAATCGTTGACTTCTTTTACGGATTCTACGGGCATAGAATTAATTTATGATTCTGTTAAGGATGAACTCTATGCATACTACTATCAAGATGCAAATTCATATTCGAATTATAACGGTATGCCGAGAGCCATTGAAATGATTACAGATATTTTTGAAAATGTATCATTTTCTTCAAATGTTTCTCTGAAGAATTTGGCTTTAGTTTTCAAAATGAACAATTATGTTTCTTTGAGTTATTTTAACGCTGAGACAAATAAAAGATTTATTTGGCCTACTTCGTATCTTGGTGTGGCTAAAGTTGAACCTGATGATAATAACAGATATACTGTTTATGGTAGCGGTTATCAATCAAAAGGTATATGTTATTATCCCGTCTCTAACCTCGGATTTGGAACTAAAGACATGTCCGTTAGATACCAGAAAATAGAGTGGGAATCAGAGGAGTTCAATGATTATTTATTAGCAAATAAAGATAATATTATTGAAGCGGTTAAATAAAGTCCATTAAAATCTTACCAATGGAGGTATTTGTATGAGGAAAATTATAAGTGTTTTATTAGCAATATCCATACTGTTTACGTTTTACAGTTTTACTTTGCCTGTTAATGCTTCCACAAATACCTCCATTGAAGAATTTGCGGAGGATATGTCCGAGTTATATGCGGAAGAAGTTGCAGATGGCAAAGAGCTTGAAGACTCGGTAGCGTGCAGAGTTATTGTTAAGGCTACATACCAACCAGATACATACAAAAACGCAGGATGTGTTGTCGGAAACAATAATCGATATATCTATCAGTATTCTGATGCGGAAACGGCTCAAAAAGCTGTTGAATACTATAACAGTTTACCTTTTGTAAAATGGGCAGAGCTTGACGGAATTGTTGAAAGCCAAGCGGTGTCTTACGGCAATTATATGATGCAAGGTGATGAGGCAAAAGAATTTGCTGTAAACAGCGGTGTTTCGAAAAACGAAGTAGTTGTTGCTATTCTGGATACGGGTGCACATTTTCAAAGAGAATACTTAAACAACAGAGTTATTGATTCAGGGTATAATCTCAGTGATTCAGGTGCAGAAGCCAGTGCCAAAGCGGATAATATTCACGGAACTTATGTTTCGAGTATTATTGTTGATAACACCTCAGAAAATGTAAAAGTGGTTGCATATAAAGTATTGAATAGTGAAGGAAAAGGCAGCTATTCATCAATAGCATTGGGAATAGAATTAGCTGTAGATAACGGTGCGGACGTTATCAATATGAGCCTTGGCTCTGATGAATATTCAAACGCAATTTATGACGCTATTAAATATGCGTACAGCAAAGGTATTATTGTTGTTTGTGCCTCAGGCAATGATGGCGGAGATGCAGGCAAACATTATCCTGCGGCATTTGATGAAGTTTTTACAGTTGGCTCAATAGATTCCAAAGGACATTACAGCATATTCTCGAATCACGGCGAAGAAGTCGATTTTGTTGCACCCGGTCATAGCCTTGAATTCCCCGACTCAAAAAAATCACACGGAACATCTTTTTCTGCTCCGTTTATTTCAGCTGCGACAGCAATGGTTTTGGCAGTTAATCCCGATTTAACAATCAATCAAGTGAAAAGCATTCTGATAGAATCTTCTGTTCCTTATGAAGAGCTTTCCTATTATGACGGATTTCATATTATGTACGGTTATGAAGGTGAAGATTACTGGGAATTTTGCAAAGCATTTATTGAAGAATATGTTGATGACGACACTCTTTATTACGGTTACGGAATGCCACAAATACAGAATGCCGTTGGAATTGCCTTGGGTTATGAAGACGCAATTAAACCTGAGTTTTCCGTTGAATCAGGTACATATCACAATGAATTTGAGGTTGCAATTTCTGCACCGGAAGGCTATGAAATCTACTATACAACTGACGAAACCTATCCCACAAAAGATTCCGCCACTCTATATTCTTCACCCATTGAAATAACAGGAACACAGTCGATAAGAGCTGTTGCATATTCTCCCGACGGAATGAGAAGTCTGCATAACACAGCTGAGTACAGAGTGTTGTATTATGCAAGTGAAAATGACTTTACTATAGATCCTGACGGATACTTAACTTCATACACTGGTAGTCTTACAGAATTAATTGTTCCTGAAACAATAAACGGAATAACGGTAACGGGAATCAGAGAATACGCTATAAATGACGATGATATAATAAGCATTGTTTTACCGGAAACATTAATCTGCATTGAAGATGAAGGACTGTTTGTTGATAATGCTATTTACATTTCAGCAAAAGGACTGAAGTTTGTTGGCTATGATGGCATTTGGAGTGGGTCTGTTGTGAAATTTGATGCTCCAAATCTTGAGAAAATTGAGTGTATGACTTTAGGCAGAGTAAAAAGTTTATATTTCCCGAAGTTAACGGAAATCGGAGAATATGCATTTATCGGTGCGGGTGCAAAAGAAATATATCTTCCTTTGATAACAGAGGTTCCTTACAAAGCCTTTTCTCAATGCGATTTCTTAAGAGAAGTTCATTTACCTTCGGTTACTTCTGTGGAACACAGTGCATTTTCAGAGTGTTATTGGCTGAAAATTGTTGATATTCCGAGTCTTAAGGAGTTCACGGCAAGATTTATAGATATAAATCATTCCACTTTCTACGATTGTTTAAATTTAGTTGAAGTTAGTTTTCCTAATCTTGTTAAAATTGAATGTGAACGTCTTTTCAGAAAATGTAAACATTTGGAAAAAGTTTCACTTCCGAAAGCTCAATCCATTTGTGACGAAGCATTTTTGGAATGTTTCCAATTAACAGATATATATATTCCAAATGTTCAAGTTATAGGAAACTGCGCATTTGAAAAAACAAGTTCATTAAAGGAAGTTTCTATACCCAACGCAAAAGAACTCGGAAATTATGTGTTTAAAAACTCTTCAGTAGAAATATTAAATGCTGATGGGCTTGAAACTGCCTCAAATTATGCTTTTGCATATACTAAATCATTAACTAAACTTGAATTGCCTTCTTTAACTGATTTAGGTGTAAATGCGTTCCTTGAAAGCTCTGTATCATACCTTGATGCTCCGAAACTCCAAAACGCTTCAAGTTTGCCGACTGCCGAAAATTCAACAGCAATTCTTTCTTCTGAATTTTCAGAATGTTCTCTTGATGCAACAGATTACGATCTCACAATTTACGGAACATACGGTTCTTATGCAGAAGAGTATGCCAAACAATATAAATTGCCATTTGTAGGAGCACCTACTATTGTTTTACAGCCTGCACCTATATATTCAAGTGTCTCTGAAACGCTTGAAACTAATGCCGTTGGGGTTAATTTGACCTATCAATGGTACGGTACAGATAATCCGGCGAACCTGAACGGAACGGCTGTTGACGGAGCAACAAACAAAGTCTTTGACCCTACTGACTTTGAATCTTATCCGTATTATTATTGTCTTGTAACAAGCACAGATGGAGATTATGTGGTTGAAATTAAAACTAATTTTGTTGAAAACAGTTTACATTTTTATGCGGCAGATTATACTGCACTTGAAGATGCAATCGCAAAAATCCCGGCAAATCTTTCTATTTACACCGATGAGAGTGTTGCGGTATTAAATGACATTCTCAACAGCTTTGATAGAAATCTTAATATCCTACACCAAAAAAGAGTTGATGAATATGTAGTTGCACTAACAGAAGCAATTGAAGCATTAAAACTCAAATCTGCAGATTATTCAGAAATTGAAGACATCATTGCAAAAATCCCCGTAAATCTTTCTGTTTACACAGATGAGAGTGTTACGGCATTGAACGATGTTCTCAATAGTATTGATAGAAGTCTTGATATCACTCAGCAAGATCAGGTTAATGAATATGTAATTGCACTGACAGAAGCAATTGAAGCATTAAAACTCAAATCTGCAGATTATACAGCACTTGAAGCTGCCATTGCAAAAATCCCTGTTAATCTATCTATTTACACCGATGAGAGTGTTAATGCATTGAATGATGTTCTCAATAGTATTGATAAGAGCCTTGATATAACTCAGCAAAAGCAGGTTGATGAATATGTAATCAAAGTGAATAATGCGATTGCTGCGTTAGTTCTAAAATCTGCTGATTATGCAGAACTTGAAATAGCTATAAAGGTTGTGCCGAGCGATTTGTCAATCTATACAGATGACAGTTCAGCGGAACTCAAAGCTATTCTTGCCGAAATAGACGAGAACCTTGATATAACAAATCAGGCACAGGTTGATAAATGGGCAGAAGAAATACCCATAGCAGTTCAAAAACTCATCTTAAAACCTGCAGATTATTCGTCTCTTGAAAAAGCTATTGCCACCATTCCGTCAGATTTATCCGTCTATACAGAAGAAAGTGTTGCAGCTCTTCAAGAAATAATCGACAGCATAGACTATTCGCTTGATATTACTCAACAAGATCAAGTTGATGAATATGCCGAGCAAATAACCGAAGCAATCGGCAACCTAAAGGTAGAATGCTGGCTTGTCAGGCTATTCAAAGCGATCATAGTATTTATTAGAAAAATTTTTATTAGAGTGACAACACTTTTTGCATAAAGCAATTAAAACTCCAAGTAAGAATGACACAACTTTGCTCGGAGTGAGATGAAAACGGCAATACCAAAGTCAACCCAAAAGGCAACAAAATTTATGACAAGGAAGGTATTACTTCAGAAGTAAGTTTATGGTGGATTATTCTTTACTACATTAGACAGATGTTTTCTGTAACAAACACGGCTATAAATTCGTTAAAATAGCGTAGATAAGTTTTACTTATCTACGCAAGACTAAGACACCCAGTAGCAAAAACTACTGGGTGTCTTATGTTTAAATGATTGTTATATTAGTGCTCAACATTGTCCGAAAAAACACTATTGCATTTTTTTAATTCCAATAACAACCCTTTTTCTTTGAGCGTTTTCAATACTTCTGTTATTTTTTTATTTGCAGTAACTAAAAAATCTTGATCGTCCAACGGCCTCTTGATTTCCAAACTTCTTAATCGCAACTCCAATTGTATATCTTTTAAACTTGTTTTAAAATCATATAAACACATATATTCTTCTTGAGCATCTGCATTTTGCATCAACTTATTTAAAGAAAAAATCAACACTTGGATTAAGCGAACAACAGAATCTTTATACAATCTATTTGAATGCTCTACAATTGATTCAAATTGTGCAACATACTCTTCATTAAAATCCGACTCATATAATCGTTTGAAATGAAAAAGAGCATCTCTGAAATTCGCAGCACATGGTGCAGATTCCATTATATCAAGATTATCAAAAATTCGACCAAAAAGATAACTTTGTTTATAAGATAATTCAATTAAATGGAAACTTTGTACTAAATAATTCTCACGGATATCCATAATTAAACAGATTCAATAACTTTCATAACAATATTAGGTTTAACACAATACTCTACACCAGAAACATTATCCTTTTGAGGTATATGTCCACCCATTTCGGTTTTTACCTTTATTTTTAGATAGTTGGAAAAATCAGCAGTTGCTCCAAGCTCCTTATCCAAATTAACTGTGCTATCAGTGATAACTTCCAACATTTCAACCATCGAATTAATCAATTCATTATTATTTGTTTCCATTATTAAATCTCCTATTAACAGTTTTGCGTTCAAAAGTCCAATACATTCTCATTATATCACGATATGTTTCTGTTGTGAAGAGGAAATCACCATTTTCATCACAATTTTTTTCAACGCATTCTTTAGCATACTGCATAAATCCACGTTTCTCTTCATCATCTAGTTTTTCCATCAAAGAACGAACTAATGAGTTAACATTCAAACGAGAAAAAAATTTAATATCATCGCATACTTTTTGAATTTCCTCTGGGGAACTTTCAAACAAAGATGTCAAGTTGCTGAACATATCAAGCGGAATTTTTTGAGCATCATCAATATCAGATTCCATAACAGCTTCCAAACAAAAAGAATTGACACTTTGTATGGCAATATAATTCTCAATGGTATTATATAATAAATCTATTTTATTCATAATATCTCCTTTTCTTTTCGACAATATAATACATTATTTTTTTATTTTAGTCAATTGTTTGTTGCAAAATTAGTTAATTTTTGGTAAAATATAAAAAATCTTTATATGGAGGTAATATGAAATGCATATTATTGATATTACAAAGAAATATATAAAAAAATATAGTAAACCCAATAAACAACCTCAAGATATGAAGGATTTAGAAATATATGGACACTTGTTAACCTTATGGGCTTCAATTTCAACTAATGAACTTAAGGAGATTTTTAATTGTATTATTAACCATTGCGATCCACAGTGTTATAGTGTTGATTTGCTTAACAATGAAATGTTTGATTCAAATCACAAAAGTATTATAGTTAATGTTTTTTATGCATATATAAAGGCAACTCAATCAGAGTTTAACATCCCTGATAGTTTTGTTATGTTATGGGAAGAAGCTCAAAAGACATACAACAGTGAACCTTTAAAAGATGATGAAGATGATGACCGTGATAACACTGATTATCATTTAAAAAATTATATAAATAGCAAAAAAACATTGATGTATAAATACATACTCGACAGCCAGTTTGCAAACAAGTTTTTAAACAATAAACTTATAGTGTTAAAAGGTTGGAGTTCTGCAACCCCTATAATTAACTCCTATTTTCATAATAACTATTGTAATGGCGGAGGATTATACATAAATATAAATGGTGTTGGAATAGCAATTGATCCTGGGTGTAATTTCGTTAAAAACATGCATGAAAATGGTATTAGAATTTTCGATATTCAATATGTCATTGTTACACACGATCACATTGATCACAATGATTCTGTTTTGTCATTACAAGATTTAAATTATGAGTATAACAATTTTGTAGCTAAGCATTTATCAAGTGTTTTAAGTAATAAAAAGATCCCTAAGAATTATCCGAATAAAATAACATGGATTGTAGATGCGGAAACAAAAGAAACACTTGTTAAGCATCCCAACTTTAGTGAACTCATAAAAGCAGGTACAGAAGAAATTATAATTAACGAAATAAAGACCCCGAACTTGGAAGTAGAAGAGTCAGAAAAAGAAGAACAATACTATAGAGCTTCAAAGAGGTTCTTAAATGAAGCAGAAACTTGCTATATAGATATTTCTAGTTCCACTGATTTAAAATGTTTCCGAACTCATCATATGAGAAATTCTTTTGGTATACAATTGAACTCTACTATCAACAAACAACCCATATCCATTGGATATACTTCTGATACAGGATATTTTCAAGCATTGCCAAATCATTTGAACAATTCGAATATTGTCATACTAAATATTAGCGAATTGTCTAAACAAGATTTAACACCTGATCAAATTGACAAAAAAGCGAATCACCTTAAACTCAATGGCTCAATTAAAACAATAAAAAATATTTCTCAGAGACCTCAATTAGTTATTGTTTCAGAGTTTTGGGGTGGAAAAGATGATATTCGCTTGTTTATTACAAAAAAAATCAAAGAAAGTCTTTTAAATAGTACAAGTTTCGCCGGCGATTCTAAAAAATCAGTTAATGTACTCGCTGGCGACATTGGACTAACAATTAGTTTGATTGATCAACGAATTGTATGCTCATCTTGTAAAAGTGAGATGACTTTTTGTGAAATAACAACGATACAAGAAGAGAAATATGGTCAACTTCGATATTTGTGCAACAAATGTAGTGACTAACCACAAATCAGTAACAGCAGCAAGCAGGGCGAGTGTATATACACACTCGCAAATCAAAAGGATTTTTGATTTCTTGTTGGTGAATTATCTTCCCCAAACCCCTACAAATCGAAAAGAAAATTTTGCAATTTCTTTTCGAGCTGCGCTTCTCCGAAGCTAAACAAAAAAGACAGCCTCAAGGATTATTATGTCCTTGAGGCTGTTAATTTTAATGCGATTGTTCCTGCTCTTTCTTGCTATCTTTTTCTGAAACAGCAACACCAAGAATTGATTGAATATTTGCTCTGTGTTTCAACAGTTCTCGGTGTTTTTCTTTTGATGAGTGGTACTGTGAGTATAAAACTTTCTTTTTCTTCAACACTTCATCAAACTCTTTATTTATGGATTTTACTGACGGTAATTTTTTGATGCCGAGTTCATCAAATGTTTTCTTTGTCGCACGGTGTAAAATGATTTCTCCTTCGTGTTCAGCGAAAAAAGTTTTTGAATAGCCTGATGCCTTATATTGTTCAAAAACTTCACGAGTTTTCGCATAATTGATTATCTGAGTTTTGAGTGTAGAAAGCTCTGTCAGACGAGTTTCCAACTTCTTTATTTTACTTTTTATATCTGACATTTCCTGCGAAAGAGCAGATATATCATCTGAAAGTTTTTCAAGATTTTCAAAATCATTCTCCTGCAAAAACATTACGGTCTTTGCCATTTGTTTAAGGTTAAACACCTTCGCCCAATTAGCATAACCTTGTCCTTTACCTTCATCAAGTTTCTTTTGGACATCAATAAGCAAACTTGTTTTATCAGTTTGTTTTTGATTTGATTTTGAGTTTCTAACCTTTCTTTTTGAAATACTTAATCGGATTTCATCTTCTGAATAACCTTCGCCAAGAGAACGAAGTCTGATAAACTTTTTCTGTTCTTTCTTCTTGAAAGCAATGTGTTTACCAACCTTTATTTCATAATCACGTTCTTTCATAAGTTCAAGAATTTCATCAAAATCCTTTGGCATCATAGTTATAATTTCATCAATATCATTTCGCAACAAATCACGATGGGAGAGAATCTTTTGGTATCCCTCCCATTTTGTATACGATGTGTTTATATGTTGCAACCTGAGAGCCGTTACCGATTGTCATTGCAAAGCCGAGCTGATCGCTGTCAACTTTTTCTGAAGCAAGTGTTTCTTTTGCACCGAATGCTGTGAGTGTCCAGCCGTTTTCGCCGTTGATTGTTGCAGTCTTAACTCTTACTGCACCGAATGAGTTGTTTGTGATTTTGCAGTTGTCAGCGGTAGTAACTGTACCGTCTGTGCCGACAGCCATAGGAAGGGCGGTGGGAACTGTTACGGAAAGAGCTGTTGCTGCGGGATCGCCGCCGAGTGTACCGTCATTGGTTGAAGAAAGGTTTACGGGAGTTGAACCGTTACCGCCGTTGGAAGTGATTTCGGCTGCGAATGAGGGAATTGCCATACAGAATGCCATTGAGAGTGCAAGACCTACTGCGAGGATTTTTGTGATTGACTTTTTCATAGTAAAATTTCTCCTTTTTGTTAAAAAATATTGTTTTGTTTTTATTTGTGTTCGGTTCATCAGTTAAGAACCGTAATTTCGATTTCTGCACCTGCACAACCGAGTGAAGCACCCGTTTCGGGGTCAACATTGTGGAACATTGCGGTGCATTCATAAGTACCTGCGGGAAGTACAACATCGAGCTTTGCTTTTTCGATTTTGCTTCCTACGGCGATTCCGTCAGATTCGTAAACAACTTCGCCCGTATCGTTTCGGGTGATAATAACTATCTGCGGATAATTGTTGATTGTTTCGTTTACAATCATAAGATTGCCTTCGGCAGAGCCGTTTTCAAACTTCGGAGCGGTGTTCATTGAAATGTTTATCATTCCTGCCTGCACCTTTTCGTTAAGACCTTCTTTGATTTTTTCGATGTCAGCTTCATCCCAACCGCCGCTTACGGCTTCGCTGTCATAGACAAGACCTCTGTCAGCGGGATTTGCGGGATTATCGGAACATCCTTTAAAGCCGAGAAAGACGAGAAGAAATAAGAGCAATGCCGCTAATACTGCAATCGCAATGCGGGTCGCTGTTTTCTTTTTACTTTCATCAGGCTTGTTTTTACGTTTACTGCTTGAGTAAACATCTTTCATAAAGTTTACCTCCTTGTTATTAAAAAATGCCTTGCGAGAACCGCAGGCACACTAAGGCGGAATCACCAAACGAAAGAGCTTGATTCCGTGTTTATTCATTTGTTACTCCTTTCCATCAGCTTAAAAGAGGCTGATAACTCTTTCGGCTACGCCCATTACAACTTCAATGCCGAGCATAAGGTAAAGACCGCCGACTGCGATAATTCCGTGAATCATTGTTTCACCTCCTTACTTAAATGATTTCTGCTGAACTCACTTTCTACATCAACGTGTTCTGAAGATGCAGCATTGTAGAGAGCTGTTATGATGTAATTGCGATGATTTCTGATTTTTTCTTTCAGATTTCTGAAATCGTAAATAACGGTGTCGATTGTTTCTTCACTTACTTTCATCAATCGAGTTATTACCCGGTTTCGTGAAATTTCTTCACCGTTAATTCTTTGAGTAGGAAGGGTTGAGCAAAAAGCATCAGCCATATATCCGATGATTTCTGTTACAACTTCTCGTTTGGTTTCAGGGAAGTATTCCAAATCAATGTTGTCACACAAATGAGCTAAACACTCATCATAGTCATCCATCCACCATTCCTTTTTGATTGGTTGGTGATTGATTAAGTAAGTATTTTCTTTATTAGTTATTGATTTATTAGTATTTAATTGTGTTGGATTTTCCGTTTGCGGATTATCCGTTGTCGGGTTTTCCGACGACGGGTTTTCCGACAACGGTGGAATAATGTGTTTTTGAATTTTATCGGGATATTCAAATACGAAGTATTCGTTGTGAGAAAACTGACCCTTTGCATCGTATCTTTGTCTGCGATAAACATATCCTGCATTTTCCAGCTCTTTTATAGCACTTCTGATGGCATCTTTTCCTTCTTTGTTAATTGAAGCTAAACCCTTCAGAGTGTAATCCCAATCGTCTGGAAGGCTCAACATTTGTGATAACAAGCCTTTTGCTTTCAAGGAAATACTTTTATCTTTAAAGTGATAATTTGACATTACGGTGTAATTTCCAGTCTTTTCTATTCTGAATACTCCCATTTTCTATCCTCCTTATTCAGACTGTTTGCCGATGAATATGTTATCTTGCATCTCTGCTATTTCTTTTGGCTGTTCGTTCTATCAGCACTTTTTCAAGACCTTCTTTTGCCCAATCAGAGAGCTTGTCTTTTTCAAGAGTGCCGATAACATCCTGACGTTTGAACTGTGCGGATTCTCCGGTATAAAGATTTGTGCAGAAACAAGCAGTACCTCTTGAGTTTTCGGATGATCCGAAACCACCCGTACAGAGATATATCTGATTAACAGACATTCTGTATTCGGGTTTGAATACATCTGCGTTAATTACTACAACCTTATCTTTGATTGACTGGCTGTAATCAACAGGCTCGCAATCTTTGGCGGTAAGCGGTGTTTTATCAACGGAAATCTTTGCGTTTTCTTCCATAACTCTTTCGGCTTCTGCAGCAATTCTTTCTGCAAAAATCTTTGCAAGTTCGGCAAAATCATCACCGATGAGAACATCGTTATATCTTGTGAAAATGCCGTTGTTTTCACAGTTTGCAATAAGATAATTCATATTGTCGGGTGCGTTTGGCTTTTCGCCGAGTACAATCTCGGTTTTACCGATTTCAAATGTTTTGGTTATTTCATAACCCTCAACAATTCGTTTTTCACTCAACATTTTCAACCCCTTACTTTTCAAATACTTTTATGCCCATTCGCATAATGAGGTAGGCATTCATAATCAATCTGAATACATCATCATCAATGATTTCGGGGTTTCCCAAATCGTTTTGGAAAATATATCTTTTCCCGGTGTAAATCTGCCTTGCTGCCATAAGCAAGTCATAGTTCTGAACTGATATTCCTTTTAAATGAACTTTTGAAAAATCAATTCCGTCACGGTTAAAGCAATATGCAGTTCTTTCAATAAGGTCATCGTTGACCGTCATCAGGTACATCGCAGCATAATAGTGACGAGTGTTCCTAAAGTTGTGGAAACCAAGCATACAATCAAGTTCACTCATATTTCTGCGATGTTTTTCAGAATTCCATAATGATGCAGGGAAAGTGCGTGTCATATATTCAATTCGCTTGTGTATCTTTTCGTTTTTAAAGAAACCGAGCGAAGATTCAACGTTCTCCTTGTATCTTGTCTGGTTGTGTTTCTTTCGGGTGCAAAATTCTCCCAAAAGTTCATTATCTTCCTGAAAACACCTGCTTTTATTGTTAAGCATTACATCGAATTCCTCCTTTCAAATTGATTTTGGGTATAAAAAAAGACGAACCTTAATTCACATTAAAAGTTCGTCTGATTTATCTGTTTTGATTCTGTTGTTTATGTTTTTGCCATACATCGAGCAGTTTAAAAATAGTCGCTTCAATCTGCTCATTTGTATATGACTTCGGAAAGTATTTATTCAGTTTCTCTGCATTAAGTACGACATTTCGTGTCGGTGGTTTCTTTTGTTCCATCATTATATCAAGCATCCTATCATCGTTTAATTTGCCGAGTTTACTCAAATCACGCATACGTTTCGCCTGTGAGAGCGACGGTGTAGCTTGTTCACTTTCTATCGTTTCAACGAGCAGAGCTTGTTCTTCGGGTTTAAGATATGATATTTCTACCGCCGGAGTAAGACCCATCTTTTGCTCATCAACAAGTTTTTGAAGTGGTGGTGACAGTTCATTAAGGCGAATATATCTCTGAATTTGCGTGCGACTTTCACCCGTCTCATCTGCAACCTTTGTCACGCTTTGTTTATCAATAATCGACTTATGCCCAACTTGGGCATAAGTTAAATTTGACAAATTTTCTTTCAAATCGTTTCTTTTGCCTTGTCGCTTAATCGCTTCAAGTTTCATTTTATATGCTTTTGCTTTTTCGCTCGGTAAGATATTTTCTCTCTGCAAATTGCTGTCAACCATCATTATGATTGCAGTATCACGGTCAACATCTCTGACGATTGCAGGAACAGTATCAACATCTGCCAGTTCACACGCTCGCATTCTTCTGTGTCCGCTTATCATTTCATAACAACCTTCATCTGTCTGCCGAACAATTACCGGCATAATTACTCCGTAATCTTTTACACTCTGAACAGTTTCTTTCATTGCATCGTCATCACGGACCTCAAATGGGTGGTCAGGAAACGGGTGAATATCTTTCAAACGAATATGCTTTACAACTTCATTTACATCTGACATTGGATTCCTCCTTTTCCTTGATTTTGGGTATAAAAAAATCGCAACCTCACTAATACGGTTGCGATTATCAATGGTATATTATACAATTAATTCGACATTTTTTGTCAATTCCTACAAAGTTTTATTTTTTTTGATTATTTTGTGTAACAAAAGTGATTTATCGTCATATATATTATGGTGGTTTATTAAGGAGGGTTGTAAAATCTTAGATATTTAAAATTTCAAGAAGATTTTCCATCATACAAAGAATAAAAAAGTTAGGGGTTAAAAAATGAAATCAACAATTCTAATTATCAAAAACATTATTTCTCCTTTAGCTCTGTTTCTGTTTTTGCTATTAGGGGTAGTTGCGGCAGCTTTATCTGGTATAATTGAATATGCTGTTATTAAGGAAATGTTCATAATCGAAATAGGCGGAACAAGCTATAGTTTTTTTATTCCTTTGGTTGTTGTTGTCGTTCTTGAAGGATTTAAATTATTTTTGCATTTTGCAATTCCCGCACACAAAAACAATGACACTAAAAACTGGAAATTAATTTCAAAACAGATTATCAAAAGTGTATTAGTAGTGTTTTCTTTAATTTGCACTTTCATTTTCACTTGTAATTCAATGTACAATTTCGATGCTGTTTCAAATACTACAAAACTTAACACAACTGCAATTGAAGAAAAATACAATAAAGATGTCGAAGAAATAAAGCAAAAGATGGCTGACGATAAAGAAGATATTCTTAACGAAAAACTTGCAGAAATTGACAAAATCGAATCAAATATTACAAACAAGGAAAACGCAATAAACAACTTAGATCCAATGAATCCAAACTACGATTCCGCATATAAAAACATGTCAAAAGACTTAAAAGGTCTGAAAAACGAGTTAAAAAATGCAAGGGACGAATATGACAGTGAAGTATTAGGTATAGATGAAAAATTAGCCCTAAAATACCAAGGTGATTTGGACCAGTTGAAAGAGACAATGTTAGAAGATATAGCAACAGAAGAATCAAAACAATCATTAGATTCTTCTGGAGATAATCCTTACATCCGGGCAGCTCTCAATTTTTTCGTTTCAACATTTTCCGGTGAAAGCAAGGAATATAGCAGAACCTTTTATTATTTTATTGTCTTCACTATTTCATTTATGGTTGCCATTATGCTCGAAATTGTTATTTCAACTTCTCAATCGTATGTTGCAAAAAAATCAGACGAGCTAGTTGCTCTTTTTGGTTCAAACGAACCGATTAATGAAAACCTTAAAAAACGTGCAGAAAAAATATCCAAAATACTTAAACAAGCTGCAATTATGCTTTCATTCTTTTTAATATTGGGGGTAATCAGCGAACATTTTCCCAACGAATTAGTTAATGGCGTTTTTGACAAGAAGAATCTTTTCTTTGCTTTTGTGAGTTATATCTTTTCAATTGCTTGTACTGCCGGTAAACTTAGTTTTAAAGACGAAACTGGAAGCAACCACAAAGGTGTTGTTGGATTTTTTAAAACCTCTACAGGTTTTATCGTTTCAATTATTATACAGACTTTACTTTGTATAATAGGATTCATATCATTAGGTGTTGTTTTTGGAGGAACCGCAGAAGCAATGGTACCAACCACATTAGCTTTATCAATAGGTAGTGTTAGTGGTCAAGTTTTATTAAGTCCTACCAAGGCATTTAGTATATAAGGAGTTTAACATTACAATGTATATAATTGAAAATATTGCAACTAATAAAGTCATAGAGGCATTAGAATATCTTTTGCCTGCTTTACCATTAGGAATTCTAATATTATTCAGAAAGCAAGTTAAAGCTTTGTTTTATAAACTTTATGACAAATATCTTGAAAGTTATTTTTTTGCAAATGGCAAAAATTTTATAATTATTATTGCAATTGTTGGTAGTGCTATTCTTATGTTATTAAATTTCTTGTGGAATCCAGAAGAATTTTTCTATAATATTTTAAATGAAATTTCTCCGTTTTTATCAAAGCATTTAATTCTTAGAACAATTTTAGGGTTCATATTACAATATATTCTTTCGTTTTTACTCGAAGCAGTTGTTTGTTTTGTTGGAAATAAAATAATGATGAAGAAGCACATTGACGAATCAATATACAGATAAAACAAGTGTAAATTCAAAAATTTATGCTTTTATCACCAATAAAAAGTTGTAACTTTTACCGCTAAAAAGCCTTGATGCTCCGTTTCGGAGAAATTATCAAGGCTTTCATTTACAAAGGAAAAATTGTTGATGTATAAGGGTTTTAACCACAATTTGAACAAGTATCAATTCCTGCAAGCTCACAAGCGTGCATTCGTCGATGTCAGCTTATCATTTCACATCCTTCTTCATTTGGTATGACAAGTACGAGCATAGTGTTTTGTGTAGATTCTCTTTGTTACAAACTCAAATTGACAAAAAAGCTAAAAAATTTTTATGTTTTGGGAATGATTTGTAAAATTTATAGATTTTTCTGTGAATTTATATATAATAATATTATAACGAATAAGAATAAGGAGAATGATGATGTTTAAAATTAACAGCAGTATAGAAAAACAACTTCATAATATTTCAATTGAAAATCCGGAATATAATGAGCTTTGGTCAACATGGAATTTGAACAAACAAGCTTTGGGTCCCATTTTGAATGCTATCGTCAAGGATTATCCTCATTTTAGCCTTCATGATTACACACATTCAGAAAGCATTCTAACAAATATTGAAAGGTTGTTAGGAAATAAAAATATAGAAAAACTATCTCCAACCGATTTATGGCTAATATTACATGTAGCATATTTACATGATTTTGGAATGGTAATTTTAGACACTGAAATACATGATATTTGGAAAAGTAATAACTTTCAATCTTTTTTGAAAGAACAACAGGAATCTTCTGATGAGGATATAAAAAAAGCGGCTATTACCATTCGTAATCTCAGCGAAGCAAAAGAAAGTTTCAATGTCAATTGGCCTCTAGAAACAAAAAATGCTGTAACCGTTCTAATTTCAGCTTTTTGCAGAGATAAGCATGCAGAAATATCAAAAAACTACATTTTAGATATAAACAACATTTGGAAACTCGATTTAGGTCACAATGGATTAATCAAAAAAAGACTAATCGCATTAATCGGAGAAATCAGTTCAATGCACACCAAATCATTTGAAAACATCTTAAATCTTCACAAAGAATCAAATGGTTTCAAAAACGACTATGTTCATCCTCGTTTGGTTGCTTCCTTACTAAGGCTGGGTGATGTTTTAGATCTTGATAACGGGCGATTCAACCCTCATGGTAATGAAATCTATGGTGAAATGCCCAAATCGTCTAAACATCACTTTGAAAAACATGAAGCTACTAAGCATGTTCTTATTACAAACGAAACTATAGAGGTAGAAGCTGATTGTTCTAATGATGAAAGTTATAGAGAAACAAGAAAATGGTTTGATTCTTTAAAAGATGAAACCAACAATTTGCAATTGCATTGGAACGACATTGCCCCTATCGAATTAGGCAGACCTCCAAAACTTACAGAATGCAAGATATTGAGAAATGGCACTGTAGATTCTGATGAATTATCTAATTTAAAGTTTAAAATTTCTCAAAGCAAAGCATTTGAACTGTTAGAAGGTTCATCAATATATAGCGATAAGTTTGCCTGTCTGAGAGAAATCATACAAAATGCCGAAGACACCTCAAAAATCCAAATGTGGCGCGATATAAAAAGCGGTATGTTCTACTGCAAAAATGGAATAGATAAGGAAAAGGTAATCAACAAAACTTTGCTTCCTCATGAAATTCCAGCATGGATATACGAAATATATTCTATTAATGTCAGTGTAGAGAGAAATGAGAAAAACAATGCCATTGTAAAAATTACAGATCACGGCACTGGTATAACACTTTCAACGCTTAAATCAATTTGTAATGTAGGTGAAAGCTATCGAGCAAAAGAAGAAACAAAAAAAGAAATTGAAGAAATGCCTGTTTGGCTAAGACCAACTGCTAATTTTGGAATAGGGCTTCAATCATGCTTTTTAGTTACCGATAAAATCACCATATTAACTAACTCACAAAAGGATAACTCATTGAAAATAACATTTAAGTCCGGTCAAAACGAAGGTTATGTTAATGTGGAAACACTAAAAGAAACCTTATCAAGAGGAAGCACTGTTATCCTAGAGATTGATGGCTGTTTAAATTTCAGTTACAATTTAGGTGGATTTACCGCTCGTAAACTTGATGAAATTGAACCGTTTGAAACCAATTGTATCGTAATGTATAAAATTGTTGATTCTATTACTTCGGAATGTGACAGTAGTTATTTTAACATAATAATCACCTCTGAAGAAATGAATTTTTCTCAAACAATCTTTTCACACTTTAAAAGCAATGAAATACATTACGTTACAAAAGATAAGTTTTCATACCATTTAAATGAAACTAAAGAGGAATTATCTGTTTGGTACAAAAACAACTTCTTTAAATTAAAAGCTCAGAAGAACTCTCGTGGAGTAGTTGATGTGTTTTATAAGGGCAAAAAAATAAATAAAGATGGTATTTTTTCTGGCGAATTTGCAGGTTTTTTAATTACAATTGATATATATGGAATTCCAACTCAGGAAGCGGTGTCGCTTAATAGAGAAAAGTTAAACACAAAGGCTAGAACAAAGGCAATTGAACAATTAAAAACTGTTATCAGTTTCTATCTTGACTTGCTTTCCGAAATTTGTGAATCAATAGAGTCTCAAGACTTGATTGACACATATTTTTTAACTTCGTGGATTTACAAAAAAGAGTTTCCTGTTCATCTCAAAAACAAGCTATCTGAACAAAACAATATTCAGATTCTTAAATATGACACAAACGAAAGTAAGTATATTTTAACAGAAACATCGTTAAGAACCATATCGGAATATTTTCCTTGTTTGCCATACATTAGAGAAAATATAACTAGAAATAATTCAAATTTTGCCGATTACATAGAAGAAGCAAAACTTTTAGAACAACTTAACAGCAGTAACTTAGATAAAAATCAATACCAATGCATTGTTGTTGATGGATATTTAAAGAAATATTTGGAACGAGGAGATCACTATACGGTTTCTATCAATTGTGATATTGTCACTAGAATTCGTGTTGTTAGTACTAGTGACAAATTATTTTCACCTGATGATTATACCAGAAAAGTTTTGATTACCGACTTAGTCTACAATAAAGATACAAAAAAATCATATGTCTGTTTTTCTAAAACAAGACAGGCTATTCCTTCATTCGAAGATTACGATAAACTCTCTGTTAAAATCAGAAAAATATACTCTATAGGAATTGAAGATTTTTCTCCTTGGTATATTATTTCTCCTATTTCTCGAAAAGATGCAGAGAAAATCAGTGAATTTACAAGGGATGCATTTGTAGAATATATAACGAATCAAAATCTTTTTAAATCCATTGTTGAATATGTTATTGAAAACAATAAAGATAAAGATATCGAAGAACAATATGTTATCTCTGATTACAAAAGATTAATCGGAGAGTATTATGATATCCAAAAAGCGAAAGAAGAACAACTCAAATAAACGAATTTTATTGAAAAGCCTATCTGACATTAAAAAGTTGTATTATCTAACCAACATCTAACATTTATGTTAGACAAGTTAATATTTATTTGTTCAATTGGATTCGTTTAAAAGCGAAAAATCGTTGATATACAAGGGTTCTTGCCACAATATGCAAAGATATGCCACGATTTGACCAAGTACCATGCCTGCCTCATAACCCGGAGGTCGCAGGTTCAAATCCTGTCTCCGCAACCAACAGACCTTACAAGTTTCGGCTTGTGAGGTCTTATTTTTTATATTTTAAGAGTGAATTGGCTGTTAATTACGAGTGTATTCACTCACATTCACAAATTCTGAATCGTGCTGAAAATCACTCTGATTTTCGGATTTCCCTCCGATTTCCCTCGGGTTGGTCAAAAATCGGTGTTTTAGCCGACTTTTGCACAGTTTCCCAAGACGGATTCAAGATTGTTCGCAGCTTCTCTGTCTTTGGACTTCAAGGCGTGAGCATAAATGTTCAATGTTGTAGCCGTATTTGCGTGTCCGAGTCTTTTCGATACTGTGCATACATCAGTTCCCTCGGCAATCATTAGTGTTGCGTTTGTGTGTCGCAGAGAATGAAGCGTCACATACGGCAAATCCGTTCTTCTCATAAATTTTGCAAACCAGTCTGTAACAGTATCGGGATAAATCGGAGTTCCTTCCCAAGTGGTGAAAAGTCTGTCACATTCCTGCCACCTGTCACCGACTTTCAATTTCTGCTTCATCTGCCAAGTTCTGTACTGCTTCAAGAGTATGCAGGCTGTTGTGCTTAATGTGAATCGGCGTATGCCTGATTTTGTTTTCGGCTCTTTTGTGATTATTGTCTTACCGCCTACATACTGCGAAGAACGGCATACCCGCATAACCTGATTATCAAAATCTATATCTTTCCATTCCAATCCGCACAGCTCACCTCTGCGTATTCCCGTATAGACTAACAAAGTTATCATTGTTCTGTACTGAATCGGCTCATCTTCAAGCAATTCAATCATTTGTTTAACTTGTTCTTCGTTCAGATACGGAATTTCTCTGTAAGGAATTTTCGGCGGGTCTGCTCTTTCTGCAACATTCCTTTCAAGCAATCCCCACTTAACAGCAGTAGCAAGGATTTTTGAAATCAGTCTATGATGGTCAACAATGGTTTTCGGAGCTAATTTGCTGTCAATCAGATTGCCGTCCGAATCATATTTTTTCTTTTTGCTCACCCCGCCTGCTTCAAGACTTCTGTAAAAATGATTAAGGTGCATAGGTGTTATATCTCGCAATTTCAAATGTCCGATACTTTGGTTAATTCTCTTTAAGTAATCGCCGTATCTTCCATATGTCTTTACTGCAAGATTAGCCTTGCCGTATTCTTCCATCCACCTTTTTGAGAAGTCTGCAAACTTAATTCTGTCATCGGGACAAATTCCATTTCTCACTTCCTCTTCAAATAGTATTTTCTGTCTTTCGAGTTCTTTCTCGATTTGTCTGGTAGTCATTCCGCTGTCGGGAATCCAAGTTCTTGACTTATCCAACCTCTTGCCGTTAATATCAACCCCGCAGTACACACGGATTTCATATCCACGACCCTTTTTTCGGGCTGTTGCCATTACAGTCATCCTTTCGATTTGTAACTACCCCCAAACTAATTATTGCAAAACTTTTCGGAAATTGCAAAAACTTTTTTCTGAATGAGAATTTTTGAGGATATGTAGATAACTTAAATTCTGTATGCTCTGGCTATGTAAAAATCATAACCAGAGCATTTTTACGCTAATTTCAATTAGCTAAATATTCCAACAGCTTTTCATAGTTGATAAGCCTTTTTCTGCCAATCTGAACAGATGGAATTGTTCCGCTTTTAACAAGACACCTTAACGCATTCATAGTCAATGCCGTATTCGGGTCATCTTTCTTAATTTCCGCATACGCTTCTGACAGCAGACGCATTTGTAACATTCACATTATCCTTTCTTATTCATCGAAAATCTCTGATAATCTGCCAATGATACCGTTCAATTCATCAATGCAATTCTCAAAATGTTCTTCTGTACCTTTGGGCAGACGTCCTAAATCTTCTAAAAATGTCCTGATGTAGATTAGTCTGTCGATAACTTTCTGTACCTCTGTAATTGGTGTGATTTCGCAAATTGCAAGCATAAATTTACCTCGCTTTTCTATTATTTGGGTTAATCCCGACAATTCAGGCGAACTGGATTGAACTATATAAATTTACACTTCTAAATGAGCTAACACCTTTTCACATAATGTTCGATTGATTTTAAGGGCGGTTAGGGCAAATATTTATAATTCTATTCTTTTGTTGCGTTTTTGAAATATAGGAATTGTTATTATTTGCCCTTTTAGCCCTAATCAATTACTTGTTTTTGAATCCATTGAATTCAAAATATGAATCCCCCTTTTTGTATTCGTTTAATATATCAATTTTGATTTTTATCGGATAGAAGTAATGTCCGCTGACTTTTTGGGCTTCAACTAAAAAGAATTCTTTCAGTTGTTTTCCAATTTCTCTATCTCTTTCTGGCAGTACTCTATTTGCAGAGCACCACCTTTTATATATTTCATTAAACTCTGCCCTTCGAATTTTTTCGTTTGCTGTATATAATACGCAACATTCCTTTATAAATGAAAAAAGTGAATTGTTTTCCATTTGGTATGACCTATTATTTAGCATCATATTTTCGCTTAAAGTAAATTTATATCCTCTTTTCACCGCCTCTATAAATTTATCTACTGCCACACTAACTACAATATCCCTTTCAGCTAACATTTTTGCTTGTAGATTTGGGTCTTGTTTATCAATAGGAATCACATTTTTACATTTTATGATTGCAAATCTTGAATAAACGTGCTGCCCTCGGTCTCCTCGGAAATATGGCAATGTATTCGCATTGAACCATAAAAATCCTTTGTAACGAAAGCTGAAGCCGTCCTTGCCTTTTCTTTCAGCAAACACATCATCTCCGCCTGTTAAATTCTTGATAGCTGTCATTTCAGATAGTTCGATACCCGACATATCACCACTACCTGCCAGTCTAACACCATTTAAGGGAGCAGTGCCAAAACGAGCACTTATATTTCCAATATCAATTGAAATGTTATTCTCTTTCCCAAGCAAGGAAATTACAAATTCTCTAATTTGCGTCTTCCCAGTATTTCCATCGCCTTCAAGAATGAGAAGTTTTTTAAATCTCCAACCTTGAACATTAGAGAGAACAGCCCCTATATATTCAAGCAAAAAATCTATTTCCTGTTGGTTTCCGTCACATAGAGTATTTATATACTCATAAAAAATCGGAGCAGATTTTATATTTTGATTTAATTTATATTTGCAAGGCACTAATCTTGTTAGCAAGAACTCCTTGTTAAATTTCATCAATTCTCCTGTTTCAATATTTAAGACGCCGTTCAAAAATCCGATTATACTTTCGTCGGCATCTAATTCTTCTTCCCTTATATTGTGTTCGTCGGACATAAATTCTTTAAACACCATATCCCAATCTTTAGGGCTTCTGATTTCTTCTGGCAAGTAACTTTTTATTATCGCTTTTAGTTCATCGTGTGACAAAAGCCTATAAAAATTATTTTCGTAAAGAAAATATCTCCTTCCGTCCGTAATCTTTAAAGGCATATTTTCTTTCAAATAAATATACAGCATTTGAGGAACAATTCTCTTTCTGCCGTAATTATCGGTTGTAATCCAATTCTGATTATTTTCGTTATAATTTCTATTCATTGTTTTATCCTCCAAAAATTTAATCTTTCTTGACAACATTCAGCAAAACGATTACATTTATCACCCGCTTCCTCATTTCATATCATCGCTGATTATGCTGTCTATCATTTCAGGACAATTTTTTGAAGTTTATAGAAAATACGAAATTCAAGTGAAAATTCATTGTATTTTAATCTCGCCAAAAAGTAAAAGCGGCACTGCGTTTTTGTCGCAATACCGCTGAATTTTTGTCTATGACGCTCTGTGGAGCGTTTTTAGCATTTTCCCAAAGCCTTTTCCCGCCGAAACACTTAACGCTCTCTGACGGCGTTAAGACAAAAATAGAGATGTCTCAATTTTCGCAAGACATCTCCTGTAATTCTATGTTTATTGATTTAATGTGTTCTCACCGTTGTCATACAGATTTTCGTTAATCTTTGCAACAGATAAATTTGAATTTATGCCGTTTATTATTATTGCGTCACGCTTGTTTTTCGGATAGAGCAGAGCAAAACCGCCGATTTGAAGCAATGATTGAGTTTCTTCAACATTAAGCTCCATTGCAGAGCATAAGCAGATCAGGGAATCTCTTGACGGGTTTCGCACTCCCGAAAAAATCTGATATCCCATAACCTCGCTCATTTCGGTTTTCTTGATTACCGCCGACTTGACTAAACCTTTCTTTTCAAGTATATTTGATAAGTAAGCAGACAGTTCTTCGCTTACCATATACTGACTGTTCTCTTTCAGATATTCGCCGATATTATTAGCTTTCATAAGCTCATCCATAAGCTCGGCTGTTGTTTTCGTTATCATATAAATACTCCTTGGGGATGATTGTTTGCATAGTAATTTCAATTCGATTATGGCAGAGCAGTTTGAGTTTGTCAAGGCACTCACACAGAGCAACGGCAAATCTGCTGTTGTTCTTCGCCACAAGTCACTCGGAACGCAGATTGTCAAACTCAATTTTGAGGGTAACACTTCAATATACAATATGTTAAAAAACATATCCCACCCGAATTTACCGAAAATTTATAGTGTTCAGAGCAATGATAAGCTGTGTGAAGTTATTGAAGAATACATTAACGGAACAACTGTTGCCGATATTCTTATAAGCGGATTATACACAGAAGAAGGAGTTTGCACAATCATCAAAAATGTTTGCTCCGCACTTGATACGCTTCATTCGCTGAACATAATTCACAGAGATATAAAACCTGAAAACATAATGATTGATTCAAGCGGTAATGTTAAACTTATTGACTTTGATGCCGCAAGAATTTTCAAAACTTATCAGCCACAGGACACATCATTCATCGGCACGGCAGGATTTGCCGCACCCGAACAATACGGAATCAATCAGACTGACTGCCGCTCGGATATTTTTGCTATCGGCATTCTTATGAATGTTATGCTCACAGGTGAACACCCCTCAAAAAAGCTCTATAACGGCAAGCTAGGAAAAGTCATTGAAACCTGTATTAACATCGACCCGAACAAGCGTTACCCGAATGTGCGTGAGCTTGTTTCAAAATTATAACATAATAATTTATAAAAGTCCTATGCAGCCTGCATAGGACAAAAAGACCGCTGACGGTGTAGAATACTGTCAACGGTCTTATTTTTTATTCAGATTTCATCAATTTTATCCGCCATTGCATTAACCATAGCAACAAATCGGCGAACTTTTTCGGGGTCTTTGTTTCTTAATGAGGCTGACAGGTGCATAAGCATATCCTCACCCTCAAAGCTATCAAGCAAAAGGCTGTCCGTGCTTACATTCAGAGCTTTTGCAACTGCACACAGAGCGTCAATGGACGGTGTTCTTGTTCCCCTTTCGATATGACCGATATGAGCAGTTGACAGAGAACACATCTCGCCGAGTTCTTCTTGGGTCAGATGTTTTTTCTCGCGGGCAGAACGAATCCGCATACCCAAAGCATAGTAGTCAACTTCAAAGCTCATTTTAACACCGCCTAACATTTATGATATATGATTATACAATAATTTTAGTATATCCATAAATAAACTGTAAGCATTAAATAACAACCAATAGAATTATTGACTAATAGAATTGTTAATGTTATAATCAAGGTGCAAATTGAAATTTGTATAAATAAAAAGAGAGGAAGATTTTAATGAATTGCAAAAATTGCGGTAAAGAAATCAATGACGGTCTTGAACTGTGTCAGGAATGTCAGATAAAAGCAGAAACCCCTGCTGAAAACACAAAGGATATTATCAGTCAGATTAAGGACTCCAAATCAACTCCCAAAGAAAAAATCGGTTGTCTGATTAACTTCTTGAAAGAAAAAGCCAAGAAAATACTGAATAATTATAAGAATTTCAAAAATCTCTCAACCAAGCAAAAAATTATACATATTGTTGTTCCCGTATTGATTGTTGCTGTCTTATTCACTTCGGGCGGTGGCGGCGGAATGTCAGAATCCGAGGCAATGGCATATATGGCAACTTATAATATGCTTGATTCAAGTATGAGCAGAGTTTTCGGTGAAGTAAGCGCCGCAGAAGTAATCGGCTATATGTTTTCAAACCCCGATTATGAAATTGAAAAAGACGGAGAGAAAACCTATGTCACCGTTTCGGGCAAATGCCGCACAACATACGGCTCTTCCGATTATTCATACGAAGCTTCAGTCACCTTTTCCATAAATGAAGAAAGCGGAACGGTTATGATTAAGTCAGACACCAACAACGGCAAGGATATAATGAAAAGCATAGCAGTTCAGCTTGCTTACAATTAAGGAGGTTTCACTATGTTCTGTAAAAATTGCGGCAAAGAAATTGAAGAAAATATAAAATTCTGTTCCTCTTGCGGTACAGCAGTTGAAAATAATACACCTGCAGATACCACAGCACAGCTATCAACCGCCTCACCCGTTGAAGGCTTGCTTGTTGAACACGAAACGGTGCAGGAGAAAAAATGGGCAACTCCCGAAAAAATACTGACCGCACTTTCGCTATTCTTTTTATTTATGACGGTTATTATGCCGATTATAACAGCAATTGGCACAGGAATTCAGGTGACCAATATTTTTGAGATTTTGCGAGGTGTTTTGATTACAGGCGCATTTTTCGGAGTTGCAATGTTTATTCACAATAAACGCCCGCTAACCGACCATTACAAATTCAAATGTCCTTATTGTAATGAAGAAAACACCGTTGCGGCAGACGAAACAAATACTTTCAACTGCTCAAAATGCAAAAAGACAATGACGATTATTGACGGACAAATTAAAACTATAAATTAAGGAGAAATCGTTATGGTATGCAAAAATTGCGGTAAAGAGCTTGCTGAAAACATAAAGTTCTGCGACAGTTGCGGTACAACTGTTGACAACACATTAGCAACAGCAAAAAAGAAGAAAAGCAAAACCTGGATTATACTTCTTGCTCCGATTGTTATATTCTTAATATTGGCACTTCTGCTTCTTGCGCCCGAAAGCGACACATCAAATGAAACAAATTTAGGTTTTACTCTTGCTGAATTTGTTGACAGATACAACAGCACGGTTGATGCACATTTATATCAAGACACAACAGCCAAGCAACTTGTCGAAGTGAAAGATATGCTTAAACTTGATGTTGACTATTTCTATCAAGAAGATGGAGATGAAAACTTTTATTCTGCAAGCAACAACGGTTTTCTGAATTATGGCGTACTTATGGAAGATTCCGGAGAAAAAGTCCAAGCGGTAATCTTTAAATTTCCTAATAATATAACCGAAGAACAGTTAAGTATGTTGCTTACATTTTGCAAATGGTTTGCCGAAGCAGTAAAACCCGATATGGGCGAAGCCTATTACACCGAAACGCTTACCAAAACCATTGAGAACGGTGAAACACGAGAAGAAGGCATAGCATATTTTTGGGAAGAGGAAGACGGTTATTATTCCTATGAAATTTACTATGCAGCATAAATAGTTTACAGAGTGCAGTTTTAATGCTGCACTCTTTTTCATTAGCTATTGAAAAAATTTTGATTTAGATATAAAATATCATACATAACACTATGTACGGAGAGATTATTTATGCTCTGCAAAAACTGTAAAAAAGAACTTCCCGACGAAAGTCAGTTTTGCCCTTACTGTATGACCAAATTCGGTGAAGAAAAGGAAATTGCTCCAATTCAGACCAAATCCAAAAAGAAACTGCCGATTATAATTTTTTTAGCAATTCTGTGTGTTGCAATTATTGTTACGGGAATAATTGTTGTTCCAAAACTCGGTAAAGATAATGATGATATCAACATTCCTGTCGGCGCAACCGTATCTGAAACTAAATCGGAAGCAGCAACCAAAGCTGTTGTCAACAAGATATCACCTGACGATGATACGGAGTTGGGATTAATGAATGTTAAAATTCACAACAACCCAAAGCTTAACGAGGTTGAAAAACTTATTGTTCAGTATTTCGACACCGACTATTTTCGAGCACCTTACAGCTCATTACAGCGTTATCCGCAGGTTTACAAAGATGCACAAATCAACTTTCTTTGCTATGTAACCAAAATCATAGAAAGCAACTCCGAAGAATACACGGCACTTGTTGAATATGAAGCATATAAAAATGCCGAAGGTTTCTATTGGGAAACAGGCGATTATGCCGTTATCAAAGGCACGCAGACCGAAACAAGAATTACGGAGGGTGATACCCTTTATCTTTTCGGAAAATATGTTGATGTGAACACCTATACCGTTGAAGGCAAGAGCTATACCGTCCCCACCGTTCTCGTTAACCGTTACTCATATTTTTCTTATTATGACATAGTAAGACCTATGTATTCGCAAGAAGAAATACGCTCAATGGCAAAATACATTTTCGGAGATAATATTAAGCTCCGATATACAGAAAACGACGATGTTGCATTCGGCGATGATTATGGTTACGACCAGTACAAGGGTTTATATTACACTGCAGAGCTTGATAATCAGAGCAATGCCAATTTCACAAAATATCTTTTCTTTGCAGGCTACGGCGGATATATCATCGACTGCAAATCAGAATATCCTGTTGAAAGAAACCTGACCTTCTCGGCAGACTTTGAGCATTTCTATCTTGAAGTATTCGATAAGTCGCTGAAAGTATATACCCTTGAATGTTATGACAGAGATTTGAAAAAGGTGTGGAGCCGTGAGTTCGACCAAACAACAAGCTCCGTTATCGACTACACAAAAAATCATATTTATCTTGTTGCAAACGGCAGTATGTATATAATTGATACCGAAACGGGTGAAAATGCAGTTGAGCCGAAATATGTGGGTGCAAAATCCGAAATCCGAAAGCTTGAGGACGGAATCCTGCTTATTTCCCATAAGAGTGCAGACGCAATTATGAAAACAGACCTTGCAGGCAACGTTCTCTGGACCGCTAACCTTTCCAAAGATATGCGAGAGCCGAGCACACCCGAAGATATTCCTGTTGTTCAGCTTATCGGCGGTAACTATGTAATTCAGTATGAAGCCGTAACAAACGGATATCCCGACGGAACATACACCGCAGTCATCACTCCCGACGGAACAGTTGATTTTGACGGCGAAGCATTTTAACGAAAAAGAGTGCAGTTTTCACACTGCACTCTTTCTGATTTTTATGTAGTTTTTCACTATGAAATTGTGAATTTCCCTCGACTTTCCCTCGTTCTGTATTTACGCTGATTAACGCAGACTTCAGCTGACTGTTATGGGGGCTGTAACAGACTGCTCTGCATTAGCGTAGATTGACGTGGATTAAAGCTGAAAATCGGGCGAGTTCCCGCTCATAACCCGGAGGTCGCAGGTTCAAATCCTGTCTCCGCAACCAGAAAATGACAGTCGACTTTGGTCGGCTGTTATTTTTTTATCTAGCAGGATTTGAAGGACGAGCGGTACAGAGCAACAGTCCGGTGGACTGTTGTGACCGCGAGCGACCAAGCGACCGCAGTCGCGCGAGTCAAATCCTGTCTCCGCAACCAGAAAATGACAGTCGACTTTGGTCGGCTGTTATTTTTTATCTGACAGGATTTGAAGGACGAGCGGTACAGAAAAATTTCACACTCCCATTTTATTACAAAAACAAAAAGTCAGGTGCCGATAAAGCACCTGACTTTTTTAATTCTTATTTGTTTTTCTTTGCGGCTTTTGCGGCGGCTTTTTCTGCCTTAAGCTTTTCTCTGTAAGCCTTTTCTTCCGCATCCTTGAGTGCAGCTTCTTCAGCTGCCTTTGCTACTGCGGCTTCGTGGCGAACCTTTGCGGCATCATAGATTGCTGAAATTTCATCAAGCTTCTGATAGTTTTCACTCTGTGTGATAACTTTCTTTGCCTCGATAAAGGGCTTCGCAGCACGGTTGAAGTTTGCAAACTCATCCTGCAGAGCCTTTGTTTCTTTCTTGGCATTGTTGAAGCAAACCTTGAGTTGAGCAGCTTTAGCCTTTGCAGCTTCAACGTCACCGTTGCCCGCTTTCTTCATATCAGCAATTTCATTGTTAAGAGCCTTGAGTTCTGCGCTGAAAGCATCTTCGCGTTCATAGCTTTCTTCAAGCTTTGCATAATCGGGCTGAACAAAGTTTTTACCGTCTGCATAATACTTTTTAGCTGATTTGATTGCGGCAAGCTTGTTCTTTGAAATTTCAATTGCAGCCTTGCGGATTGCCTTTGCATCTGCAGTTGCTGTGGACATTGTTTTTGCCTGTGCAAGCTCTGCCTTTGCATCTTCGATATTCATGGCAAGAATACCGTCAAGACCTGCGGCATAAATCTTTTTGCTTTCTGCAAGTCTGAAGCTGAATTCGGGATGCTGATATTTATCAAGCTCTTCGCATACGAACCTTGCAACCTCAACGTCTTCGTTAAAAGCTTTGTTTGCCTTGAGAGTGTTCTTATCAAGTGCCTTTTTATCAACGCTTCTGAATTCAAGAGCGGATGTTGCGCGTGAATCATTGATGATATCGATTGCTTCAACAAGGTTACCGTCATTGAGAACGCCGTTACCGTAGTCTTCAAACATACTGCGAACCTTGAGAACCTTGATAACAGACTTCTGCTTTTTCTCGTTGAAATCGTACCAAAGATAAGGAATAACGTTCATTGCGGCGCCAACTGCGGCAATGAGAATAAGAACCTGAAGAAGGCTGCTGAGAATCTGGGGGTCATAAAGAGCAGAATAAGCATTCTTATAGTTATCCTGACCGTTTGCAAGCTGTTCTGCAAGAATATCGCCGACTGTTTTTCCGTCACCGAGAACTCGGTTAAGAATGGTCGGATTAGACGTTACTCTTTTTGCAACGGTTTCTGTGAGTCCCCTGCTCTCATAGATTGCGGGAAGAACTGCGGAAGTTGCAAGAGTGATAACAGTACCGATTGTTGCAACAGCGGAGAACATACCGTCAATTCTTTCGCCGGTAACATACTGCTGATAGTCACGGATATCCGCCTGAATTGCAGGGTTAAGAATGTGCATGAATGAACCCATAAGAGCGTTGAACCACAAGCAACCCATAACAAGCCATATGGTTGTTGTTGTGTTGATGCTGCCAACGAAGGGATACATTGCGAGAATAAAGATGATGTTGAAAATATTTGTAATAACAAGAACTGCCTTTTTGCCCCATCTCTTAACTGCGAACGGAGCAAGAATCATACCCCAAAGGGATGCGTTACCGTAAACGGTAACAACGATGCCGTAAACGTTACCCGAGCAGGCACCGCCGTAATTATAAAGCCATGCAAGCACGTTTGAATATGCACTTTCAAGGAAACCGATCCAGGAAGCAAGTGAAATAATCCAGAAATACTTGTTCTTTGCAACGGCTTTAAGGGCGTCAAACAGATTAATCTGAACAACGTGGGTTCTTGCCTGAACGATTTTTTCTTCTGTATTCTTATAAACAACAATACAGAGAAGAATACCGAGAACGGTGAGAATAGGATATAAGAAACGGTAAACACGAATATCTGTTGTGTTTGTGTGGAAAAGATTCTGTGCGATGATAGGTGTGAAAAGGTTAACAACTGTGGGTGCAAAAGAATAAACAATGCTCTTTACTGAAGCAACGTCTGTTCTTTCCTGTGTGTTGGGTGAAAGAACGTGGATGAGATTTTCATAGGCGTCATAGAAGAAATAATAAATGAAATGCAGTAACAGGTTGATTACGAGGATAATTGCACATTTGATAACGTAATCAAGATCTCTGCCGAAAAGCATTCCGTGACCGAACCAATCACCGAGCTTATTATACGGGAACCAGACCATTATGTTACACAAAATGGCAGAAGGAAGTGCCATTGTAACTAAGTACGGTCTGTATTTACCGGCTTTGTTACGTGTGTTATCGATAATGGTTGCTCTGATGCCTGTGAGGGGTATGTTTGCAAGAACGGCAATAATATAGAGGATATACATATCCTTGGGTCCAACGCCAAGTGTGCTTGAAACCAGAGTATTGTTGGTTGAAAGCAGGCAGGCATTACCAAGAGTAATGATCATATATGCGCCGATGCCGCCGCCTGAATAAGCGGCAATTTCTTTGAAGGTCATGTATCTGCCCAAAGGCGGGGTTTTCCAGTAGGTGCGGACCTTTGACACACCATCTTTAATGAGTTCTGCGGGCTTCATTGGTTTCCTCCCATCATTTATGCGGCATTCAATCCGCACATTCATAAATAGGAGTATATCAAATCTCACATAAAATTGCAATATAATCGTAATAATTTATTAATATTTATTTCGATTAGCCGTTTTAACTTGACGGCAAGAAACGGATTTGATATTATTTATTTGTATAGTTTTATTTCACTAATATTACGGAGCGTGATAACAATGGATAATATCAAGCAGGCGATTATCAACGCCGAAACCGCACTCGGCATTGAATTCGGTTCAACAAGAATCAAGGCTGTTCTTATCGACAAGGCAAACGAGCCCCTCGCATCAGGCAGCTACGATTGGGAAAACGATTATGATAACGGCGTATGGACTTATCCCGTTGCAAAATTCTGGGAAGGTCTGCAGAGCGCTTTTGCCGCCCTCAAAAAGAACGTTGCAGAGAAATACGGTGTTAAGCTTGAAACAGTTGGCGCAATGGGTATCAGCGGCATGATGCACGGCTATCTCCCCTTTGACAAAAACGGCAATCAGCTTGCCGCTTTCAGAACATGGAGAAACACCATCACCGCCAAATCGGCAGAAGAACTCACAGCTCTTTTTGATTTCAATATCCCTCAGCGTTGGAGCATCGCTCACCTTTATCAGGCTATCCTCAACGGTGAAGAACACGTTAAGGATATTGATTATATCGGCACACTTGCTTCATACGTTCATCTGAAGCTTACAGGCGAAAGAGTTATCGGTGTTGGCGAGGCATCGGGTATGTTCCCCATTGACAGCCTCACAAACGATTACGATGCAAAGATGCTTGCACAGTTCGACGAGAAAATTGCAGATAAAGGCTTCGGCTGGAAAATTGCAGATATTCTGCCCAAGGTTCTTGTTGCAGGTCAGAGTGGCGGCGTTCTCACAGAAGAAGGCGCAAAGCTCATTGACCCGAGCGGCGAATTCAAAGCAGGCATTCCCATGTGTCCCCCCGAAGGCGACGCAGGCACAGGTATGGTTGCAACAAACTCCGTTGCAGAAAGAACAGGTAACGTTTCTGCAGGCACATCAATCTTCCTTATGATGGTTCTTGAGAAAGCACTTTCAAAGCTCTATCCCGAAATCGATATGGTAACAACTCCCTCGGGCAAGCCTGTTGCCATGGTTCATTGCAACAACTGCTCGGGCGAAATCGATGCATGGGCAGGCATTTTCACATCAATGTGCAAATCAATGGGCATTGACGTAAACTATTATAAAGTTCTCGACGCTATGTTCGCTTCTGCTCTTGAAGCAGATAAAGACTGTGGCGGCATCGTTGCTTATAACTATCTTTCAGGCGAAGTTATCACAGGTCTTGACAGCGGCAAACCGATGCTCTTCAGAGGTCCCGAAAGCAAGTTCAGCTTTGAGAATTTCAGCAGAGCTCAGCTTTGCTCCGCAGCGGCAACACTCAGCCTCGGCATGGAAATTCTTGCAGACGAAAACATCAAGGTTGACAGAATCCTCGGTCACGGCGGTTACTTCAAGGCTCCCCTTGCAGGTCAGACCATTATGGCATCCGCCCTCAAGGCTCCTGTTTCCGTTATGAAAACCGCAGGTGAAGGCGGCCCCTGGGGCGTTGCTATCCTTGCTAACTATATGAAGAACAAGACTGACGGCGAAACACTTGAAGCTTATCTTGATTCAAAGGTATTTGCAGGTCAGGATTCAACGGAAGTTGTTCCCACACAGGCTGATATCGACGGATTCAATGCTTTCCTTGAAAATTACAAGAAGGGGCTTGCCGCAGAAAAGGCAGCCGTTGAAGCTTTTTAAAGAGGTGTTAATATGAAAAACAGAGAATTCTGGTTTATAGTCGGCAGTCAGCATCTTTACGGTCCCGAAGTGCTTGATACCGTTGCCGAAAGAGCTGCTGAAATGGCAGAAAAAATCAATGCGAGCGCTCTTATCCCCTGCAAATTCATTTACAAGGCAACCGTTAAAACTCCCGATGAGGTTACCGCAATCATCAAAGAAGCAAATTATGACGATAACTGCGCAGGTATTGTTACCTGGTGCCATACATTCAGCCCCAGCAAGATGTGGATTAACGGTTTCTCAATTCTTCAGAAGCCCTATTGCCACTTTGCAACACAGTATAACCGCGAGATTCCCAACGAAGAAATTGATATGGACTTTATGAATCTCAATCAGGCGGCTCACGGCGACAGAGAGCACGGCTTCATCGGTGCAAGAATGGGTATGCCCAGAAAAATCATTATGGGCTACTGGCAGGATGAAGCTCCCCTAAAAGAACTCGGTCTTTGGATGAGAAGCGCAATCGGCTATGCTGAAAGCCGCAACCTCAAGCTTGTTCGTTTCGGTGACAATATGCGTCAGGTTGCAGTTACAGAGGGCGATAAGGTTGGCGTGCAGATGAAGCTCGGTTGGCAGGTTAACACCTGGGCAGTCGGCGACCTTGTTGCAGAAATGGATAAGGTAACAGAAGCTGAAATCGACACTCTTATGGCGGAATATGCCGAAAAATACACAATGAATACTGATGACATTGCATCTGTCCGCTATCAGGCAAAAGAAGAAATTGCAATCAAGCGCGTTCTTGACAGAGAAGGCGCAAAGGCTTATACAAACACCTTTGAAGACCTTCACGGAATGGAGCAGCTTCCCGGTCTTGCAAGCCAGCGTCTTATGGAGCAGGGCTACGGCTACGGCGGCGAAGGTGACTGGAAAGTTTCTGCTATGACACGCATCATCAAGGCAATGTGCGAAGGTATGAATGGCGGCAGCGCCTTTATGGAGGACTATACCTATCACCTCACAGAGGGCAGCGAATATTCTCTTGGCGCACATATGCTTGAGGTTTGCCCCACCCTTGCGGCAACCAAGCCCGCAATTGAGGTTCATCCTCTCGGCATCGGCGGCAAGAATCCCCCTGCAAGACTTGTTTTTGAGGGTAAAGCAGGCAGCGGCGTTGTTGCCTCTCTTGTTGATATGGGCGGCAGACTTCGCCTTATCGTTCAGGATATTGAAGCCGTTAAGCCGATTATGGATATGCCTAACCTTCCCGTTGCAAGAGTTATGTGGAAGGCTATGCCCGATCTTTGCACAGGCGCAAAGATGTGGATAATGGCAGGCGGCGCACACCATACCGTTCTTTCTTATGATGCAACACCCGAAATGCTTGAAGATTTTGCAGAGATGGCAGGCATTGAATACGTTCACATTTCAAAGAACACAACCGTTGAAGCTCTTAAGCAGCAACTCTTCTTTGCTGATATCGCGTGGAAGCTTCAGTAAAATAAAACAAAAAAATTACAGGCTTGCCGATAAAGCAAGCCTGTTTTTTTATATCATTTCTGTTTCGGTAAGTGTTCCGTTTCTATAGACAAACGTTTTCACTTCGTATGCACCGAAATCAATTGCAAAGCTGTTATCAAGAATTTTAAGCTCCGCTTTTTCCGCCGATGCAGATGCGTTATAAAGGCGGATTTTGACTGCATCGCCCTCTTTGCTGAAGCGTGAAAGAATAATCTTTTTGTTATCAAGCGAAACGGTTGTGTTTATCTTTTCGTTTGCACCCGAGGGGAAGAACGAAAGAGCAATTATACCCTGATTGAATTCCTCCGCCTGCATATCAATATCGGTAACGTCTGCAGTTAACCTGTAGTCAAACTCACGCTCACCGATATCTATTCTGTCGTGCGCACGGTCACCGTAAGCAAGCGGTCTGTCACCGATGGGATGCGCAGAATTGACAGGTGTTCTCAAAAGAGAAATATTAAGCTCACCACCGTCAACACTGCCGCCGTAAGTGCCTTTGTTGATAACGGCAAAGGCTTTTTTGCCCTCAAAAACACCGCACCATTTCTGATAAACGCCTTCTTTGCCCTCGGTGCGAAGCTTTTCTGTTCCGAATGCCGTCTGACCCCAAAACTCGGGGGTATTCATCTCCGTATCAAACGAAAGCTTATAGAATCTGCTTGAATTATTGGACTGCATTCTGATTTTAACGTCAACGTAATTGCCGTTTTTGGGCAGAGTGTAGGTCACGGTTGCGAACGAATCCTCGTGAGCAAAAATTGCCTGAATCTTAAGGCGCACCTCACCGTTTTCAATAACTCTGACGTTGGCAAGCGTTTCTTCGGGATAACCGTTGAAAGCGTTTGCTTTTTCATCGCTTAAAAGCACGAACTCACCGATTTTTTCATTGAAGCCGTCAACCCTCATACCCCAAGGATCTTCATCATCCTTGAAAACGTTGATTTTGGCGCTTCCTGCTTTAAGCATATCAATGCCGTTAACGCAATATTTATCGATAAGACCCGTCTTTTTGCTGATAAGCACCTGCATAACACCGTTATCAAAAGTGAAATGCTCGTCAGTCTGATCGCAGGGAGCAATCGGGCGGAAAATATAGTTTTCAACGTGAAGCTCACAATCAAAGCGGTTGATGCTCATAGGCTCAAGCTCCGCTCTGAAGCAAACCTTCTTGCGCCAGTCAAGACTGAAAGTGCAGGCTTCTTTTTCGTTCTGTGAAGGCAGATAATCGCCCTTACTGTCTTTAACCTTAACGATTGTTACCTCGTTATCGTTTCTGTTCTGATCCTGAAGCTGAAATTCAACCTCAACGTCGCGAACAATTTTATAAGGATGCGGATTGAAAACAAGAACGGGGATCTCGCCCTCTTTTGCCTTGGGCTGACCCTCACAAAGCTTAAAGAAAGCCTTGGTCTTATATTTCTCTGTGATTTCTTCACCGTAGGAAAGCATACGCAGACTGTCCTCTTCAACCGCCCTTATGCTTGAACCGGGCAGAATATCGTGGAACTGATTGAAAAGAAGAGCCTTAACCGCTCTTTCAAGCTCGGTTTCATCATAAGCAACGCCGCTCAAAGCAAGCATTTTTTCGCAAAGAGCAAGGTTGTTTTCAAGCCGTCTGTGAGCCTGCTTGATGCGGACCATTGAAGTATAACAACCAACCATAGTGTAATTGATTGATTCATCAAACGTCTGCAGAGCCGATTTATCAATGCGGTCAAAATATTTTTCGCACCAGGAATGCACAAGACCTTTATCCGAATACTTTTTCATATATTCGGCAATGGTATGCAAATCTTCTCTTGAGGGACCACCGCCGTGGTTGCCAATGCCCCAAAACATCATATTGATGCCGTTGCCGTATTCAAGTTCAAAAGCTCGGTCAAGCTTTTCTCCTATTTTACCCTTGCCCGAGTTATAGCCCTGATTCATTTTGTGGGCAAGAATCTCGCTGCCGTCAAAGCCTTTCCAGATAAAATCGTGGTCACGCTCTGCCCACCACCAGGGTCGCATAAAAACATAGGACTCATAGCCGCATTTTTTGAGAATCTGAACAAGACCTCTTGTGTGACCGAAGGGGTCAAAGTTGATAGCAGTAAGCGGTCTTACACCGAATTTTTCTTTAAAATAAGCAAGACCCGTTTCAATCTGACGGATAAACGATTCACCGCAAGGCATAATACAGTCGGGCTGCAGATACCAACCGCCCATAATGCGCCACTTGCCTTCTTTGACAAGACGCTGAATGCGGGCAAAAAGCTCGGGTTCGTTTTCTTCAACCCATTCATAAAGAACGGATTCGTTATGGTTGAAAACAAAACCGTCAAAATCTTCGCAGAAATCCGCCGCAACTCTGAAAGTTGAGATAGCTTCTGCAATACCCTCAGGCTTCTGCCAAAGCCACACGGGGTCAAGATGTGCGTTGCAAATCAAATGTAATTCTTTCATATTAATCACCCGCTAAAATATTAACAAAGTTGATTGGCGTTGTCAATGCAACACCAACCAACTTCAGTCAGTTTTCGATATTAAATTCTTCCGAATTTATAAGCAGACAGCTTTCATTTTTCCATTCTGCCTGCATTGATTCATATTCTCTCCACTCACCCATATATACCCGTTTCGGAGTTTTGCTTATTGTGAGAACAAGCAAATTCAGCCTGATGTTTTTATAAACATCAACAACCGTACTTCCTCCCAAAGCACCTTGGTCGCTGTCAATTATTTCGGCATAAAAGGTTTTCTCGGGTGAATATATTCTGTCAACAACGGTGTTTTGACCGAAATTTCCGAATCCGACAAAAAGGATTGAAACCATAATAATCAGCACAGCTAAAAATGCGGAAGTTACAACTGATGCAATTTGCGTTTTTAAAGAACTGCAGGCTTTTTCGGCAATTATCACAGAACATATAAAACAAGCAACCATACAAACAAGAGCAACAACGGAACGGTCTTTAAAAAGACAAACCGCAAGATTGACAAAAGAAAACAGCGGCAAAAAAGCTGAAATTTTGCAATATATGTTTTTCTTTGAAATCACTGATGCAAAAGCGATAAAAGCCAAAGCGGAAATCACAGAAAAAAGATGATGATTTGCAAGGTAAACGCTATACCCGAAACAATAAAGTATCAGAGTTGAAGCAGGCAAAAGCAGGCTTAATGCTATCAACAGATGCGGAAAAAGCAACCGTTTTTCTTTCATATATTCTTACTCCTTACCAAGCATTTTTGCGTAAAAAGAAGATAATATTTTTGATAAAACCGCAAATAAAACAGTAAGAAAAATCCCGATTCCGAAGATAAATAAAACGCCCTCAAAAAAATCCGCAACCGTTCCGCCAAAAAAATCAAGCGGATTCAGTTCATAGTGGAACGAGCACCAGACAAACGCACAGACGGTAATCAAAACCGTTAAAGCACAACTGCAGCGTGAAAAAGCTTTTTTGCTTTTATAGAGCCTGATAAAATACCAGTTTGTCAGCGAAAGCATAAAACCCGTTGCAGGCAGAACAACGTTGAATGCCGCAAGACCGTTGCCCCAATCGATATAATTTGTGCCTGCTTCAAAATAAACGCCTGCGATTATCAGAAGAAAAGAAAGAAGAAACAACACCGATTGCAGAGCAGATGCTTTCCAATCATTTATTCTTGAACATTTTTTAATTTCAAAATTCATTTCTTCTTCTGTGACCGTAGCGGTCATACCTTCAAAAACTTTTCTGCATTCCGCACAGGTTTCAATATGTTTTTCAACCTCAGCGCGGCTTTCAGCCGAACAGCATTCGTCAATATAAAGAGGCAATAAATCTTTAACAATATTACAATTCATACCTGTTCCATCCTCTCTGCCAGTTTTTGTTTTGCCCGGTAAAATGTGACTCTTGCCCAGCTTTCGCTTTTGCCGAACAATTTGCTGATTTCTTTTAAAGAAAGCTGACCGAAAACCGACAACATAAAAACTTCTTTATACGGTTCTTCAAGCCCGTGCAGGCAACCGAACGCTTTTTCCGTCAGCTCCTTTTTCTCAAAAAAGCTTTCTATATCGAAATCCGCTTTTATTTTTTCATTTTCTTCAAAGTTGCTATGCTTTTTCTGCTCGTTATACCAGGCATAATATGTATTCTTGGCAATCTGACAAAGCCACACAGGCGCTTTGGATTTATTTCGCAGGCTGTTGAAATTCAAATAGGCTTTGAAAAAAGTTTCCTGCGCAAGCTCTTCGGCAACCGATTCATTTTCACAAAGCTTAAGCAAATATTTAAAGATAAAGTCATTGTTTTCAGCATATATTTTTTCAAAATCCGTCACATTTTCACCGCCCTTTCAACTATTAGATTGAAAAAAGATAAAAACGTTACAAAAAAATGTAACGTTTTTAATCTTTTTGGTATGCTCCCCTTGCATAGAGAATCCATTTTGAACGGTCAAGAGGATTAACACCGCGTCTGGGATTGATATGTTCAAGTCCGTCACGGCATTCACGGTAGCCGTAAAACGATTGGTTAAGCACCGCCTTGCCCGAAGATAAAACCGCAAGCCTTGCAGGAAAATCCATTGACGTTGCAACGGGTACAACCGCTTCAAGCGTTACCGTTTGCAAGCGTGTTACAGGGCTGTCATATTCGCCGCCCATTTTAACTATCTCTGAAAGAATTTTGCCCGAAAGCTCGGCAGGAGCGGTTACTCTGATTTTAAGAAGCGGTTCAAGAACGGTTGAACCGAGCTGTGACATACCGTTCATAAAAGCCATCGGAGTGCAAACAAAGAAATCCAGCGGATGGGTATGAATCGTGTGATGCTCGCCGCCGATAAGCGTGCATTTGAAATCGGTTACCTCCCAGCCGTAAAGCCCCTGTTCAAGGCAGGAATTGAACGAAGTTCTGATATGTGACTGGTAACGGTAAAAGCATTGATTTGAAGGCAATCTGCCGTGATAGCTCACCCCGTAGCCTCTGGGCATCGGCTCAAACATAAACTCAACAACCGCCCAGCAGGGTTTGGGCATTGTGTAGCTTGCCCTTGCCAGACCTTTTGATGCAGGTGTTTCTTTATAGATAACCGTTGGCTGCGAAAAGTTTGCCGCAAGGTTATATCTCTCTTTAAGAAGATTATCAATAACCTCAAGCTGAATTTTGCCCGTTGTGCTGATGGTTATTTCTTTCTGTCCGTTTTCCCATTTTGCATCGATATAAGGTTCTTCATCGGAGAGTTCACCGAGTGCCGCCGCAAGGGTAGGCAGTTTAAGCGCATCGTTATCCTGCGGAGTGACTCTTACACGCAGAAACGGGTTAACAAGCTTTGCATTTTCGCTCACCGCAAGCGAGCCGATGAAATGACCCGTTTTTGCACCCGGCAGACCGCAGAGCGCCGCAATGTCACCGCTTCTGACTATACCCGAATCGCTGAGCTTTGCGCCCGAAAAACGTTTTATCTGCGAAACCTTTTCTTTAACGGGTGGCTTCTTTTCAATCTCAACGGCATCATCGTCTGTCTGCGAAGCTGAAAAATCATAAGGCGAAATAATTTCGACCTCATCGCGGTTTGATATTTCGCCGCCGAAAAGTCTGACGTGCGAAATCTTGCCGAGAGTTTTATCGTGTTCAATTTTAAAAATGACACCGCACAATTCATCGGTTGCGCGTCGGTTTGCAGACGGCATAAATTCAACAAGAAAATCTGCCAGATTCTCAACACCGACTGAATATTTTGCACTGCCGCAAAACACGGGTGTGAGCTTACAGGCAGATATTTCGTTTTTAACAAGTTCCTTTGCCTGCTCATATCCAAGAGCTTCTTCGCAAAGAAATGCCTCAGCCGCTTCGTCGCAGATATCGACAAGAGCTTCGGTTGCCGATTTTGCAAAGCTATCTGCGTTTTTCTTTGCAACGCGGCAATTTTCTTCGCCCTCATTTTCGATATCCGAAAGAAGCAGAAATGCCTGTGGCGAAACCTGCTTCAGCTCTTCAATAACAGAGCTTACGTTTGAGCCCGCTCTGTCAATTTTATTGATAAATACCGCTCGCGGAAGCTTTGCGGCTTCAAGAGATTTAAGGATATTCTCTGTGTGGGCACGCACACCCTCAACCGCCGAAACAATAACGATTGCATAATCAAGGGCGGCAAGAGCTCTCTCAACCTCACCCGCAAAGTCAACGTGACCCGGGGTATCGATGATATTGACCGTAACCCCCTTATATTCTGCAGATGCGGTTGCGGTGCGCACTGAAATTCCTCTTTGTTTTTCAATTGAAAGGCTGTCGGTTGCCGCCGTGCCGCTGTCAACACTGCCTGCGGTGCGGATTGCGCCCGTGAGAAACAAAAGCTGCTCGGTGAGCGTTGTTTTGCCCGAGTCAACGTGGGCAAGAATGCCTATGTTATGAATTCTGTCCGCCACGGCACTGCCTCCTTTCAAATAATTACAGTTAATTATAAATCAGCAAAAGAAATTTTTCAACAACGAAGTTTGATTGCACCGATGTTTTTTAAATATTTTTTAATTAAGTAATGACAAATGAAAACAGATGATATATAATACCTTCATAAACTCTCAAAGGAGAAATTGATATGAGCGATAAAATAATAAAATGCGGTGTTGTCGGTCTCGGCAGAGGCACCGCAATTGCAAGATGCCTTAAGGGCGTTAAGAATGCAAAGCTTGTTTCTGTTTGCGACCACAACCCTGCAATTCTCAAAAAAGGTTATGACGAGCTTTCAGAAGTTCTTGAAGACAAAAACCTTATTCAGTTCAGCGATTATGATGAATTCCTTAAATCGGATATCGACGCGGTTATCGTTGCAACAGAAGCTGTTTACCACGTGCCGATTGTTATAAAGGCATTTGAAGCAGGCAAACACGTTCTTTGCGAAATCCCCTCGGTTAACTCCGTTGAAGAAGCAAAAGAGCTCAAAGAAGCTTGCCTCAAATATCCTCATCTGACATATATGGCGGCTGAAAACTGCTGCTACTGGGCATTCATTGAAACCTGGAGAAAGATGCATCAGGACGGTCTTCTCGGCGAAATCGCTTATGCCGAAGCCGAATACCTGCACGCACTCAACCCCGATGAATTTTCACCCACATATTATCCCGAAGGTCATTGGAGAACATATCAGCCCGCAATCAGATATCTCACCCACGAGCTTGGTCCTCTGCTTTACGTTATGGACGACAAGGTTGTGAGCGTTACCTGCCTTGAGGCTGACGTTCATTATGACCCCTACACACCCGAACGCAAAGAAACAGGCGTTGCTCTTTTCAAAACCGCCAAGGGTGCGGTTATCAGACTGCTTGTCAGCTTCGGCGCATACACAAGCTATGACCATAACTACCGCGTTTGCGGCACAAGAGGTACACTCGAAACAGACCGCAGAAAAGTTGTTGACGACGCTCACACCCTTGCAAGCCTTTACAGCGTGCCCGGCACTTTTGGCGCAAACTCAAAGATCGATATTCCCGTTACCACCTGCTATGAGGGCGAGGATTCAAGCGGTCACGGCGGTGCAGACGGCAAGATGGTCAAGGACTTCATCAACTGCCTTGTTGAAGGTAAGAAGCCCGTTCTTGACGTTGACTTTGCTATCAATATGTCATTGCCCGGCATCATCGCTCACGAATCAGCAGTTCAGGGCGGCGTTCCGATGGAGATTCCCCTTGTATAAACCCGATATAAAAAGATATCACCGTAACCCGATGAGAGTTACGGTGATTTTTTATTTGTATGATACGTTTGTGTTAATGAATGCAACGTTTTTGAAATCCGACGGATTATGGCGGATGATATAGTCGATATATGAATCGATAAGGTTTGCCGTCAGAACATAACCTGTGGGTGCCATATGACCGTAAAGAAAGAATTCCTGCCTGAATCTCTCGTCATAAACGGGACCGTAACGATAAAGATCAATAACGTATGAATTATCAAACGTTTCGGTCAGTTTATAAAGCAAATCACTGACCGCGAGGGTTTTATCTTCAGGGCAAAGCGTCTTATCATCAGGAAAAGTTACAAAGAAGAACTTTGCATCGGGGCTGATTTCTTTATAACGGCTGATTATCTGCGCATAATAGCCCGCAAAAGTGGGCTTATTGTTGCGGTAATCGTTAACGTCTATATCATCAACACTGCCGATTTCTGTATTTTGATTTATAACGTCGTTAACACCGAGAGCAATAACGTATGCCTGGCAAGCTTTTTCTTTATCCCAAAAACCGTTTTCATCGGCAAAGGATTCAAGATACCATTTTGCAGTCATACCACCTCTTGAAAAATTATAAGCGGTCAGACCGTTTTTTCTGGCAATATACTGACCCCACGAATATTCAAACATATCGTGGTATGAACGCTCACCCTGTGAATCAAGCGCTTCAAACTCGCCCGAAGAAAGACTGTCACCGATAAAAGCCATCTTTCTGAAAACGGAAGTAAAGCTGTAATCACGGTTAATTCTTTCAAGCGGTTTTTCATTTTCCGCATAAAGCTCATTGATCCAATCCGTAAGAATCACCCCTTGCAACTGATGTTCTAAATATAGCACAGCCGCAAATCAAATGCAACTTATTCTTTGTGTGCGGAACAAGAAGCACAGTTATGGTCGCAAGCTTTGTTTTCGCCTGCAACGGCAAGCATAAGGCGGATTCTGTTTTCCTGATTAACCTTTGTTGCGCCGGGGTCATAGTCAACGGGAACGATGTTTGATTCGGGATAAAGCTCCTTGAGCTTTCTTATCATACCCTTGCCTACGATATGGTTGGGCAGGCAACCGAAAGGCTGTGCACAAACAATGTTGCCGTAACCGCTTTCGATAAGCTCCATCATCTCTGCCGTCAGAAGCCAGCCCTCACCCATTTTGCAACCTGCACCGATGATTTTGGTGCAGATTTCTTTTATATGAGCATAGGGTGCGGGAATGTTGAAATCACCGTAAGCTCTCGCGGCATTGAGAAGGTTTGCTTCGGTTTTTGAAAGATACCACATTGCAATCTGCATTGCAATCTTTTTGAAGGGGTTGCCGCCGTAAAGCTTGATATCTTCAAGACGGTTATCAACCTTAAAGTTAATGAATCCGAGAAGACCCGGCACCATAACCTCGCAATCCTGGCTTGCAAGGAATTCTTCAAGATGGTTGTTTGCAAGGGGCGAATATTTAACGTAGATTTCGCCAACAACGCCAACCTTTGTTTTGTTAACGCTTCTGTCAACGGGTATAGCGGCAAAGGTTTTTGTGATTTTGGGCAGATTTCTTTTGATTTCAAAGAAAGAATATCCCTTGCCCTTTTCAAAATCCGCGCTGATATCCGCAATCCACTTCTGTGTGAGCTTTTCGGTTTCTCCCTTATTAACTTCATAGGGCTCAATCTGGTTTTTGAGGAGCATAATCAAATCGCCGTAAATAACGGATGAAAGCATTTTGAGAGCCATTGAAAGTCTGATTTTGAAACCGCTGTTTTTCTCAAGACCCGAAAGGTTAAGAGAAATAACGGGCACCTGCGGATAGCCTGCTTTTTTGAGAGCTTTTCTCAAAAGATGGATATAGTTTGAAGCTCTGCAGCCACCGCCCGACTGTGTGATGAGCAATGCGGTTTTATCGGGGTCATATTTGCCCGAATTGAGGGCATCTATAAGCTGACCGATAACAAGAAGCGCAGGATAGCAGGTATCGTTATGAACGTATTTCAGACCTTCGTCAACAACCGCTCTGCCGTCATTACGAAGAAGCTCAACGTTATAACCGTACTGACCGAAAACGTTGATAAGAAGCGAGAAATGAATTTCAAGCATATTGGGTGCAAGAATAGTATAACCCTTCATTTCTTTGGTAAATTCAACTCTGTCTGCGGTATTCATTCTTTCACCCTCCTTATCTGCCCGTTGCGGCAAACAGACTGCGGAGTCTGATTTTAACCGCGCCGGGGTTTGAAATTTCGTCTATCTTAATCTGAGTGTAAATTTTGCCTTCGCTCTCAAGAATTGTTCGCATTTCATCAGTTGTGATTGCGTCAACACCGCAACCGAAAGAAACAAGCTGAACAATATTGAGGTCTTTATCGTTTGCGGTTGCAACGTATTTTGCCGCCGCATAAAGTCTTGAGTGGTATGTCCACTGGTCAAGAACACCTGTGGGGAATTTTTTAACAAGAGGGCTAACGCTATCCTCGGTTATAACAGTTGCACCGCACTCGCAGATAAGCTTATCGATGCCGTGATTTATCTCTTCATCAAGGTGGTAAGGTCTGCCGCAAAGAACAATAACGGGCTTATCCTCTTCCTTTGCCTGCTTAAGATATTCCATACCCTTAAGGTGGATTTTTCTCATAAAGGAATGATATTCTTCATAAGCCTTCTTTGAAGCGGCTTTAACGTCTTTTAAGGTTAAGCCATCGAAGTTTTTTGATAAAATCTCAAATATCTTTTTGGGGAAGTCCTTTTCTCTGTGAAGACCGACGTAATCGCTCATAAAATTAATCTTTTTGAGGTCACCGACATTTGAACGGATAACTTCGGGATAATAAGCAACAACGGGGCAGTTATAGTTGTTATCACCGAGTTTTTCATCGATATTATAGGACATACAGGGATAGAAAATATCCTTGACTCCCCTTGCAAGCAAATCTTCGATATGACCGTGGATAAGCTTTGCGGGGTAGCAAACGGTATCGGAAGGAATTGTGTGCTGACCCGAAACGTAAAGCTTTCTTGAGGATTTTGCGGATACAGCAACACCAAAGCCAAGCTGAGTGAAGAAGGTGTGCCAGAAAGGAAGAAGCTCAAACATATTAAGACCCATCGGCAGACCGATCTGCGGCTTTGTGCCTATTGTATCACCGTATTTCGCAAGAAGCTCACGCTTATAATCAAACACGTTTTTATGTTCACTTGCATTTGAGCCCGAAACAGGCTTACTGCATCTGTTGCCGCCGATAAAGCTTCTGCCGCCCGAGAAAGTGTTAACCGTTAATCGGCAACGGTTGCTGCACTTGCCGCAGGAAACCGCTTTTACCTTATGTTCAAAAACTTCAAGTTCTTCGGGTGTGATGATTGAGCTCTTTGCAGGCATTCTTTCCATTGCGTAAAGAGCCGCACCGTAAGCACCCATAATGCCCGAGATGTTGGGTCTTACAACGTCCCTGCCGATTTCCTGTTCAAAAGCACGCAGAACGGCATCGTTAAGGAAAGTACCGCCCTGAACAACGATATTTTTACCAAGCTCATCTGCATCGGCAACACGGATAACTTTATAAATAGCGTTTTTGACAACGCTGATTGAAAGACCTGCCGAAATATTTTCGATTGAAGCACCGTCTTTCTGTGCCTGCTTAACGGATGAGTTCATAAACACCGTGCATCTTGAACCAAGGTCAACAGGCTTATCACCGTAAAGACCGAGCTTTGAGAAAGATGCGATATCATATCCCCAAGCCGCCGCAAAGGTCTGCAGGAAGGAGCCGCAACCGGATGAACAGGCTTCGTTGAGGAAAATATTATCGATAGCGTTATTTCTTATTTTGAAACACTTGATATCCTGACCGCCGATATCAATGATGAAATCAACGTCGGGCTTGAACTTCTTTGCCGCAGTATAATGAGCAACGGTTTCAACAATACCGATATCAACCGCAAACGCATTTTTAATGATATCCTCACCATAGCCTGTAACTGCACTTGAAGCAACAACTGCATTCGGATATTCCTTATAGAAATCTGCGAGGAAGCCTCTGACAAGAGTTACGGGGTCACCGTTATTGGGCACGTAGCGGCTCATAACGATTTCACCGTTCATATTGATAACCGCCGCTTTAACGGTTGTTGAGCCTGCATCAATACCGATGCAGACCTTCTCACCGTCTGCAAGAGTTCCGTTTTCATTAACGGAATTTTTGCTGTGACGGTCAAGAAAAACATTATATTCTTCTTCGGATTCAAAAAGAGGATTGGCGCAAAGATATTCGCCTGCACCTTCTGCAGAACCGATTCTTTCTGTTATTTCAGCAATGTCAAGAACTCTGTCTGTGCAAGAAAAAGCAGCACCGAGTGCAACGAAATAAAGGCCGTTTTCGGGGCAAAGACCCTCAACACCTAGACCTTTATCAAAAGCACTTCTGAGCTCCGAAAGGAAATATAAGGGGCCTCCGAGATAAACAACGTTGCCCTCAATTTTTCTGCCCTGTGAAAGACCTGAAACGGTCTGGTTAACAACCGAAACAAAGATGCTGGCGGCAATATCATTTTTTCTTGCGCCCTGATTAAGAAGGGGCTGAATATCTGATTTTGCAAAAACACCGCATCTTGAAGCGATTGAATAAATCTTTTCTTTTTCTTTGGCGAGCTCGTTCATTTCAAGCGGACCAACGTTAAGAAGCGAAGCCATCTGGTCAATGAATGCACCGGTGCCGCCTGCACACGAACCGTTCATTCTGACCTCAACACCGTTTGTGAAGAAAAGAATCTTTGCGTCTTCGCCGCCAAGCTCAATAACCGCATCGGTGCCGGGCAGAAGCTTTGACACGCTGACTCTTGTCGCATAAACCTCCTGAATAAAGTCAAGACCGAGTGAGTTTGCAAAGCCCATACCCGCTGAGCCCGAAACCATCAGGCTTGCCTTTGAAAATTCAGGGTTCTTATTAACGATATCGGAAAGCATTTCAGCGCTTTTCTCTGCAATTTTTGAAAAGTGACGCTCATATGCTTTATAGACAATATTGTTATTATCGTCGATTGCAACACATTTGAGAGTGGTTGAACCGACATCCATTCCAATTCTCATTGTTTTCTCTCCCGATTTAAGCGTTTTTTCTTTGTCTGTTTTCGTTATCAAGGTTTTCAAGCATAAGGCGCTCAATTTCACGCTTAAGCTTTTCGTTTGCTTCGGCAGGCGTCATATCGCCAACCTTGAAGGGTTCGCCGTATCTGATTGTCAGATTCTTGCTTCTGAATTTATAGTCACCTGTAAGGCCGCAGGGAACAACCCATGCATCGCCTTTTTTAGCCATTGCAACACAACCGGTTTTGAAGGGAAGCAAAAACGCATCTGTTTTGTTTCTTGTTCCTTCAGGGAAAATACCGACTGCACCACCCTTTTTCAAAACGGCAAGAGCCGATTTTGCGCTTGAAAAATCTCTTCTTTCTCTGTCAACGGGAATACAACCGACCAATCTGAAAAGAGGTGCAAGCTTGCCGTCAAAATATTCTTTCTTTGCCATATAATGAATAACTCTCTTGGTTGCCATAACCGTAAGGCACTGGTCATAAACGTGCTTATGGTTGCAGGCAATAACGATTGCTGATTCCGAAGGAATTTTTTCTGCGCCGATGATTTTGGGGTTATACCAGAGTCTGAATGCAATTCTCATAAAAGGTGTGAGAAACTTATAACCAAGCTCTCTGTCTTCGGGTCTTTTTTCTTTCTTACTCATTTCTTTTCTCCCTCCCTGATAATTTCGTCTGATACAATTTTCATAAGTAATTCGTTAGCTGCGGTGAAGTCTTCACCTGCTCTTATAGGTTCAAAAAAGCGGATTTTTACGCTCTTTCTAAAAGGCTTATATTTACCTGTGATTGCAAAGGGAATGATATCGGATTCTGCCTCCTGCGACATTTTAACCGCACCATATTTGAAAGGCATAATAATATCATCCGTTCTGTTGATTGTGCCCTCGGGGAAAATGCCGATAAGTTTTTCCTCTTTAAGAGTTTTTATTGCGGCTTCAAGAGCGTTTTTATCTTTTGTGCGGCGGTTAACGGGGATAATACCCAGCGCCTTGAAAGCAAAGCCGAGGGGTCCTTTGATAAGCTCGTCTTTAGCAAGATAGTGAACGCATCTCTTTGTTACGCCGCCGACAAGAAGGCAATCAAAATAGTTGGTGTGGTTACCTGCAAGAATTATTCTGCCGCTTTCGGGAATCAGCTCTTTGCCGATAACAGTGGGTCTGTAAACCATCTTGAATATAGAAGTAAGCGGTCCTCTGAGAATTCTGTAAAATATGGGTTCTTTCATCTTTTTGTCCTCCGTTTGGTAAAAATACACAAATCACGCCTTTGTTTTTTGTAACCAAGGCTCCATAAATAAAAAGGGCCTGCTTCGGTCAGCAGACCGAAGCAAGCCTTTAGAGATGTTTTGTTACGGTTTAAACTTCGTGAGTTTCTTTATCTTTTGCAACTGTAATCTTGAACTTGCGGGTTCTGATTTTGCGACTTGTGGCATAAAGAGCACAGTTACGGATAATCTGCTGTTTCTTCTCTTCGCAGATATCAACGCTGTTCATAACCTTAACGTATTCTTTGAGTGCCTTGTTTTCAATTCTCATCAGAATCAGCCCTTTCCAATGCAAGTTTCAGCATCCTTCTGCCGTGCTGCAGCTGCTTACGCACCGCGGCAGGCGAAGTTTTTGTTATTGTTGCTATTTCGTTGGCTTTGTAGCCTTCGATATAATATAAATCAAGAACCACCCTGTATTTGACGGGCAGATTCATAATAACCTCAAAAATTTCCTTATCACCGTCGCTCACGCCGATTTCTCTGAGTTCATCAAGATTTTCGGTTGAATGGCGGGAATTGAACCTGAGCATATTCTTACTTATATTCGTTGCAACCTTAATGAGCCAGGCTTTTTCGTGCTCTGAATCTTTGAACAGCGGAGCCTTGGTCATATATCGCAGAAACGTTTCCTGAAGAGCATCCTCGGCATCTGCATTGTTTGCAAGAATACCGTAACAGATGCGAAAAAGCATACGGCTGTATTTTTCAACCGCATATTCGATATGGCGAAGTTCGTCATTATAATGAGAAGTTATTGCGCACACAGCCGCACCTCCTTCATCAAGGCATAGTTATGGACATAATTATAATATCTAACCATAATATAAAACACCCAAAAACGTCAAAATGTGACGATATAATTGTTAACAAATTGTAAACATTGTTTTTTCGCACTTTTTCGCAAATTTTATCGACAAATAAACGATTATATGATAAGATTAATTTTAACCATTAAAATACAGGAGATACGGTATGAAAAAGAACACTCTTAATTTCGGCGAATTCAAACAGTATGATAAAAAATTCATTACCGCCGATAACGGCGTTGATATTGAAAACGTAACTTCCGTTGCGTTTGAGGGCGAAACTCTTTTTATTGCCCAGCCTGACTGTCTGATTGAATATGCAGACGGTAAGGCAAAGAAGCTTGCAATCAAGGCATCAAAGCTTTTTGCAAAAGGCGGCAAGCTCTATGCTGCAATCGGCAACGCTCTTGCAGAAATCAAAAAAGGCAAGGCAAAAAAGATTGCCGAGTTTGACTCCCCTGTTATCGATATGTCGGTTGCGCTTGACGGCTCACTCTGGCTCATCACTGAAACAACGCTTTATCTTTATGAAAACAACGAATTTACCCACGTTGTAGGTCTTCCCGAAGAAACCGTGTGCCTTGCCGCACTCGATAACAAATCAAAATACGGCGAAACAGTTTATATCGGCTCAAAGTTTGAAGGTCTGATGTCAATGAAGGGCAAGCGCCGCCACTTTGCCGAGCTTGTGCCCAACGTTACAGGCGTTCTCAGCCAGTGCATCAACTGCATTGCAATCGACGGTCTCGGTCACCTCTGGGTCGGCTCCGACGAAGGTCTGAACATCTATGACGGCAAAAACTATTGGTTCAACGGCAACGATTTTTATTCCGTGCCCGCAGGCTCATTCAACGATATGTTCTTTGCGGCTGACGGCAAAAAGTATTTTGCAACAAACACAGGTGTTGTTACCCTTATTGAAGGCAAGATTTCTTATTTCTCATACGGTGTGTGGCTTATGCACCCCGTTGTTAACAAAATCACCGTTTCCGATAACGGAACAATTGCAGCCGTTACCCCCGAAGGCATCAGCCTTATCACTTCAAAATATATGACGCTTGAAGAGAAAGCGGCTCACTATGACGCTTATGCCGAAAAATATTTCACACGCAACGAGGGTTATCAGGTTGACAGAATCCTTCGCAAATACGGCGATATGGATTCGGGCTGGCTCCCCAACTCAGATAATGACGGTCTTTTCACAGGTGTTTACTGCGCAAGTCAGTGCTTCCGCTATGCCGCAACAGGTGACGAAAAAGCAAAGGCTAACGCAAAGAAAGCCGTTGAAGCTATGATTAAGCTCACCGAAATCACAGGCAAGCCCGGCTTCACCGCAAGAGCAACAAGACATTCATACGAAGAAAACTTCGGCACAGGCAACAGAGAAGAATGGCATATCTGCGAAGATAACCCCGAGATGGAATGGCTCGGCGAAACCTCAAGCGACGAGATGACCGGTCACTACTTTGCATACGGCATTTATTTTGACCTTGTTGCCGACAAAAAAGAAAAGAAAAAGATCGCACAGGTTGTTAAAACAATCACCGACCATATAATTGACAATAACTTCCACCTGACAGACGTTGACGGCGTGCCCACAACCTGGGCAAACTGGGAGCCCGATCTGCTCAACAACGATGACAGATGGTTCTATGAAAGAGGAACAAACTCGCTTGAGATTCTCTCATTCCTTAAAACAACATATCACGTTACAGGCGAAGAAAAATACAACGACGTTTATAAGATGCTGATAAAGAAACACCATTATGCAATGAACTGTATGCAGTATAAATGTGAAGACGCTCACCTTGCTCACATTGACGACCAGCTTGACTTTATCAACATCTATCCCCTTCTTGTTTATACAGACAGCGAAGCCGAAAAAGAGATTTTCAAAATGGGTCTTACCCACCACTGGGAATACGAAAGAGTTGAGCGCTCACCGATGTTCAACATCATCTACGGCGCACTCACAAACAACAGCTGTGACCTTGAGTTTGCGGCAAAATCACTTTCCGAAATGAACCTTGATCTCATCAGATGGCCCGTTTATAACAGCCACAGAAAAGACATCGTATGGGATACGGAGCAGGACGGAATGGGCGTACCTGCACAGCTCAAATACGCTCTCGAATATTCTGCAAGAGTTCTGGTTAACTACGACGGCAACCAGCTTGTTTGCGATTCAGGTGCCGAAAGATTCATTGATATTGACACAAAGCTTGTTAACCGCACAGCAACTTTGCCCGGCACGGCAGGTGCAAACGGCATGAGAGCGCAGATGCCTTATATCTACCTTCTCCCCTATTGGATGGGCAGATATTACAACCTTCTCGGTGACTGATAAGAGGTGTAACAATGGCTTCAATTTTCCTTCTCATCAAAAACGTTTATCACGGCATTGTTTCGGTTTTTATGCTGATTCCCATTCTGCTCACAATGGGTAATGCAGGCGACCCGAACACACCCGTTGAAAACTATCCCGATTCAACGAATCCTTATATAAGAGAATATCTCGACCCCGATATTTCAGCTCACCGCTCAGGCGCAGGCATTGCACCGCAAAACACTCTGATGGCTTTTGAAAATATCATTGAGCAGGGCGATTCGCTTGGCGTTGATACGCTTGAATTTGACGTTCAGATTACCGCTGACGGCGAGCTGATTCTGCTTCACGACCTCACATATGACGGCACCTCAAATGCGGTTGAAGCATTCGGCAAAGAAAACGTTTATGCTTCTTCTCTCACTTTTGAAGAAGCACAGGTGCTCAATATGGGCGAAAACTTCAAGGGTAACGGTGATTATCCCTACAGAGGCTTAAGAGGTGACGATATTCCTTATAACCTGCACGTTGTTAAGTGCGACACGGTTATCGATTATATCGAAGCAAACTGTGGCGATAAGATTTACAACTACGTTATCGAAATAAAGAGCATCGGTTCAAACGGCAAAAGAGCGGTTGACAGACTCTATGAAATCATCACGGAGCGCGGACTTGAAAACAGAGTTATCTGGTCAACCTTTGCACCCGACGTTTCGGGCTATATGAAATCAAATTACCCCGAAATCGCACGCACTGCGGATGCAATTGAAGCCGTTCAGTTTTATTTCTATTTCAGAAACGGCTGGGATTTGCAAGACGTTAAACCTTCATACGTTGCTCTGCAGATTCCTTACGGCTCAAGCGCTTTCGATAACTTAATCAACCTCGCCACAAGAGAAATGATAAACTATGCCCATAAGAACAATATTGCTCTTCAGTATTGGACAATCAACAGCGAAGAAGAGGTCAGAATTCTCACCGAAAACGGTGCAGACTGCATTATGACCGATTATCCGCAGATGGCATACGACACAGTTAATTCGTGCAAATAAAGTCAATCCCCATGGTACGCAATGTGCCGTGGGGATATTTTTTGATAATGTAATAAAAAAGTTGATATTGGATTTTGTATATGTTATAATTTATGGTAATTTGTTTTTAAAACGAGGATAACTTATGAAAAAGCAGAATTTTAAACTCACCAAACTTTCCTGTTACACGGCATATTTCACCATGTCGTCAATTTTCAGTCTGCCGCCGCTTCTGTTTGCAACGCTGCAGGATATGTACGGCATTTCTTACACCCTGCTCGGCACACTTGTTCTCACAAACTTTTGCACCCAGCTTGCGGTTGACCTTATATTCACCGTGTTCACGAAATATTTCAACGTTAAAAAAGTTGTCAGAGTTATGCCGCTGATCACCTCGGCAGGTATGCTCATCTATGCTCTTGTGCCGAAATTCGCGCCCGAGCACGCTTACATCGGTCTGCTTATCGGCACAATCCTTTTCTCGGTTTCCGCAGGTCTTTCGGAAGTTCTCTTAAGCCCTGTTATTGCCGCAATCCCCTCCGACAACCCTCAAAAAGATATGAGTCTTCTCCACTCCCTTTACGCTTTCGGCGTTTTCACGGTTGTTGTTATCAGCACGCTGTTCCTTCGCATTTTCGGTGCGATTAACTGGTTCTATCTTACCCTTTTCTGGGCGGCACTTCCTGTTACTGCGGCAGTTATGTTTATGCTTTCCCCAATGCCCGAGATGGACGTAACAAGCAACAGCGAAGGCACAAAAGGAACAAAACGCAGAACCCTTGCTCTTGCAATCTGCGTGGGCTGCATCTTCTTTGGCAGTTGCGCAGAAAACGCAATGTCCAACTGGATTTCAAGCTATATGGAAAACGCACTCCATATTGACAAAACCGTTGGCGATATTCTCGGTATGGCTATGTTTGCAATTCTTCTCGGTCTTACAAGAATCAGCTATGCCAAATACGGCAAGAACATAATCAAAACTCTGTTTATCGGTATGAGCGGTGCGGCTTTCTGCTATCTTATTGCAGGTCTTTCAACAAACGTTTATTTTGCCTTTGTTGCCTGTATTCTGACAGGTCTTTTCACCGCAATGCTCTGGCCCGGAACACTTATTATGATGGAAGAAAACCTGCCCGGAATCGGCGTTGCGGCATACGCTCTTATGGCGGCCGGCGGCGACTTCGGCGCTTCGCTTGCACCCCAGCTTCTGGGTATTATCGTTGATAAGGTTTCAGCAAGCAACATAGGCGCAGAATTAAGCCAAAGCCTCAACCTTTCAACAGAGCAGGTAGGTCTTAAAGCAGGTATGCTTGCCACCTCAATCTATCCCATTTTGGGCGTTATTCTTCTGATATTTGCGGCAAGATATTTCAAAAAACACAAATTCACTCAGGAGTGATAAAAATGAAAAAAATGCTCTCGGCTTCTCTTATGTGCGCCGACCTTATGAACCTTGAAGGCTCGGTCAGAGAACTTGAAAAAGCAGGCATCGATTACCTGCACATCGATATTATGGACGGCAGTTTTGTGCCTAACATCACCCTCGGTTTTGATTTTGTCAACGCAGTCAAAAGCATAACAAACATTCCGCTTGACGTTCATATGATGGTCAACGAACCCGGAAGATTTTTAAACACAATGAATCTCGGTGCAGACGATATTCTCTGCATTCACTACGAATCGGATATCCATCTTCAGCGCACGCTTGCACAGATAAAAGACAAAGGCATCAAGGCAGGTCTTGCCCTTAATCCCCAGACCGCACCCGAAAATATGCGTCATCTGACAGACTATATCGATATGGCTCTTGTGATGACCGTCAGCCCCGGCTTTGCAGGTCAGAAGATTTTTGCAGGTGCGGAATACAAAACAAAGCTTACCCGTGAGCTTCTCGATGAATGGAATTGTAAAAACGTTCCTATTGAGGTTGACGGCAATATGAGCGTTGAAAACGGTGTTAAGATGAGCCGTTGCGGAGCAGATATTTTTGTTCTCGGCACAAGCAGTCTTTTTATTAAAGGCAAGGATATGAGCGAATCCGCCGCAAAATTCAGAGCCGCTCTGCAGGAGGGTTAATATGTATCAGAACATAAAAGCCGCCGTTATGGGCAGCATCAATATGGATATGATACTCAATATGAAAAGAGTTCCCGAAACAGGCGAAAACGTTCTCGGCACAAACTACGGCTATGCAAACGGCGGCAAGGGCGCAAATCAGGCTGTGGGTCTTGCAAGGCTTGGTTCTCAGACAAAAATGATCGGCAAGGTCGCAGACGATGCAAACGGTCATAAGCTGATTGAAAACCTTCAGAAAAACAAGATTGATGTTTCAGGTGTTTCTCTCGACGGTACACAGACAGGTCTTGCCGCAATCATCATTGACGGTGAGGGCAGAAACAGAATCGTAGTTTATGAGGGCGCGAATGCAGAAATCGACCCTGCCGAAGCTTCGGGATTTATCGATAACAACCTTGACCTTTTGCTTGTTCAGTTTGAAACAGACGAAAAGGTTGTTGCCGAATGTGTCAACAAGGCGGTTGCAAACGGTGTTGCAACAGTTATGGATTGCGGTCCGGCAAAAGATTTTGCACTTGAAAAGATGCAGGGAGTGACAATCATTACTCCCAACGAAAGCGAAACAAAAGCTCTCACAGGCATCTATCCCGAAACGGAAGAAGATATTCTCAAAGCTTCCGCAATTCTGTTTGAAAGAAGCAAGGCAAAATACGTTGTTCTTAAGCTCGGCGAAAGAGGTTGTTCCGTTTTTGACGGTGAGAATATAAAGATTATGCCTGCATATGAAAGCAAGGTTGTTGACACCACAGCCGCAGGCGATTGCTTCACAGCTGCTATGGCTCTTGAATATATCCGCACAGGCGATATTTTTGCCGCTTGCGATATGGGCAATAAGGCAGGTTCAATCGCCGTGAGCCGAATGGGAGCCGATGCTTCAATGCCCACTGCAGAAGAACTTAAAGATATAAAGTGATAACCCCTTGTATGAAAGAAGGTATAAGATTTTGAGTTCTGAAAAAAAACAAGAATCAAGAATCATATTTATATGCTGGCTTGCTTATACTGCCGCTTACGTTGGCAGACTGAATTTCAGCGCATCTAACGTTGCAATCATTGATGCGCTCAATGCCTCCAAGCCTGATGTCGGACTTGTGAGTTCATTCTTTTTCTTCGCATACGGTGCAGGTCAGCTTATCAACGGCATACTCTCAAAGCATTACAACGCAAAATACGTTATCTGCGGTTCGCTTGCGGTTTCTTCGGTTTTGAACCTTATGATGCCCCTTTGTGCAGACGTTGCCGTTATGAAATACATATGGCTCCTTAACGGTGCGGCTCAATCCGTTTTGTGGAGCACACTTATCAAAACGCTCTCCGAGTTTGTTTCGGATAAAAAATTGCCATCCGCCATTCTTGCAATGAGCACAACCGTTGCCGTTGGCACACTTATCGCTTACGGAATTGCGGCACTCTTCGCACGCATCGGTTCGTGGCAGGCAGTTTTTTACGTTGCAAGCGTAATCCTTGCGTTTGCCGCGGTTATCTGGATTTCTCTTTTCGGTCCCTCCAAAAAGAAAACCGAAGAGATTGAAAAAGTTAAATCCGAAAAAATCAAGATGTCAAAAGCCGTTGGCTTTGCACTTATTCTTGCCGCAATTGCAGGTGTTGCAAACGGCTTCATAAAAGACGGTATCACCACCTGGGTGCCTTCTGTTCTTTACGAAGAATTCGGGCTCACAAAATCATTTTCGATTCTGCTGACCCTGTTTTTGCCGATGGTTTCAACCCTCGGTGCAACAATAGCCAAAAAGACTCACGAAAAAATTTCAACGCATTCAACGATGAATATGATTTTCTATGCCGCTTCAGCTGTTCTTTGCACAGGAATAATATTCTCGCTTAAAATCCGCAGTCTGCCTATGATTATGCTTTGCTTTATCGGCGTTGCCTGCACAATGGCAATGATAAACAACGTTATCACAAGTATGTTCGCGCTCGATTACCGCAAAAGCCTTAACGCAGGCTTTGCCGCAGGTTTGCTGAACACCTTCTGCTATGTGGGCAGCACAACAACAACGTACGTTCTCGGCTCTGTTTCACAGAAAAGCGGTTGGAATACCGTTTTCATAATTATGCTCGCAGTATGTATCTCGGCAAGCATCATCTGCTTCACGGGGTTTGCCGCTAAAAGAAAGGAAAAGAATTGATATGACAGATTCAGCACTTAAAATTCAGGCTCTTTTTCTCAAGGCAATAAACAAAAAACATTATGAGCACGCAAAGAAATTCATTTCGAATTTACCCGAAAACTTCACCGTAACCTTTCACGCAGGTGCACTCGGCACAAAGCCCAACACCCTTGAATCAATCAGAAAAGCGTTGGATTTCGGCGCAAAGGTTGTTGAGTTTGACGTCACCTTCCGACCTGACGGCACGGCAGTTATTCTTCACGCAGATTCAGCAAAAGCAGACGAAGGCGTTTTGCTGAACGATGCTCTGGCTGTTGTTGCGTCTGACAAAAACTGCAGAATAAACCTTGATATCAAATCAACCGCAAACCTTGCAGAGGTTGACAAGCTTGTTAAAGAGCACGGTCTTTTTGAACGCGTTTTCTACACAGGTGTTTTTGACAGTTGGGTTGAAACCGTTAAGGCAACCTCCGCTATCCCCTATTATCTTAACCACAAGCTGACTGCAAACGAAGCAAAAGATGAAGAAAAGCTTCAGAAGCTTGCTGACGAAATTATTTCTCTCGGTGCAATCGGTCTTAACAGCAATCTCAGCCACGCAACTGCGCTTGCCACAGAGATTATGCACAAAAACGGCTTGCTCGTTTCTCTCTGGACCGCAAATACACCTGCCGAAATGGCAAAGGTTATTGCTTGCCTTCCTGATAATCTCACAACAAAAAAGCCGCATATCACCCTTGATATGCTCAAATAAAAAGTTCAAAGCTTGACAAGGTTTAAAACAAGCCTTGCCAAGCTTTTTTGTTATTCAATTTATGCAATAACGCTTGACATCAACCAACAATTATCTTATTATATGATTGGTTATATATGTAACAAATTTCTGATAAGGAAGTGTTTTAATTGAATCAGCAGTATGAAGCTTTATTCACACCGTGGAAAATCGGTAACGTTGAGATTAAAAACAGAATCGTAATGTGCCCCATGGGCGGTACATCACTTTTCGGTTGGTTTGAACTCGGCGGTTGCCATTTCGACAAGGAAGCTGCAAAGCTTTTCCTTGAAAGAGCCAACAACAACGTTGGTCTTATCATTCCCGGTATCGCTCCTCTTCGCGACACATTCTGGGGCAAGTGGCTTTGGCAGAACCCCAAGATGTTTGAAGACCTCAAAGTGTTTATGGACGAAATCCATAAGACAGGTGCAAAGCTTTTTGTTCAGCTTACTGCAGGTATGGGCCGTTCATGGGCTATCACAGAGCTTGTTGCTCCCCTTCACAAAAACAAGTTCACAAGAGCTCTTATCAAGCCTATTCTTGACACATCACACGAACTCGCTTCTCCCAGCCCCCAGCCCTCACGTTGGGCTCACGATATTGAATGCCCCGAAATGACAAAGGAGCAGATTCACGAAATCATCGAAGCTTTTGCAAAAACAGCAAAGCTCTGCCGCGATGCAGGCGTTGACGGTGTTGAAGTTCACGCTGTTCACGAAGGTTACCTTCTTGACCAGTTCGCAATTGAATTCTTCAACAAGCGTACAGACGAATACGGCGGAAGCTTCGAAAACAGATACCGTTTTGCAGTTGAAGTTGTTAAGGCTATCAAAGAAGCTTGCGGCAACGATTATCCCGTTTCACTCCGTTATTCTGTTGAATCAAAGATGAGGGGCTTCTGCGAAGGCGCAATGCCCGGCGAAGATTACACAGAAGTTGGCCGTGCAATGGAAGAATCCGAAAAGGCAGCAAAGTACCTTCAGGATGCAGGCTACGATATGCTCAATGCCGATAACGGTACATATGACTCATGGTACTGGGCTCATCCCCCCATGTATATGCCCCAGAACTGCAACCTTGAAGACGTTGCACACATTAAGAAGTTTGTTGACATTCCCGTTGTTTGCGCAGGCCGTATGGAACCCGACGTTGGTGCACAGGCTGTTGCAGAAGGCAAAATCGACGGCGTTGGCGTTGCTCGCCAGTTCCTTGCAGACCCCGAATGGGTAACAAAGATTATTGAAGACAGACTTGAGGATATCAGACCTTGTATCTGCTGCCACAACGCTTGCTTCAACTTCTCATCATCCAAGGGTCACGCAAACACTCAGGACCTTCTTGACACAATGGGTCTTTCACGTTGCGCTATCAACCCCGAAACAATGCAGTCAAAGAAATACAGCATCAAGCCTGCAAAGAAGGCAAAGAAGATTGCTGTTATCGGCGGCGGCATCGGCGGTATGGAAGCTGCAATCGTTTGCGCAAAGAGAGGCCACAGCGTAACTATCTATGAAAAGAGCGATAAGCTCGGCGGTGTATTCATCGCAGCTGCAGCTCCCTCATATAAAGAAAAAGACCGTGAACTTATTGCATGGTATAACCGCGAAGTTGCAAAGCTTCCCATCGAAGTTAAGTTTAACACAGAAGTTAAGGATATCGCTTCTCTCGGTGCAGACGAAGTTATCATTGCAACAGGCGCAAAGGCAAGAAAGATTCCTGTTAAGGGTGCAGACACAGCTATTGAAGCTGTTGACTTCCTTCTCGGCAACGCAGAAGTCGGCGAAAACGTTACAATCATCGGCGGCGGTCTTACAGGTTGCGAAATCGCTTATGAGCTTTATCTTAACGGCAAGAAGCCCACAATCGTTGAAATGCAGGATGACCTTGTTACAACACCCGGTATTGCTCTTGCAAACACCAGCTACCTCAGAGATTTCTTCAAAACAAACAAAGTGCCCGTTCACCTTGAAACATCAGTTTGCGAAATCAATGACGGCAGCGTAAAGGTTAAGGATAAGGACGGCAAGGTATTTGATATCCCTGCCGATTCAGTTGTTATGTCAGTTGGTTACGTTCCCACTCCCCTTGCTCCCAAGAGCAAGCACGTTCACGTTATCGGTGATGCCGCAAAGGTTGGCAATCTCCGCACAGTTATCTGGGGTGCTTGGGATATCGCAATGAAGCTGTAATTCATTAAAGCATAAAATTAAGGCTTGCACAGAAATGTGCAAGCCTTGTTTTTTATACCTTGAGCATCGCAAGAATTTGTTCTTTGGCTCTTGCTCCGACTGCCTGATTTGCAATCTTGCCGTTTTTCATAACAACAAGCGTCGGGATACTTGAAACACCGAAAACTGCGGCGAGCTCGGGATCATTATCAACGTTGATTTTACCAACGAGATACTGCGGATTTTCTTCTGCAATTTCATCAACAACAGGCGAAACCATTCTGCAGGGTCCGCACCAATCGGCATAAAAATCAAGAAGAACGATTTTTTCGCTGTTTTTAACAGATTCGAAATTATTTTTATTTACACTTAAAACTGACATATCAGCACTTCCTTTCTTTTGGTGACTATATTATACCTTTTTTTGCGCAAACTTTCTGTTGCAAAAGACACGTTTGCGTTGCACAAGTCACATAGAGAAAATAACACCGGCAACTGCGGAAGCGGCAATAAACACAATCGGATGAAGCTTTTTGAGCTTTTTAATATTCATAAGAACAAGCAAAACTGCCGCAAGAACAAGACCTTTCCAGTTGAAGCCTGCAAGTGAAACCGCCTGCGGAAAAAGAACCGTTACCGCAACGCTTAAGCCTGCCGCCGTAATAAGACCGGTTGAAGCAGGTCTTAAACCGTAAAAAGCAGAATCAAGATACTTATTTTTTCTGAAACTTTCAAGGAAAGATGCAACAATGAGAATAATAATAACCGCAGGAGTTATCAGGCCGAGAGTTGCCGTAACCGCACCGAGAATTGCGGTGGGCAAACCAGCAACGTTTGAACCTGTTATAAAGCCGACGTAGGTTGCCATATTGACGCCTATGGGACCGGGTGTTGATTCGCTCACGGCAATCATATTGGCAAGGTCATCACGGGTGAACCAGCCTGTTGAATCAGCCATATCATAAAGGAACGGAATTGTTGCCATACCGCCACCAATGGCGAAAAGACCTGTTTTGAAGAATGCAATAAAGAGCTTAAGAAAAATCATACCTTCTTACCCCCTGCATTCTTGATAATAACACCCAGAACAGCCGCAACAATAACAAAAATAACGGGGCTGAGATCTGTGAAAAATGCCGCAAGGGCAACCGCAATATAAATCACAAGCGAAAATTTATCAACACACGCTTTTTTGAAAAGCTTCACAACCGCATTAATAATCAGAACACAAACGCATACTCTTATTCCGCCAAAAGCGTGCTGAACCCAAACGACATCCGAAAAAGCTTCAATAACACCTGCGAGCAAAGAAATGATAATAAGTGACGGAAAGATAAGACCGAGGGTTGCAAAAATCCCGCCAAAAACACCTTTTGTTTTTTTGCCGATGAAAGTTGCGGTGTTAACCGCAATAATGCCGGGTGTGCACTGACCGATTGCAAAATAATCCATCAGTTCTTCTTCCGTTGCCCATTTTTTGTTTTCAACAATCTCTCGTTGAAGAATGGGTAACATTGCATAGCCGCCGCCAAAGGTCATAGCGCCGACCTTTGCAAAGGTTGCAAAAAGCTCAAATAAAAGTTTTATAAGTATCACCTTATCTTTCAGAATAACAATATATATTTAGCTTTAATCAAAAATCAAGAATTTTATTTTCTTTATCCGTTACCGTGCCTACACAGTGCGTGTTTATCTTATAAGTTGCATCGAATACGTTATTTGTTATTTCGGCTTCGCGCAGATATTCAAGATGCAAAGCGTGAGTGCCGAGCGAAGATTTTGTAAACGTATTACCGCAAAGAACAAGCTTGCCGTGAACAAATTCTGATGAATTCTCATCCATAATCTTCGGAGTATATCTGATAACGGGTGAATCTGCCCAGGTTTTGCCGAAATCGCAACCCGTTACAACGTTGTTTCTGAATATAATCTGCTTTGTAAGACCCGATTCGAACCAGAAATTGCAATCATCTTCAATCAGAAGTGCAGGACCCCACAGATGCGAGAAACGGTTATTTTCAATTATAACCTCGCCTCTTGTGGTGCAAAGGATTCCTCTGCCCGAGGTAGGTCCGAAATCACAGCCCGAAACGTGAAGATCGGGTGTCCACGAAACGTTTTCAACAACGTCCTTGCCAACAATCACAGCAGGTAAATTACGGTCAACAAAAAGCTTTATATCCGTATCGTTCAGCTTTTCGTAAGCAACAACGGTTGTTTCGGCATAAGGAATGAGGGTATCCCATTTGATAAACTCAAGCTTATCACCTGCTTCAAATGCCTGAAAGCCCCAGCTTTCATCGTGCATAAAACGAACAATCATTGATTTTTCGGTTTCATTTATCTCAACGATCCGCAGATGCGTGCCGTGAACGTTTATATAGTCGTCGTGTGCACCGTTTGCCTTGCAGTTTTCAATCTTTAGCTTGCCTCTGCAACCCGAAAACTGAAAGAAATCTGCCGTGCTTGCAACTGTTCTGCCGCTTTTCGGTGAAAAGTCGCAATTTGAAAAAGTCACGTTTTCGCAGAACTGAGAAACAACACCGAGCCCGTGCATAAACATCATTCTCATATTTTCAAACTTCAGATTTTTGCAACGCTGAAAAAGACTGCCTGTCTGATCTCTGACAATGTTTCTCGTCTGATAAACACAGCCTTCGCTGAAACTGACGGCTTTATCATTGAAGTGAACGCGCAGGGTATTTTTGTCAATAACCTCTATCTTTTCAAACACCATATTATTGCGCGAAAAGTCTTTTGTTTCAAAAGTTTCGGGGTTATATTCCTTTATGTGCCTGCGGTTACCTCGGCAACTGTCGCTCCAATAATATTCACCGTTTGCGTTTTTCTCACCGTGCCAGATAATATCGTTATCCTCAACGTCAAAAAGGCATTCATCATTGATACGGATAACACAGCCGTCTTTGCCGCACGAAACGGCGGTAAACTCACTCATTGTAGGGCAGGCGTAATCGAAAGTGATATTCCTGACAGTCACGTTTTCGCACCTGTCAAAAAGCATCGGAGTCATCTTGCCGTGAACAAGCACGGTTGCTCCGTTGCCGTCAATAACAATATTTTTTCTGCCCTGCATAAAAATCGCGGCACAGCGGTAGCCGTTTGGATTTTCGTGTTTCTTTGCGGTGTTAGAACAGAAAAACCCCTCTTTATAAAACGAATCTTCGGGACGCACGTCATAAGTTTTGTTTTTTTCAAGAACCACTGTTTCGCCGTCATTCAGGTTTAGAAAAAGTTTGCTCAAATTATTCATCGTGCCGTCCGCTCCTTTCCGAAATTACCGTTATATTATAACTTATGTCAATAAAAAACACAACGGATTGAGCAAATTATTCCTTATTTTTTAAAAATAACATTGCAATGGATATAAATTTGTTGTTTAATATTAGTGTGTAATCTTTTTAAGGAATGATTTCTTTGAACAAATTGCTTGAAACTCCCGTTAATATTTACGGAAGAGAAATAAAAAATCGCATAGTTTTTCATCCCATGGAGGGTTGCGACGGCAAAAGAAACGGTGCCGTTGACGAGCTCACAAGAAGAAGATATCTGCGTTTTGCACGTTCGGGCGCAGGCATAATCTGGTTTGAAGCAACCGCAGTTTGCGCAGAAGGCAGAGCAAATCCGCGTCAGCTTTATCTGAACGAAGAAACAAAAGCAAGCTATGCCGATTTGCTCAAAGAAATACGTGAGGTTGCAAAAGAAGAATGCGGCTATGCTCCGCTGATTATTGTTCAGCTCACTCACAGCGGCAGATTCAGCAAACCCAACGGCACACCCGAACCTATCGTTGCCTACCGCAACAGTCATTGGGAAAAGGGCAAAGAAAATCAGCCCTACGTTATTGCAAGCGATGAATACTGCGATGAGATACCTGTTAAATATGTAACCGCCGCAAAGCTTGCAGAAGAAGTTGGCTTTGACGGCATTGACGTTAAATGCTGCCACGGTTATCTTTTCAACGAATTCTTAAGTGCAACAGAACGTGAGGGTCGATACGGCGGCAGTCTTGAAAACAGGTCAAAACTTTATCTTGACTGCGTTGACAGCGTTAAAAATGCAGTCAGCAACAAGGTTTTTGTTACAACAAGGCTCAATGCCTGCGACTGCTTCCCCTACCCCTACGGCTACGGCGTTAATGACAAAAATGAAATTGACCTTACCGAAACAAAGGTTATTATAAACGAACTCAAAAACCGAGGTGTTGAGCTTATCAACCTCACTCTCGGCAACCCTTATCTTATTCCGCATTTCAACCGTCCCTGCGTCAACGCTCCCGAGGACGGCAAAATCGGAATGGAAAGAATTCACCGCGTTACAAAAGAAATCAAATCAGCTTTTCCCGAGATAAAATTCATTATGTCGGGCTTAAGCTTTGAGGGTGAAAATGCACTTGACTATGCCGAAAAGGCAATTGTCGACGGCGTTACTGACTTCGCGGGTTTTGGCAGAATGACGTTTGCTTACCCCGATTTTTATCGCGATTATCTCAAAAACGGTAAGCTCGAGAAAAACAAAGTCTGCCTCAAATGCAGTAAGTGCACAGAGCTTATGCGAAACGCAAGCGTTGCAGGCTGCCCCGTAAGGGACAGCGAGGCTTATATGCCTTATTACCGCAAAGACGTTCTTAAAAAGTGAGGAGAAAAATATGGTTGCAGTTATAACAGGCGGAACAAGAGGAATCGGTTTTGCCGTTGCAAAAAAACTTCTTGATAAAGGCTTTGAAGTTATTATCACCTCAAGAAATTCTTCAGAGCAAGCTGATGCTCTTTGCGCTTCAAACCCCGAAAAAGCTTTCTTTTTTGCGGCTGATATTTCAAAAGAAAACGATATCAGAGCTCTCACCACCTTTGCCTCAGAGAAATTCGGCGCAATTGATTTGCTGGTTAACAACGCAGGCGTTGCTCCCAAAGAAAGAAAAGATATTCTTGAAATAACGCCCGAGGATTTTGATTTTGTTAACAACATAAACCTTAAAGGCACTTTCTTTGTTACCCAGAGCTTTGTGCCTCTGCTTGCAAAAAAAGAAAGCGCAAGAATAATCAATATTTCATCAATGTCGGCTTACACCGCCTCCGTTAACAGAGGCGAATATTGCATTGCTAAGGCAGGCATTTCAATGATAACAAAGCTTTTTGCCGCCAGACTTGCCGAATACGGCATCAGCGTTATTGAAATCCGCCCCGGCATAATTGAAACCGATATGACCGCAAAGGTCAAAGAAAAATACGAAAAGCTTATCGACGGCGGTCTGACACCCATCAAAAGAATGGGCACACCCGAGGACGTTGCAAAATGCGTTGCCGCCGTTGCTGACGGCAACTTTGATTTCTGCACAGGCACGGTTATTGACTGTGATGGCGGATTTAACGTGAGATGCTTATGAGAAAGATTTATGATGCAATAATAATCGGCAGCGGTGCGGCAGGCTACGGCATTGCTGACTGCCTTTTTAAAAAAGGAATAACCGATATCGCCGTTATAACAGAAAACCGTTTTTCGGGCACTTCAAGAAACACGGGAAGTGACAAGCAGACTTATTACAAGCTCTCAATGGACGGCTTTTCGCAAGACAGTCCATATCTGATGGCAAAGGATATCTGCTCACTCGGTTGCTGTGACGGAATCAAGGCATATAACCAAGCCGTTAACAGCGCAAAAAGCTTTCTGCGCCTTTGCGATTACGGCGTGAATTTTCCGAAAGATGAATTCGGCGGTTATCCCGGCTATAAAACCGATCACGATAACACCTCAAGAGCAACTTCAATCGGCCCTCTCACTTCAAGGGTTATGACCGAAAAGCTTGAAAAAGCGGTGATTGAAAACAACCGAACTCCCCTGCTCGATAACAGACAGGTTGTTAAAATTATCACAGGCAAAAACGGTGTTTCTGGTGTTATTGTGCTTAACAAAGAAAGCGGCAAACCCGAAGTTATCGGAGCAAAAAACGTTATCGCCGCAAGCGGTGCACCTGCCTGCATTTATGAAAACTCCGTTTATCCGCATTCGCAACACGGTATGACGGGAATCATTATTGATGCAGGAGCAAGCCTTTGCAATTTTTCACAATGGCAATACGGCATGTCCTCTGTTGATTTCAGATGGAACGTTTCGGGCAGCTTTATGCAGGTTATCCCCCGCTTTGTGAGCGTTGACGATAACGGAATTGAACGTGAATTTCTGCGCGAACATTTTGAAAATGACGCTCAGCTTTGCAGTACGGTATTTTTGAAAGGATATCAATGGCCGTTCAGCTATGACAGAATTGAAGCTTCGTCAAAGGTTGACATTGCCGTTCACGAAGAAACGCTTAAAGGCAGAAAAGTTTATCTTGATTTCACCAAGAATCCCGAGGGCTTTGATTTTGAAAACCTCTCTGATGAGGCAAGAGATTACCTTGAAGCGGCTGATGCAAACGGCAAAACTCCGATTGAAAGGCTTGAAAAGCTTAATCCGAAAGCAATTGATATCTATGCTTCAAACGGCATTGATATTGCAAAAGATATGCTCCGCATTGCGGTTTGCGCCCAGCATAATAACGGCGGCATTCACACCGATAAAAACTATATGACCGCTATAAACGGACTTTACGTTATCGGCGAAGCTTCAGGCTCTTTCGGTCTGACAAGACCCGGCGGCTCTGCTCTTAACGACACGCAGACAAGCGGTTTTGTTTGCGCAGAACACATTGCGGTATCCGCCAAAAACTCCGTTTGTGAAGCTGACATTGCCGCGGCAGAAAAAGAAGCGGCAGATTTTGCGGCAAAGTTCACCGCAGATGAAAGCGTTGATTATTCTGATATCCCGAGAGAAATGAGTGCTTGTGCTTCGTTTATCCGTGATTACGAAAAATGCGTTGCGCTTCTTGATAAAATTAATGCTCTCATCATAAGCTACCCTGCAAGCCACAAATCATTGAGCGATTATTATTATGATTATGATATGCTTGTGAGTGCAAAGGCTTTGCTTGAAGCGATAACCGCTGAAATGCCTCTTGCGGGTAGTCGCGGCGGTGCAATGATGGTTAAAGACGGTAAAATCATTGCGGAAAATAAAGATTACAGAAAATATCTTACGGTTTCACAAAACGGTGAAATCCGCTTTGTGCCCGTATCACCCATACCGACGGTTGACAGACCGTTTGAATTTTACCTCAACAGGATTTAAAGAAAGGCGGCAATAAAATGGATTTTGTGAGAGCTATGGATTTATATAAAAAGAATCCGAGCGAGGAGCATCTGAAGCTTCTTACAACAGAGCTTATCAGCGCAATGACCTTAAGCGAAAAGTTGGATATGCTCAAGGGCCACGCAATGGGCGTTACCGCCAAAAACTTTCTTAAAAGCGGCAGATTCTATAATGCAGAGCCTTACCCTGCAGGCGGCTGTGCAAGATTGAAAATTCCCGAAATTCTTTTCACCGACGGTCCGAGAGGTATTGTTCTTCGTCACAGCACCTGCTTCCCCGTTTCAATGCTTCGCGGTGCGGCTTTTGACGATGAACTCGAATACAGAGTCGGTGAAGTTTTTGCAAAAGAAGCAAGCGCAGGCGGTGCTAACCTTTTTGCAGGCATATGCATCAATCTGCTTCGTAACCCGATGTGGGGCAGAGCACAGGAAACATATGGCGAAGACCCGTTTCTGCTTGGCAAAATGGGCGTTGCTCTCACAAAGGCTATGCAGGATAACGGCATTATCGCCTGCCCGAAGCATTATGCACTCAACAGCATTGAGGATTTGCGTTTCAGCGTTGATGCAAAAGCTGACGAAAGAACTCTGCACGAGGTTTATCTGCCCCATTTCAAGAAATGCGTTGATGCAGGCGCAATGTCAATTATGGGTGCATATAACAAAGTCAACGGCACTTATTGCTGTGAAAACAAACCTCTGCTGACAGATATTCTGCGAAACAAATGGGGCTTTGACGGCTTCACAATCTCCGATTTCTTCTTCGGCATTTACGATTCTGCACGAAGCTTCAACGCAGGTCTTGATATCGAAATGCCTTACACCTTCAAATATGCTTTCATCGGCAACAGAGTGAGAAAAGGCGAAATCAGCGAAAGCGACGTTAACGTAAGCGTTGGCAGAATTCTGCGAGCGATGATACGCACACTTTCAAAATATAAGAAACATCCCGAAAGCGTTATTCTTTCAAAAGAGCATACAGACCTTGCCCGTGAAGTTGCGGCAAAGGGTATGGTGCTTCTCAAAAACAAAAACAACGTTCTTCCCGTTGCAAAGGGCAAAAAGGTTGCCGTTGTTGGCAGGTATGCCGATAAAATCAACACGGGCGATCACGGCAGCAGTAACGTTTTCAGCCCCTATACCGTTACACCCTACGAGGGCATAAAAAACAGATTCGGTGAAAAGAACGTTACCGTTTATAACGGATGCGACACAAGCAAAGCCAAAGAAGCCGTTGCAGAAAGCGATTATATTGTTGTTTGCGTTGGCAGCGACTGGCTTCAGGAGGGCGAATTCCTTGTTAATATGGGTAACGTCAAGAAAAAGCCCAAGGGTTCGGGCGGTGACAGAGTTGATTTGCATCTGCCCGAAGAAGACGTTGCACTTATCAAAGCTCTCTCGGAATGCGGTAAAAAGCTTGTTGTTAACATTATGGGCGGCAGTGCTTACGTTATCAACGATTGGGCTGACTGCGCAGACGCAATTATGATGAGCTTTTACAGCGGTCTTGAAGGCGGTAACGCACTTGCAGACATCATCAGCGGTGACAAAAACTTTGGCGGCAAGCTCCCCTTCACCGTTGCAAAAAGAGCCGAAGATTACCCCGATTTTCTTCACATCGGTGCAAAAAACAAAGAAATCGAATACGGCTATTACCATGGCTACACCCTTTTTGAAAAGAAGGGCATTGAGCCCGATTATCCCTTCGGCTTCGGTCTTTCTTACACAGATTTTGAAATCAAAAATACAAGTTGCAAAAAAGAAACGGATAAAATCACCGTCAGCGCAGACGTTGCAAACATCGGCAAAGCAGACGGCGACGAGGTTTTGCAGGTTTATATCGGTAGCAACAACACCGAAAAAGACAGACCTGTTAAGCTCCTCAAAGGCTTCAAGCGCGTCGACATTGAAGCAGGCAAGAGCAAAACCGTTGAAATTGACGTTGAAACCGAGGATATCAGATTCTATAACCCCGATAACGGTGAATGGGAATTTGATAAGGAATACACCGTTTATCTCGGCACAAGCAGCAGTAATGCTTCACCCGTTGCAACAATCGGTTTCTGAGGTGATATAATGAGAAACAGCCCTTATTCACCCGATGAATTTATGGCAGGGCTTTACGGCAAAATGCAGGCAAAGCCCTATGCCGAGGCAAAAAACGCAGAAGATGCGCTTGCAATCGGAAATGAAATAAAAGAAAAAGCAAAAAAGCTTTTTGCGGTTGATAAAATTCTTGACGAAAATTATAAGCTTGAAAAGGTTGGCAAAGCACTTGAATATCCCGAATATTCATTACAGAAATACAGTTTTGAACTTTGCGAAAACTTAAAAACCGCAGTTTTTATCCTTACACCGAAAAACATAAAAAAATCCGCACCCGCAGTTGTTGCACTGTGCGGTCACGGCTACGGTGTAAGACAGATTCTGGGCATTTCCAAAAACGGCAAGAAAAAGAAAATAAGATATTTTGATGATTACCAAAAGAATTTTGCCGTTGAGCTTGCAAAAAGAGGCTGTGTTGTTGCGGCACCCGAGCTTTTCGGCTTTGGTGAGGCAAGGCTGAAAAAAGATTTGATAAAGCCGTTTTATATCAGCTCCTGCGACGAGCTTTCACATCATCTTCTCCCCTACGGGCTCACAACCGCTTCGGTCAGAATTGCACAGGCAATTGCCTGCGGTGAAATTCTGCTCAAAGAAAAAAACGTTGACCCCGAAAAGCTCGGCATTATGGGTATTTCGGGCGGCGGTCTGACGGCACTTTACGCTTCGGTTATTGATGACAAATTCAAAAAAACCGTTATCAGCGGCTATGTTAACACTTTCAGAAACAGTATTCTTTCAATGTGGCATTGCCCCGATAACTATATCCCCGGCATACTTGAAATCGGCGAAATTTATGATTTTGCTTCAAGCCTTGCTCCGAGAAAACTGCTGATTGAAAGCGGCACGAAGGATAAGCTTTTTCCGATTGAAGCAAGCAAAAAAGCCCACGAAGAAATCAAGAAGGTTTATTCGCTCGCAGGTGCGGCAGATAAACTGCAGATTGACGTTTTTGAGGGTAAACATCAGGTCAGCGGCAAAAAATCGTTTGACTTTTTGGCTGAATAAAAAAATGAGGACACCGTTAATTTTGGTGTCCTCTTAATTTTTATAAAACAGGTTCAAGCGTTACGCAGATTTCGGCTTTGGTTGCACCGCTGAGGTGTACCGTCAGCTTGCTGATATCCGAATAATCGGCATCATATTCATATGCGCCGCCGAGGGCTTCGGCAGGCATAACGCTGAATTCTCCGTCACCGTGAAGCGTTGCCTTCATCTGCTTGCCGTTGATGGTGAGAATTGCACTCTTGCCGTCTTGAGAAATTTCAACATCCGCCTTGGTATGCATAAACCAATAAATCTCACTCGGGACAATGCATCTGATATTATCCGTTATTTTAAGCGAAGTGCGGTTATTATAAAGCTCAAAATCTCTTGTGACCTTTGTTGCCGCATTCATACGGTATGCATCGGTCATATCAAGCGAGCAAACACCGCCGTTTTCGTTTGCTTCAAAAGACGTGAACTTGCATTCTGCAAGCACGTATTGGTCATCAAGCGCCATCTCAGGGTTAATAACAAGAGTGTTCTGACCCTCGGCACGCTTGCAATAATTCTTCCACCTGCCGCCTGCAGGCAGGTTATTGAAATATCCGGGTGCATCATAGCCGTTTGGACCGAGTTCTTCAGCCCATCTTTCACCCATAGAATCAAAAACAAAGGTGCCTATATCAAGGTCGCCGTGATTGATAAAGTTATAGCCGCTCTTTATGCCCACAAAGGTTGCGTTCTCGTCAAGATATGCGCTTCTCATAAGCACAAGCTCCTGACCGACTGCAGAGGGCATATAAACCGAAAGAGGCTCCGATTCAAATCCGCCGCTTTCTGCGGTGTAGCTTCTGTCATACCATAAAAGAGAGAGTGCATCTTCTCTGCCCGAGCCGTTTCTCTCAACGTTTACAGAGGTATCGGGAACAAAAACTTCGGGCATATCCCACATCTGATAAACCGCAAGCAAAGGCGAATCGTATTCAGCGGCATACCAATGAAGAACAGGGGTAAAACACATTCTGTTCTTATTATCACCAAAATTGAAAACACCCGTCGGTGTTGTTATGTATGCAGGGAAGTTGCCGAGCTCTCTGAAGCCGTCAGCTGCAGAAAGTCCGTAATCGGTGCCGAAGAAATTCTTTGAGGTTGCAACAAAATAAACGATTGAGTTCATGCCCGAATTGCTGTATCCGGGGCCCTCGGCATAAACACCGCCCGGAACAAAATTTTCAAAAGCTATGGTCATATTTGCATAGCACATTGAAAGGAATTCCGCCGCTTCGTCAGGATAATACTCCCCGAAAGTCATACAGGCGATACCCACACCGCTGTAGCAGATGCTGTTCCAATTATTCTTTGACCAGGTAAACCAGTTTTTGAGATAATTTTTTGAAAGTGCAGGTTTAACCGCATATTCAAGTGTTTTTTCAGCAAGCAGAGATTTTTGCTCCGCAGTCAGATAATCAAAAAACCAGTCATAACCGATTGAAACGGCAAATGCCATTTCAGCCGTTGCAAGAAAATGGCTTGTGCACCAATCATCATATCCGCAAACGTTTTCAAGCTCGAGCCAGGCTCTTTCGGCATATTTTTCATCGCCCGTCATCTGCCAGGCACAACCGAGAACAACCATTCGGCTGATAACCTCACGCGATATGGGCAGAATACTGTCTTCTTCATCAAGCTCATAGGGCAAAAGCGGATAAATATCCATATCAAGAAGCGAATCGGCATTATCAATAACAGATTCGCTCAAAGCGGCGGCATATTCATTTTCTGTTCCGTTCTGATATTCGCTTCTTGCAACGTCAAAATTCTCTTTTGTTGCAAGCACAAACGGATGTGCCGCACCGCTGTTTTCAGCCAATGCGTTTTTAATTTCTTTCTTGCTCGGAGCATCGGAATTTCTGTTAAGAGAAATGTAATCCGCACCAACCTTGACCATATCGGGTATAACTGCAAGGTGAGGAAAAATATCCGTTATGCCCGAAGCGGAAACAAGCGTTATTATTGCCGTGAGCAAAGCCGTTAAGCTTTTGAGAATTATCATATGCGCACCTCTGTTTCTTTATACAAAATCATTATATTTCATAAAATTACATATGTCAATCTTGCGTATTATTCCGTTATGCATATTGATATTCAAGCCTTTGTGTGGTATACTCAATAAAAAATACTGTTGAGGTTAAATTATGAATATTGCAAAAGATATTTTCTATATCGGTGTTAATGACCGTGAGATAGACCTTTTTGAAGGTCAGTATATCGTGCCCGAAGGTATGGCATATAACTCCTATGCAATTATGGACGAAAAGATTGCGATTATGGATACCGTTGATGCCGCATTCACGGAAGAATGGCTCGGCAACATCAAGGCTGTTCTTGGCGATAAAAATCCCGATTACCTTGTTATCCACCATATGGAGCCCGACCATTCCGCAAACATCGCAAACTTTGTTGACGCATATCCCGAAGCAAAAATCGTTTCGTCTGCAAAAGCTTTTTCGATGATGAAAAACTTTTTCGGCACAGATTTTGCTGATAAGCAGGTTGTTATCGGCGGTGGCGACACACTCTCACTCGGCAGACACGAGCTCACTTTTGTGACCGCTCCGATGGTGCACTGGCCCGAGGTTGTTGTTTCATATGACAGCACGGATAAAATTCTTTTCTCTGCAGACGCTTTCGGCAAATTCGGTGCGCTTGATGCAGATGAAGATTGGGCTTGCGAAGCAAGAAGATATTATTTCGGCATCGTTGGCAAATATGGCGCACAGGTGCAGCTTCTTCTCAAAAAAGCGGCGGCACTTGACATTCAGACCATCTGCCCTCTTCACGGCCCGATTCTTACAGAAAACCTCGGCTATTACCTCAATCTTTATAATATATGGTCATCATATCAGACCGAAACAGACGGTGTAATGATTGCCTATACCTCAGTTTACGGCAACACAAAGAAAGCGGCTCTCAAGCTTGCAGAGATGCTTGAAGCAAAGGGTTGCCCGAAGGTTGCGGTTAACGACCTTGCAAGATGCGATATGGCTGAAGCGGTTGAAGATGCTTTCAGATACGGCAAAATCGTTCTCGCAACAACAACATATAACGGTGAGATTTTCCCCTTTATGCGTGAATTCATAAACCACCTGACCGAGAGAAATTTCCAGAACAAAACCGTTGGTATTATTGAAAACGGCAGCTGGGCACCTCTTGCGGCAAAGGTTATGAAAGAGATGCTTGAAAAAAGCAAAAATCTCACTTTCACCGACACAACGGTTAAGATTATGTCTGCTCTCAATGCCGAAAGCACAGCTCAGCTTGAAGCGCTCGCAGACGAACTTATTAAATAAAAAAACAAAATCCACAAGCCGATAACGGTTTGTGGATTGATTTTTTATTCAGCCTTTGCGGTTTCTTTTTCGCCAATAAAAAGAGGATTTTCAGGTGAACAGATATCGATTGCCTTGTTAATAACAGAGAAGCGGATATCTTTGTGCTCGCCGCCGTATTCACCGTCAAGAGTCCATTTTTCAGGCTTATCAAAAACCATTCTCGCTCTTTTGGTTTTAAGATAAAGAATCTGGTCACCGTCAAACTCACTCTTGCGAACCTTGCCAAGAAGCTTAAGAACGTCAAGCGGGCCTTTGACACGGCGGATAAGAAGCACTTCAAAAACACCGTCGTCAAGTCTTACGTCATTTTCATCATATTTGAAAGTGCCTGCAACGGTTGTTGCGTTTGAAATGGCACCGAAATAGAAATCATCTTCGATAAGACCGCCGTCATATTCAAACTTCATATGCATAGGCCTGATATCCTTGATAAGCTGGGGAAGCTTGAGAATTGCGCCGTCAACAACGTAAGCAGCGTGGCCAAGCTTGTTTTTCATCTTCTGCGACGTACCGTATGAAAGAGAAATACCGAAGCCGAAAGATGCAACGTATGTAAAGAATTTGTTATTGAAAAGACCGATATCGTAGCCGTTTGTGTGTCCGTCGATGATAATATCGGTTGCGGCCTTGAAATCGCCCTTGGGCAGACCGATTGTTGAAGCAAGGTCGTTTGTTGAGCCCGCAGGAATATAGCCAACGGTTATTCTGTTGGGCAACTGCATAACGCCGTTGATTGTTTCATAAAGCGTTCCGTCACCGCCGCAGCAAACAACCATATCGTGACCCTCTGCATATTTGAGAACAATATCGGTTGCATCGCCGGGACCTGTTGTTGTTTTAACGGTGAAATCATAATCCTCACCCGAAAAACGGTCAACAATGTCAAAGGTGCCTGCTCGTGTTTTATTTTTGCCTGCGCAAGGATTAACAATCAAAAGCACTTTATTTTTTTCACTCATAAAAATTTCCTCATTTTCATTTGTTCCAAAAGAGTATATCACAGCTTTTTTGTTTTTTCAATAAAAAAATCTTTGCCATATTGTAAACAATGTGATATAATATTTCCGTTTTATAAATTACCTTATGAAAGGACAGTTAAAATGAAGCTCAAAAAACTCCTTTGCGCTATGCTTGCACTCTGCCTTATCATCTGCGGCTGTGCAATTCCCTCTGTTTCGGCAGAAGAAAACCACACTCATGAATGGTCATCTGAATGCAAAACCGATTGCGGCGGTGAATGCGGCACAAGCCCCGTTATCATCGTTCACGGCATTATGCAGTCACAGGTTTACGTTCAGGATAAAGACGGCAACGATATTATGACAAGCGACGGTTTCCCCATCGTTGAAGGTATGGATATGGCGTTTATGTTTGATACAGTTGCTCTCGGCAACGAATTCAAAGCATCAATCGGCGATATTCTTCTTTCGGTTGCAACAGGCAACAGAGATAAGCTCTTTGATACCGTTCTCGGCATTCTTGACGAAAGCTTCTCAAGCCATTATTTCAACCCCGACGGAACAAGAACAAACGGCGTTTCTGTTGACGAATACTGGTATTCGCTTGAAGAATGCATGAACACACCCGACAGATCCTACGGCTATGCTAAGGGCTACGGCAAAGACGAAAACGGCAACACCCTGCCCACAACAAAATATGAAACCGAATTTGATTTTATCAAAAGACAGGTTGACATAACAGGCTTCTGCGAAGAATACGGTTACGACCACGCATATTATTATGCATACAGTTCATTCGGCGACACTCTTCAAGCCGCCGCTAACCTCAACGAATACATCGATATGGTCAAGGCACAGACAGGTCACGATAAGGTAAGCCTTGTTTTCATCAGCCTTGGCGGCACAATCGGTAACGTTTACCTTTCAGAACATTGCGACCCCACAGAGGTTGACAGAGTTGTTTTTGCAGCAGCTGCAGTTGACGGCTCATATCTTCTCGGCGACCTTATGGCAGGCAAATCAACTCTCGGTGACGGCAACACCATTTATAATGACCTTATCCCCAACCTCATCTCAATCCTTGCAGAGGAATATGAAGCCCTTGCATACGTAGGCAATGCAGTTGCAAGAGCAATTCCGCAGGAGCTTTTCAGCGATTTTCTTAACGAAGCTCTCACAAGAGCGGTTAACGAAGTTCTCGGCAAGCTTATGCATAACTGCCCCTCAATGTGGGCTCTTGTTCCCAGCGCAATGTATCCCGAGCTCAGCAAACAGCTGATTTCTGACGAAGCACACAAGGTTCTCAAAGAAAAGACGGATAAATATTACAAAATCCAGAAGAATGCCGCAAGCACCGTTCAGGAAATGACGGAAAAAGGCGTTGACATCTTTGTTATCTGCGGTTATGACCTTGAGCTTCTCGGTCTTGTTGAGCATTATAAGCTCAGTTCGGATAACATCATTCAGGCTGAATCCACATCAATCGGTGCAACGTTTGCAAACTGCGGCGAAGTTCTTGCAGACAATTATAAGCCTGCAATTGACGAAACCTATATCAGCCCCGACGGCATTCTTGATGCAGGCACCTGTGCCCTGCCCGACAGAACATGGTTCATCAAGGGTCAGAGCCATCTTAAGCTTCAGTCCAGCATCAACGACGTTATTGAGCTTTGCATTCAGCTCATCTCAAACGATAAAATCACAGACGCAAGAAAAAACAACGACGGTTATCCGCAGTTCCTTGAATACCGTGACCTTTCAAAGATTGAAAGCATGATGAACAAGCTTGACGAAGCTGACCTTTCAGCTCTTTCAGCAGAACAGGTTGAAGCTCTGAACGCGGCTTACGCAAAGGCAGAAGAGCTTCTTGCAGACAGAGCATGGGATGCAGAAAAAGCACTTGAGGTTGAAAAAGAGCTCTATACAGCAATGTTTGAAGCAGGTCTGCTTTCAGACAGCGACAATGCCCCGTTTGTTAAATATAATCTTATGCCCATCCTCACAAAAATCGCAAAAGCATTCAGCGATATTTTTGAAAAAATCTTTGGTGGCAACGATTATTGGAAATTCTTTGCAAACATTCTTAATCAGATTATAGCCGCTATATAATGTGTTAAAGGGAACAACCTTTCGGCTGTTCCCTTTTTATTATATGGACTGCAAATTAATACATATTTTGACTTTTTTATATTGAAAAGACATCAACTCGGTGATAGAATATAGAAAGATTATCGAAGGGAAGTTTTTGTTTTGAAAAAACCTTTTGCCCGAGGAGCAACTCACGGCATACCGATTGCTCTCGGCTATTTCTCGGTTTCTTTCGGCTTCGGCATTGTTGCCGTTCAGTCAGGATTAAAAGCGATTGAAGCCGTTATAATTTCTCTCACCAACTTAACGTCGGCAGGTCAGGCAATGGGTGTTGCGGTTATTGCGGCAGGCGGAACACTTGTTGAAATGGCGGCTACCCAGCTTGTCATCAATCTGCGATATGCGCTTATGGCAATTTCACTCTCGCAAAAGCTTGACGATTCATTCACAACACCTCACAGGCTTATCGCCGCTTACGGTATTACGGATGAGATTTTTGCCGTTTCTGCCGCACAGGATTGCAAAATAAAGCCCTCATATATGTACGGTATGATTTCCGTTTCGGCGGCAGGTTGGGTTGGCGGTACCCTTGCGGGTGCGGTTGCCAATATGCTTTTACCCGCTTCTCTCACCGCAGCAATGGGAATTATGCTCTACGGTATGTTCATTGCAATTATCGTGCCGCCCGCAAAAAGCAACCATAAGGTACTCACGGTTGTTGCCATAGCGGCAGTTTTAAGCTCCGTTTTCAAATATCTGTTGCCTGCCGTTTCTTTTGGCTTTGCAATAATCATCAGCTCAATTGCGGCATCGGTTATCGGCGCACTTCTTTTCCCCGTTGAAACTGAAGAATCGGAGGAAAAAGCACAATGAGCATTGCAATCTATATTCTCGTTATGGCAGGCGTTACTTACCTGATAAGAATGCTGCCCTTCACTCTTTTCAGAAGAAAAATCAAATCAAAATTTATTCAAAGTGTTCTTTATTACATACCTTACGCCGTTCTCAGCGCAATGACCTTCCCTGCAATTTTCTATTCAACAGGCAACACAATAACAGCGGTAATCGGAACGGTTGTTGCAATTGTTCTTGCTTATTTCAAGCTTCCTCTCATTGTTGTTTCGGTTGCGGCTTGCGTTGCAGCTTTTGCGGCAGGAATTATCATTTAATTATAAATAAAAAATTACAGGCTTGCAGGATATCATCTGCAAGCCTGTTTTCTTTAGTCAAACAAAGGTGTTGAAAAATATCTTTCAGCTGTATCGGGCAACACAGTAACAACAGTTTTGCCCTTACCAAGCTTCTTTGCAAGTCTGATTGCGGCGGCAACGTTTGTGCCACTGCTGATGCCGCACATTATGCCTTCTTTTGAAGCAAGGTCTTTTGACGTCTGCAGAGCCTCATCATCACCGATGATGCAAACGTCATTAAAGATTTCGGTGTTGAGAATCTCGGGAATTATGCCGTCGCCGATACCCATCTGGATGTGTGTTTCAATTGCACCGCCCGAAAGGATTGCGGCATTCTCAGGCTCAACCGCCCAGATTTCAATATCGGGATTCTGCGCCTTAAGAGTTTCGCCGATACCTGTTATTGTTCCGCCCGTGCCGATACCCGAGCAAAAACCGTGGATGGGTCCGTTAACCTGCTTAAGAATTTCCGCACCCGTTGCGGAGCGCTGAATCTCAGGGTTTGCAGGGTTTTCAAACTGCTGAGGAACAAAGACGTTGGGGTCTTCTGCTTTAAGCTTAAGAGCAAGTTCAAGGCATTCTTCAATGCATTTGCCGATATTGCCTGCATCGTGAACAAGAATAACCTCTGCACCGTAATGCTCAACAAGCTTGCGGCGTTCTTCGCTGACGGAATCGGGCATAATAATTTTAACCTTATAGCCTTTAACCGCACCAACAAGGGCAAGACCGATGCCCTGATTGCCGCTTGTGGGCTCAACGATAACGGTGTTTTTGTTAAGCAGACCTTTGCTTTCGGCATCGTTAATCATATTGAGTGCTGTTCTCGTTTTGATTGAACCGCCAACGTTAAGACCCTCAAACTTAACAAGAATCTGCGCATCATCGGGTCCTGACATATGCTGAAGCCTGATAATCGGAGTGTTGCCGATCGCATCAAGAATTGTATTGCAAATCATTTCGTATAAACCTTTCTTTTGAATCTATACTTTTATTTTATGCGATAAACCAATTTTTGCGTTACCTGCCATTTTATCCAAAGTATTATACCACATCATATTACTTATTTCAATCCACCAAAAAATAAAAATTCAGACTTATAACGGCATATTATTGTTTAATTTTTATATTTTGCTTAAATAACAATAAAGGCTTGCAACGGTATAACCGCCGCAAGCCTTGTTTTTTTATTCGGGAATTGCGTATTTATGAGGAATGTTTTCTGAAACGGCATCAATCAACTGGGGTGCGGTGATAACCTCAACGTTATCACCAAGCTGACTTGCAAAATATGCAACGTCATCAGGTCCGACAGTCCAGGGATGCACATTGATAACGGTATAGCCGTTTATTGAAGTTATATCGGCAGGCTTTGCGTTGATGATATCCGCCTGCTCTGCAAGCCACTCGTTTGTTACGTCTTCTGCATTGCCTGTGGGATACCAGAGGCTGTGACCGACTGTGACGAAGGGTTTATCGTTAACAAAATATACTCTGCCGCCACCGCCCGCATAATCATTGGGGTCAAGCTGAAGAATGCCGCCGTGGATATTATCGTATCTCGCAAAATAGCGGAGCTTGCTCTGCATAACTGCGTCAAACGTGCCATCCTTCATCTCATCAAGCAGAGTCATAATGTTCATGCCTGAGTTAAGCATCATTGCGGCAGTTAAATCTGAAAAGGCTTCAAGCTCTTTGGGATTCATTTTTGTAATTCTGGAATAGCCGCCACCCGAAGGACCCGTGATAAACGCACCGTTATTGAAAGCTCCGAGAGTTCTGGCAACGTCAACGTCGGCAATTTCAGCCATGATAGGCGGGAAAGTCCAGGTTACGGGCACGTCCGAATTATAGCTCTGCCAGGTATGATATTCATTGAAACCGTTCTGAATCCACTGCGCATTGTCGCCGTCACTGTAAACAATTGCAACGTAATGCTTTGTGGGGTCAAGCTCAACGCTGTTTTCGGTTTCGTTTGCATCACCGATTTTGGCATCGGTTGCATCAAAAGAAGCAAGAATGCTCAGGTTGTAAGAATGGTCCGACGGAATAACAGTATGTCCGAATCGCGATGCAGATTCCGTGAACTTAAACTCATACTGGCACCATCCAAAGATAATGGAAGTGGGCTTAAGTTCACGCATAACCTTATCGCGGAAAAGTCTGCCCTCATAATCGGCATCTTCAATATACAAAACAAAGATATTCTGCTGAATTGCAAAGTCGCGCATACCTTTTGCGTAATAATACATATGAACAAGTGAATCGTTGCGGAAACAATCCTTATATTCATTATAGAATTTTTTCAGGTATGCAAGGTCAATGGTATCGCCGCTGATATCTGCGCGTTTTTCAAGATCCAGAGCAACAACTGCTTCTTCAAGCTCGGGTGTAACAGGCAGCCAACCGTTGATTGTTGCGAGATTGATTGCAGTGTTCAGCTGACCGTGGTCATCAGCGGTTGCATAAAGGGTATAGCCGCTGTCGGCAATGTGCGATTTAAAACGGTTTATAAGAGCACCAAAAGACCAAGGCTGACCGTTTTCGTCATTATAAATAAGCTCATAGCCTGCCTTTTTAAACTCGTTTAAAGCATCCTGATTTGCTTTATAGCCGTAATCAATAAAGATTTCAGGACTTGTTCTTGAAACAAGACCCTGAAGCGCAATCAGAGTATGCATCTGTGAATTTGAAAATCTATATGACTGAATAACGGTTATCTCATCATTGATTGAGTATTCATCAAACCTCTCAACCATTTCAACAAGCTCTTCTTCGCTTTTGGCTGCAGGAACAATCCCGGGAAGAAACGAATCAAAGGTATTGAAAAGAATTGAAATCATCATAAGAATAAATGATATTGCTGTTTTGATCGTTGCCAATCAAATCACCTCTTAAAATTTTTATAATTCGGCAATTATCTGCCAATAATCATATGAATAATATTTTGTGAGCCTTTCAAGCGTATCGTCGATGCTCTTGAAATAGTTTTTATCAAAAGCTCCTGCAGGGTCGGCATAAAGTCCCCACGCTGCCGCTTCGCTCACGCTCGGGAAATATTTATCCCAAAGCAATTTGCCGCCCGAATTGCGGTTGAAATTAAGATATTGCCAATCCTCTTTGAGCGAATCCCGGGTTGCAGAGTAATCGGCGGTGAGCTCATCTCTTTCTTTTTTTGGGCATTCCCCTGCCGAAAAATATTCCGCCCTCACCTTTATGCTCTCAAGCATTGCAATATATTTTGACATTCGCAAGGCGAGCTGCTTATCACTCATCTTTTCGAGTTTTATCATAACATCACCATTCATCGCTTTCATCAAGCAAAACTGCGTGCGCACAACGAATACCGTCAACTGCCGCAGAAACAATTCCGCCTGCATAACCCGCGCCTTCACCGCAGGGATAAAGACCTCGGATATTCGCCTGACAAAGGTCGTCACGAAGAATTCTGACAGGTGAAGAACTTCGCGTTTCGGGTGCGGTGAGCACACCGTCGGGCAAAGCAAAGCCGTTAAGGCTCTGATCCATTTTAACAATAGCCTTTGCCATAACTTCCGTCACCTTTTCAGGCAACACCTTGCGGATATCAGAAGGCGTTACACCCGTTGCAACGGTGGGTTTAACGAACGAGAGCTTGGTAGAAGGTCTGTCCGCAAGAAAATCGCCGATTGTCTGGCAAGGTGCGCTGTAATCACCGCCGCCAAGGTCAAACGCAGTTCTCTCAATTTTTCTTTGCAGTTCAATGCCTGCAAGAGGATGGTCGGATCCGAAATGCTCGGGCTCAATGCCCACAAGCAAAGCTGCATTTGAATTTTCGCCGTCACGGGCATATTCGCTCATACCGTTAACAACAACGCCCTTTTCTTCCGATGCCGCGGCAACAACCGTACCGCCGGGACACATACAGAAGGTGTAAGCTCCCCTGCCGTGGTCGGGGTGACAGGCAAGCTTATAATCAGCCGCACCGAGTGCAGGGTGACCTGCAAACGAGCCATACTGTGCTTTATCAATCATTTCTCTGGGATGCTCAATACGAACACCAACAGAAAAAGGCTTCTGAATAATCTTTATACCCCTTTTATAGAGCATTTCAACGGTATCTCTTGCAGAATGACCAATGCAAAGAAGTAAGGTATCGGTTTCAATATCTTCAAAACCGCCGTCGGGTCTTTGGCAACTGATTCCCTGCACAACACCGTTTGCGATGATAAGGTCAGTCAGCTTCCAACCGAAACGCACTTCACCGCCCAGAGAAATAATTTCTTCTCTGAATGCTTTAACAACCGCGCCAAGACGGTCAGTTCCTATATGCGGTCTTGATGAATAGCTGATTTCGGGAGGAGCACCGTGAAGCACAAGCTCCTCAACAACCTTGCGGCAAAGAGGGTCTTTAATACCCGTTGTGAGCTTGCCGTCAGAGAACGTACCTGCACCGCCCTCGCCAAACTGAACGTTGCTTTCTGTGTTGAGCTTTCGTGACGTCCAGAAACCGTTAACGTCTTTTGTTCGGGTGTCAACGTCTGCACCTCTTTCAAGCACCAGAGGCTTGAAGCCTGCTCTTGCAAGAATAAGCGCCGCATAAAACCCTGCAGGGCCGAAGCCTGCAATAACAGGTCGCAGGGTGCTTGTTCTTCTGATTTCAGGCATCTCGTATTTATAAATCTCTGCCGCTTCAACTCTCGGGTTTTTCGCGTGATTAATAACAGATACTTCGTCGCCGTCAACCTCAGCAAGAATATTATAAACAAAAAACACGTTATCCTTTTTGCGGGAGTCAACCGCCTTTTTGGATATCTGAATTGATTTGATTTTTTCCTCTTTGCATCGCAAAGCCTTTGCCGCCGCTGTGCGAAGAGCACTTTCTTCGCTATCGAGCGGTAATTTAATTTCACTGATTTTAATCATATTCTGTTCCTTACCAAATATTTTCGCCTGCAAGCAGACCCGAGGCAAACGCCCATTGCAGATTATATCCGCCGCAGCCAGCATCAACGTCAATTATTTCGCCCGCAAAAAATAAGCCTTTGCAAAGCTTTGATTCCATTGTTTCGGGGTTGATTTCGTTAATCGAAACACCGCCGCTTGTAACCTGCGCATTGGCAAAACCCTTTGTGCCGCTGACTTCAAGCACATAATTTTTTGCCGTTTGCGCCAGCTTTATAATATCGCCATTGCTGAATGAGGATATTGTTTTATCCTGTTTGTAAAGTTTTGCCGCTTTACACACTTCAACACCTATCGCCCAGGGCAATACACCTGTAAAAAGAATATCTGCAGTGCAATTTGCCTTGATATTCTTTATATTTTTAAGATAGCTTATCAGTTCTTCTTCGGTCATATCGGGAAGAAAATCGATTCTCGTAAAGGCTTTGCACTTTACGTCATCGAGCAACTCACCTGCTTTTGACGCAAGCTCCATTGCCGCGATGCCCGATATTCCGTTTTCTGTAAACAAGAGCTCGCCCGAAGTTTTTTTGACCGTCTTACCGTTTGTGAGTGTTAGAACAACGTTTCTTGCCCTGACACCCTTAAGCGGTTTAACGTTGCTGCTGACTGTGAGCGGCACAAGAGAGGGATAAAGCTTTGTTACCGTGTGACCAAGACTTTCAGCAAGCGCATAGCCGCTTCCGTCAGAGCCCTGTGAGGGTGATGCCTTGCCGCCCGTTGCAACAAGAAGCTTGCGGCAAACGATATTGCCGTTTACAACAAACTCACCGCCAGATTTTTTAACAGTTTCAACAGGTGTGTCGCAGATAACGTCTATGCCGAGTGCTTCAACCTCAAAGCGGAGTGCATCAAGCACTGATGCCGCCACATTGCTTCTCGGATACACCCTGCCCTCTGAATCACTGTAGGTCAGCAGACCCATTGATTCAAAAAAAGCTATAACGTCATCGGGAGAATACACTTCAAGTGCACGCCACACAAACTTGGGATTTTTATAATCGGAGCATTTTGCGTTAAGGTTAGTCAGGTTGCATCTGCCGTTACCCGTGGCAAGAATTTTTTTGCCAAGCTTCGGGAGCTTTTCGATTATCGCAATATTCAGTTTCGGGTTTCTTCGTTTGGCATTTATCGCCGCCGCCATGCCTGCCGCACAGCCGCCGATAACCGCCACGTCATATTTTCTCATAAGTTACCCTCAAAAATTTCTTTGACATTTTATTTTAACTCTAAATTCACATCTTGTCAATTATATATAGCCTTGATATTAATTTAAATCTGTGATATAATAACCACATCTGTTTTGAAAGGAAGTTTTTCAGATGAAAGAAATCACAAAAGACATGAAAATCGGCGACATTCTTGATGCTAACCGTGAGCTCGCTCCCTTCTTCCTTGAAATGGGAATGCATTGCCTCGGTTGTCCTTCAGCAAGAAGCGAAAGCGTTGCTCAGGCTTGCATGGTTCACGGCGTTAACGCTGACGAGCTCATCGCAAAGATGAACGCATTCCTCGCAAATGCTTAAGCTTTCAGAGAGAATCATGATGGCGGCGAAGATGGTGAGAAGCGGCGGCATTGCCGCTGACATCGGCACAGACCATGCCTATCTTCCCGCCTGGCTGGTTTTAAACAGCGTATGCCCTTCGGCTCTTGCCTGCGATTTGCGCAAGGGTCCGCTTGATAATGCCAAAAAGACGGTTGAGCTTTACGGAATTGCTGATAAAATAACGCTCCGCCTCTCTGACGGCTTTGATAAAATCGAAGCAAACGAAGCCGATGATTTTATTATGTGCGGCATGGGCGGTACGCTTATGGCAGAACTTGTTGCAAGAACCGATTGGCTCAAAGACCCCGACAAACTGCTGATTCTTCAGCCGCAGTCACACGCAGAGGATATCAGAAACTACCTTATCAAAAACGGATTTGAAATTTTAAAAGAAGATGCCTGCACCGACGGCGGTAAACTCTATTGCGCTTTCTCTGCCCGTTGGAGCGGTGAAACAAAAGAATATCCCGAAGCTTACGCATATTACGGCAAGCTTCCCGAATGCAAAAAAGAAGAAGCGAAACAGTATCTTTGCAAAATCGTGAGCCGTCTCAAAACAAAAGCTGAGGCAGAAAAAGCTCACGGAAGTGCTGAAAATGCATCTTACCTTAACCGCATCATCAGCGAAACGGAGGAAAAAATCAATGAAATGTAACCCCACCGTTAAAGATATCTATGATTTCATCGACTCATTCGCACCGTTCAATGCACAGTGCGAATGGGATAACAGCGGTATGATTGTTGGTGAAAGCTTCAAAACAGTTAACAAAATTGCAGTTGTGCTTGATATAACACCCGAAGCCGTAAAAGCTGCGGCAGAAATGAATGCCGACCTCATAGTCAGCCACCATCCCGTTATTTTCAGAGCGGTCAAACGCTTTACCGATAATGACCCTGCCTTCTCGCTTGCAAAACACGGCATTGCCGCAATATGCGCTCACACAAGCCTTGATATCGCAAAGGGCGGTGTTAACGATGCTCTTGCGGCGGCACTCGGTTTTGAAAACGCATATCCCCTCACCGAAAGCGGCGAAGCATCAATGGTGAGAGTTGCGGAAGTTAATGATATTTCCGCAAAAGACCTTGCAATGCTTTGCACGGAAAAACTTTCAACAGGTGTGCGTCTTGCCGATTGCGGCAACAAAATCAGAAAGGTTGCTCTTTGCGGCGGCGCAGGTGCGGATTTTATTGAAGAAGTTAAAAACGCAGGTTGTGACGCTTACATCACAGGTGACGTTTCGCATCACGAATTTCTTGATGCAAAGGCTCTTGGGCTGACACTTATTGCCGCAGGTCATTTTGAAACCGAAAACCCTGTTGTTGCGGTTATTGCGCAGAAGCTTAAAGAAAACTTTGATACTGAGGTTGAAATTATAAACCAAGTATCCCCTGTTACATATCACATCTGATAAGAGGAATAAACTATGCCCCTTGACGGAATTACCTTAAACTTATTAAAACAAGAGCTTTCGCGATATATCGTTGGAAGCCGAATAGAAAAAATACACCAGCCCTCAAAGGATGAGCTGGTGTTTCATCTGCGCTCAAGAGAGGGTGCTTACCGCCTGCTTCTTTCAGCAAGCGCAAACAGTCCCCGACTGCACCTGACGGCAAATGCACCTGAAAACCCTGCAACCCCACCTATGCTCTGTATGCTTATGCGCAAGCATCTGACAGGTGCTATTATAACGGATATCCGTCAGCTCGGGCTTGACAGAGTTATTTTTATTGACCTTGCAGGCACAAACGAAATCGGTGATGCCGTAACCTTCACCCTTTGCGTTGAAATTATGGCAAAGCACAGCAATATTATCCTTATCAATTCTGACGGTAACATCGTGGATTCTGTAAAGCGAATTGACTTTACGCAGTCATCAGTCAGACAAATTCTGCCTACGTTCAAGTATGAATTGCCACCCCGACAAAACAAATTGAATCTCGCTGAAAATGATGTTGAAACAGTTGCCAATGCAATCAAAAACTGCATTGGCAAGCGCCTTTCGGGAGCAATTCTCGAAACGGTTGAAGGCGTTTCTCCCTTGATAAGCCGAGAAATCGCGTCTTATGCGTACCCCGATGACGGGCTCGCCTGTGAGATGAGCAACATCGCATTAGAAAGGCTCGCAAAGAAGCTTTCGCAGATAAAAACAATGCTTGAAACAGGCAAAGCTAACCCGACAATGCTCATCAGAGAAGGTGTAAAGCCCTACGACTTTACATTTGAAGATATCACGCAATACGGCTTTGCGGTAACTGCAAAAGAGTTTGAAAGTTTTTCACAACTTCTTGATGATTTCTATTATGAAAAAGACCGTTTTGAGCGTACCCGTCAGCGAAGCCAATCCTTGCTCAAGTTGCTTCAGAATGCATCAGCAAGAGCCGCAAGAAAGCTTCAGAGCAGACAGGCAGAGCTTGAAGCTTGCGCAGATAAAGACACACTCCGCATTAATGCAGAGTTGATTCTTGCCAACCAATACAGGCTGGAAAAGGGATCTCTTTTTTATGACCTTGAGAATTTTTATGATGAAAACAAGGTTATCCGCATTTCTGCCGACCCTGCACTCTCGCCCTCTGCAAACGCTCAAAAATATTTTAAAGAATACAGAAAAGCCAAAACCGCTGAAAGTATGCTTGGCGAATTGATTGAGCAAAGCGAGCAGGAATTGGCATACCTTGAATCGGTTATTGACAGCGTTAACCGCGCAGACGGTTACACGGAGCTTGCTGAAATCAGAGCAGAGCTCTATGAACAGGGATATCTGAAACGTGCAAAAAATGAAAAAGGTAAAAAGCCCAAGCCCCTCCCCCCTCTTGAATACGTTTCGGATGACGGATACACCATTCTTGTTGGCAGAAACAACGTGCAGAATGATTTGCTGACGTTTAAAACTGCCGCAAAGGATGACTCCTGGTTTCACACCCAGAAAATACCGGGCTCTCACGTTGTTGTTATCGGCAACGGCGATATCCTGCCCGAGCTCACCTGCCGTCAGGCGGCGGCTCTTGCCGCATATCACAGCGGCGGCAGAGAATCTTCACAAGTAGCGGTTGACTATACCGAAGTCAGAGCCCTCAAAAAGCCGAGCGGTGCAAAGCCCGGCAAGGTTATTTATCATACCTATAACACCATGTGGGTAACTCCCGACAGAGAGCTTTGCGAAAGATTAAAAAAGAAATAAAAAAACTATCAGCGTGCCGCCGCAAAGGTGACACGCTGATTTTTTATTTGACTTTAAAATTGCAAATACTGTTGACTATAAATGCGCTGTCGCTGTATTTTTCTGCGCCCGATTCAAAGATGCCGATAACTTCGTTGCCGTTTGCATCAATACCCTCAAGCATCGGAGGTTCACGGAGAGTGGCGGTTTTGCTCTTATTGCGAAGATAATAAAACGGCACTTTTTTTCCCTCAAAATCAAGTTCGGCATCAGCTTCATTTGCCGTTACGTCTTCATAAACAAGCATAAATGAATCGTTATCTCTGCCGAATGAAGTGCTCAGAACAAAACTTCCGTCTGCAAGCCTTGCAAAGCCCTGCACTCTGTTGGGAGTTGCCAAAACAAAATCGGGTGTAAGCTCTCCGCCGTCAAAAGCGGCTTCAAAATTGCTGAGCTTATAGGCATTGCAGCGTGAATATGACCTTTCACCAAACGCAACGCTGACGTGGTGAGAGGCATCGGTATCATAAGCTCCGTCGAAATCAAAGGTATAGAATTCACCTGCATAAAGATATTCGCCGTCGCTGTTGATATAGGAGCATTTAACGTCTGTCTGCACACTTGCTCCGAGTGAAACATCACCGCCGTTGGGTGCGGCAACAATATCAGCCATTGCAATTCTGTAAATCTTGCTTCCGTGGCAAACGTAAAGCCAGTCGTTTTCCTGTGCAATGCCGCCTGCGTGACCCGTGAAATCCTTGCCGCTTGCAGTTTTAAGCGAAACAAGCTTTTCTTTTTCGCCTGTTTCGGCATTAACAAAAACAAGAATTGAAGCCTTTTCTGCGTGGTAATATGAAATTATATGACTCTCGCCGTTTTCGCTGATGCAATAGCCCTGCGGCACAAAACCGTTTTCCGTTTCGGGAATTGCGGTTAATTGCTCATAACTGTCATAATTTTTTCTGTTTTCCAAGAATGAACGAAAAAGTCTTTCGGCATTTTCAAAAATACCGTCAATTATTCTCACGATGTTATTAACACCTGAAGCGGCTGCCGCACCTGCAGGCGCAACGCTCGAAAAAGCAATAACAACCGCAAGAATCAAGCCGAGAAGTTTTTTTGCTTTCATTATTATTCACTCCAAAAATCAAGGGCGGTTCAGAAGAATCGCCCTTTTGTTTTATTAAAATCAGTCGGGAAGTGCGTTGAGCATTTCGCACATTTCAAGATAGAAAGTCCTTGTCTGCTCTTCATCGGCAAACAGACCGATTGCCGTTCCGTGGTCACCCGAGCTCACGGGCATAACGTTCCACACACCGGTTTCGATGTTTGCAGAATCAAATTCAACATAAGGCTCATCGATCGGATATTTAGCACTCTCCGTGTTGACAAGAGCATCGTTTGCAAGCCAGCTTTCATCATAAACAATACCCGTGTAGGGGTCTGTGAACTGCATAACACCCATCATAAGAGCTGTGAGATAAATAACGGGGTTTGTCTGCATAATCGGAAGCTGAACTCCGAGAAGCGGAAACTCTTTTGTTGTTGAGAACGGATATGAGAAATAATAGATATTCTCGTTGATATCAAGCTCATCGTTAAGCTTTTTGTTGCCCTCGGGAGTAAGGTCATATTGGCAGGAATCCTCTTTGTTTGCCAGAACATTCTTCATAGCCTTGAAGAAATCAACTGCTTCGCCGCTGCCCGGCATTTCCGAAAGACCGAACTGCTCCATATGGAAATCAACAAAGCCGCCGTTGATTGAGCTTCTGCCGACAATGCCGACGTAAAGATAGCTCAAAAACTGAACAACCTTATCAATACCGAGTGCCTTGAGCGGATAATAAATAGTTGCGCTGTTATGAGGGGTGCAGATTGCGGTTGCACTCTTGACCCAATCACTCTTGCCACCTGTGAAAAGACCTGAAAGGTCTTCTGCAGGAGTAACCGCCATTTCTTCAGCACTGCCTTCGGTCAGAAGCTGAATAAGCATTCGCACCGTTGTGCCGCCGAAGCTGTGACCGATAAGATGAATCTGCTTGATTTTACCTTCTTCATCAAGCTCACCCCAATCAGGCACAAGCGGATCATAATATGTTCTGCCGTATCTTTCGTGGTTAAATTCCTTTGAATGTGCCTCGCCGTAATCAACCGTTGCACCGATAAGCTGGGCATAGAGTTCACAAGCTCTGTCCCAAGCGCTGTTAAGAGGACCTACAGAAGCAGAATAACATTCATAGCCCTCATACTGAAGATACTGCATAAGATTGCCCGTTGTTGCTCCCCAGTAAGGCAAAACGCCGTTGATATCTTCGGCGCCGCCCCAGCCGTTGAAGCCGTGAACAAAAACAAACGGAGCATCATTCTTCGGCTCCCAGATTTTATCGTCTGCGCTGACATTCATAACGCAAACCGAAGCCGTCATAATAAAAGCCATAAAAAAGCAAAGAACTTTTTTAGCCATCATTTTGTCACACCCTTTTATCAATAAGCCGACTGCTTATTTTGCAATTTTTCTGATAACTGCCATGCAATCCTCGAGGTCCATAATCTTGGGAACGGGATAAAGAGGATTACCTTCTTTAAGTGCTCTCTTTGCGATTGTGGGAATATCCTTTTCAAGAATATCAAGTTTATCGGGGATATTCATTTTCTTATTGAATTCTTTGATTGATTCAATGAAAAGCTTTGCCTTCTGCTCATCGTTCATACCCTTTGTGTCAAGACCTGCAATAACCGCAAGCTTTGCGAGAGGTGCATATGCTGATTCGCCGAAATATTCAAGAACGTAAGGCAGAACAACTGCATTTGCAAGACCGTGAGGTGTTCCGTACATACCGCCGAGGTTGTGAGCAATTGCGTGAACGTAGCCAACGTAAGCTCTTGTGAATGCAATACCTGCGAGATATGAAGCTTCAAGCATATTCTCTCTTGCTTCGATATCCTTGCCGTTTTCATAAACCTTGAGAATGTTTTCAAAAATCATCTTGGTTGCCTTTTCGGCTGCAGCGGCAGTATCTTTTGTGTTACTGTGGCCGATATAAGCTTCAACTGCGTGGGTAAGAGCATCCATACCTGTTGTTGAAGTGATGTGAGGAGGCAGACCGATTGTAAGCTCAGGATCAAGAACAGCATACTTGGGACGGAGAACGGGATCCTGAAGAGCATATTTTTCATGAGTTGAGGGGTCTGAAACAACAGCTGCGATTGTTGTTTCGGAGCCTGTGCCTGCAGTTGTGGGAACTGCATAGAGAGTGGGAAGCTTTTTAAGAATCTTGAGAGTACCTCTCATCTGCTGAACTGTCTTTTTGGGCTTTGCAATTCTTGCAGCTGCAACCTTTGCACAGTCCATAGGTGAGCCGCCGCCAAAAGCGATAACGGCTGAGCAATTATTATCTGCATAGAGCTTTCTTGCTTCTTCAATGTTATCGATTGTGGGGTTGGGCTGAGTTCCGTCATAAACAAAATACTCAACGCCTGCCTTTTCAAGACCTTCAAAAAGACCGTCAAGAAGATGCAGACCCATAAGGCCCTTATCAGTTACAACAAGAACCTTGTTATGACCGTTTGCCTTGACAACCTCGGGAAGCTTTTTAACGCTGCCTGCGCCTTTTACAAGCTTGGGCTCTGTCCAGTCAAGAAAATTAACCGCAACTCTGAAAACGCCCTGATAAGTTCTGCAAAATGCTTTGAATAAAACTGATGCTGCCATTGGTGATTACCCCTATTCTTTGAGATTTTTTCGCTTTCAACAAAGCGCATAAATTTACAAAATAAGTTTAACACAAAAATTATACATTGGCAATAGACAAATATCTTTCTTTGGCTTCTTTTACAGAATACTTTTATTAAAAACAGGTTGAAAAGATTGGTTTTTGATGATATAATGTTTTTGATTATATTAAATATGAGGTTTTGTTTATGAAGAGAATTACAACTTTCAAGCAAAAGTTTATCGACTCTGAGGGAAGAGAAAGAATTTTCAACGGCGTCAACCTTTGCGACAAGGGCTATAACAAAAACGGCGAAGAGCAGAAAACATATGACGTTCCCTTCGATGAAGAACTCATCAAAAAGCTCAGCCAGAACGGTTTTAACCTTGTAAGACTCGGTATGACCTGGGATGCAATCGAACCTCAGCCGTTCCAGTATAATGAAGAATATCTTGACAAAGTGCAGAAAGTTGCCGACCTTTGCGAAAAATACGGCATCTATTTCTATCTTGATATGCATCAGGATCTCTATGCAGGATTCAAGGGCATGGCAGGCGACGGTGCACCCGACTGGGCTTGCCTCACAGACGGTGCAAAATTCAAAAAAACAAGACTTGTTTGGGCTGAAGGTTATTTCTGGGGCAAAGCCGTTCACAGAGCTTTTGATAATTTCTGGAACGATGCCGAATATAACGGCATTCCTCTGCAGACTTATTTCTGCAAAATGTGGCAGCACGTTGCAGAAAGATTCAAAGATCACCCTGCCCTTTTCGGATTCGATATGCTCAACGAACCTTTCCCCGGCACAGACGGCGGCAAGGTTTTCAGAAAGCTTATTTACAGCGTTGCCAAAACTGTTCTCACAGATAAACGCTGCAACATCGGCTGGATGGCAAAGCAGATTATCACAGGCAACCCCATCCGTGTGCTTGAGCCCTTCAATGATCCCGATTTGTTCCGCAAGGTAACAAGCACCGCAAACGGTCTGATTTATAAATTCGACGTGGGTGCATATTCACAGTTCATCAACAGAACTGCAAAAGCCATCAGAAACGTTACCGATAACGGCATTATGATGATGGAAAACAGCTATTATTCAAATATGGGCATTCCTTACAGCACACCCGTTATCAACTACGACGGCGTTAAAGAAGAGAAGGTTTGCTTTGCTCCCCACGCATATGACCTTATGGTTGATACGCCTGCATATAAGTATGCAAGCAACTCCAGAGTAGGTTCAATTTTTGATCAGCACAGAAAGTCACAGCAAAGACTTGACGTTCCCGTTGTTGTTGGCGAATGGGGCGGTCAGTCAGAAGGAACAGATTGGCTTTTCCACATCAACTTCCTTCTTGACAAATTCGATAAAAACCATTGGAGCAACACATACTGGGCATATTATGACGGTCTTCTCACCGACCCCATTATGACCTGCCTTAACAGAACTTCACCCGTTGCAGTCTGCGGCGACATAATTGAATACACAACCGACAGAGAAAACGGAATTTTCACCCTTGAATTCGAACAGGATAAGGAATATGACGTTCCCACGGAAATCTTTGTTCACAAACCTTTTGCATCAATCGAATGCACTGCTGATTATGAGGTTGAAGCTGTTGAAGGCACTGACGCTTCGATACTTAAAATCAACGGCAAAACAGGCACACACAAGGTTGTTATCAAATTTTAAAACAAAAAGCGGCAGGAGAAATTCCTGCCGCATTTAAATGCAATTAATTATTTGAAAGCCACGGAATATCTGCCCGTTGTTGCAAGCGAAATGGCATCGTTCCCCGCAACGATTATGTGATCGGCAAGCTTTATGCCGACCTTGCGGAAAATATTTATAAACTCACCCGTTGTGTCAACGTCTGCTCTTGACGGTGCCGCAACACCGTTGGGGTGATTATGAGCAAAGATAACTGTATCAGCTTTGTTTCTGAATGCAGTTTCAAGAACGGTTCTTTTGTCAAGCAAAACCGTTTCAGGCGTTCCTTCTCCAAGCTTACAGCAGTTAATCAGATTGCCCATAACGTCAAGGCAAAGCATATAGAAAACCTCTTTTGTTTCGCCGTAATATTTGGTCTTGATATAATTCACAGCATCTGCCGGCTCCGAAAGATTGATTCTCTTGCTTTCGCCGCTTTCAACGTAGCGTCTGCATATGCCGGGAATCAGTGAAATAAGCAATGCTGAATTTTCACCCATACCGTCAACCTCAAGAAGCTGATCATAGCTTGCATTCAGAACACCGTTGAGCGATCCGAAGGTATCAAGCAGCTTATGCGCAATTTCGTTCGTATCTTTCCTCGGAATTGAATAAAACAAAAGATATTCCAGCAGGTTTATATCGGGTATGCTCGCAACACCCGTTTTGCGGATTGTTTCGCGCACCCTCGACCTGTGATTTTTATGAATATTTTCTTTTTGCTGACCCATTGTTCAATCTCCCTGATTTTTTGCTTTTTATATTATTGCACAATTGCAACCGATTTTCAACCACATATCTAAAACGGAGGACTGATTTTGAAAAGTTTTTCAATTTCAAAAAACGATTCGGGTCAAAGACTCGATAAATTCATCACCAAAGCCGTACCCAACCTGCCGCAATCGCTGATGTATAAATATATCAGAATGAAAAGGATAAAGGTTAACGGCAAAAGAGGCGAAATTTCTCTCAGACTCAATGAGGGTGACGTTGTTGATATGTATATCAACGATGAATTCTTCGCCCCCGCCCAAGAGCATTATGATTTTCTTTCAGCCTCAAAAAAGATTGATATTGTTTATGAAGACGAAAACATTCTGCTTCTTGATAAAAAGGTCGGTCTGCTTTCTCATCCCGATGAAAACGAATATAACGATACGCTTATAACAAGAGTTAAAAGATACCTTTATGAAAAAGGTGAATATGACCCGAAGGCCGAAAACTCCTTTGTGCCTTCCCTTGTTAACCGAATTGACCGCAACACGGGCGGAATCGTTATTGCCGCAAAAAATGCAGAGAGCCTGCGAATTCTTAACCAGAAACTCAAAGACAGAGAGCTTGAAAAATATTATCTTTGCGTTATTCACGGCAATCTTGCAAAAAAACATGGTCTGCTTGAAGGCTGGCTGATAAAAGATGAAAAGAAAAACAAGGTTGCCGTTTTCACTCAACAGAAAAACGGTGCAAAACAAATCCGCACAAAATATTCCGTTATTGCAGAAAACAAAAATCTGAGCCTGGTTGAAGTTGAGCTTCTCACGGGCAGAACGCATCAGATCAGAGCTCATTTTGCCAGCATAGGTCACCCTCTTCTGGGCGACGGCAAATACGGCACAAACGAGCTCAACAAAGCTCACGGCGGATATAAAAAGCAGTTCTTATATTCTTACCGTCTGAAATTCGCTTTCACAACCGATGGCGGTATGCTGAATTACCTTAACGGCAAAAGCTTTGAGGTTCCTGAAATATGGTTCAGAACCGAGTTTTTGAACGGTAATTTGTAAACATTTATCTTAAATCGCATAAAATTTATAAAAAAAGCTTGCTTATTTTATAGAAATAGTATAATATATATACGTTCTGCCGATATATGCATCGGCACTTAATTCAACAGAGAAAAGGATGAACACAAAATGGCTAAAAACGAAAGCGCCAAAAGCAAAGCCGAAATCTACCGCGAGGAACGAAAAGAAAGGTTAGCCAAGGCAGCAAAGAAAAACGCCAAAAACATTAAAACACGTACAACTGCAATCAACGTTGTTAAAAAGGTAGTGGCAGTTCTTGTTGCTGTTGCAATCGTTGCAGGCATCGGTTGGTTTGTGGTTGATCATTTTGGCTTTGACAGAAAAATGCGCACAGCTCTCACAGTTGGCGACACAAAGGTTTCTGTTGCACAGTTTGAGTATTATTACAACATGTCTTATCAGTACTTTGCTCAGATGGAATCAAGCTATCAGCAGCAGGGCATGTCCATGGGCTTCCCCCTCGACAAAGCTCCCAATGAAGTTTCATCAGGCCAGAAAGATGACGCAGGCAACGAGCTTATGTATGACCAGGCTATCGCTCAGTATGCAGCTAATCTTGCTTTCCAGCAGTTTGCTCTTTATAACGAAGCAAAAGCTGCAGGTTACACCATCACAGCTGAAGAGCAGAAGCAGATTGATGAAGTTATCACTTCACTTGAAGAACAGGCAACATCAAGCAGCTATTCTCTCAACGCATTCATCAGAAGCAGCTATTCAAGAGGTCTTAACGAAAAAGGTCTTCGCGAGCTTCTTGAAATTGAACTTCTTGCAACCCGTTATAACGATGATGTTCAGACAAAAGCAAATGAAAGCGTAACCAAGGAACAGGTTGAAGCTGAATATAAAGAAAACATCAAAACATATAACTATGCAAACATCCGTTATTATTCAATCGCAATGCCCACACTCACAAAAGCTGACGGTGAGCTTGACGACGAATTCAACAAGAGAAAGACAGAAGAGCAGAAGAAGGCAACCGACGCTGCCAACGTTATTCTTGAAAAAGCAACAGATGCAGAAACACTCAAAACTGCAGCTCTTGAACACAAGAACGCTAACCTCAAGGAAGGCACAAAGCCCACAGAGGTTGACCCCACAGTTGAAAGCAAGAATATGACTTACAGCACTTTCGAAACAACCATTTCAAAAGATGCTGCCGATTGGCTCTTCGACGCTGCTCGCAAGGCAGGCGACAAGAAGGTATTCTCAACAGACAAGGCTGCTTACATCGTTCTTGTTGACGCACCCTCATTTGCAGGTAACAACGTTGACGTTCGCCACTGCCTCATCAAGTTTGACGTTGAAAACAACAAAACTCCCACAGACGAGCAGAAGGCTGCAACCTGGAACGAAGCTGTTAAGGTTAAGGAAGAATGGACAAAGGCAGGCGCCACAGAAGAAGCTTTCAAAGAAATCGTTAAGAAATATAACGAAGATACCGCTTCAACTGAAAAAGGCGGTCTTTATGAAGGCGTTATGGCCAGCTCAAACTATGTTGACAGCTTCAAGAATTGGGCTATTGATCCCGCAAGAAAAACAGGTGACTGCGACATCGTTGAAACATCATACGGTTACCACATTATGTATTTCGTAAAGAACAACGGCTATGACTGGGAAACAACCGCTCTCAGCAAGCTTCAGGAAGAAGCTTACAGCGATGCTTTTGAAGCTATCATGGGCACAAGCGGCAAATACAGCATGGTTAAGAACGAGAAGAACATCGCAAAGGTTTCTGAAGATTTCTGCGATAAGATCAGACAGAGCCTTGCTCAGCAGGCTTCTCAGAAGACAGTTTCTCTTTAATTAAATGAACAAAAGCGGATGCATTGATTTGCATCCGCTTTAATTTTTATAATACAGTTTTAAGATAATGACCCGTATATGATTTGGGATTCTTTGCAACCTCCTCGGGAGTACCGACAGCAACAATCTCGCCGCCACCGTTGCCACCCTCAGGTCCAAGATCAATTATATGGTCAGCAACCTTGATAACGTCAAGATTATGCTCAATAACAAGCACCGTGTTGCCTGAATCAACAAACCTCTGTAAAACGTCAATCAGCCTGTGAACGTCGGCTGTGTGCAGACCCGTTGTCGGTTCATCAAGAATATAAATCGTTTTGCCTGTTGAATGCTTTGCAAGCTCTGTTGCAAGTTTAACTCTCTGTGCTTCACCGCCCGAAAGAGTTGTTGCAGGCTGACCGATTTTAACATACCCTAAGCCAACGTCATAAAGAGTTTTCATTTTGCGGTGAATCTTGGGTATGCTTTCAAAGAAGTTCATCCCCTCTTCAACCGTCATTTCAAGAATATCGTGTATATTCTTGCCTTTATAGCGTACCTCGAGAGTTTCTTTGTTGTATCGCTGACCGTTACAAACCTCGCAGGGCACGTAAATATCGGCAAGGAAATGCATTTCAATTTTAACTATGCCGTCGCCCTGGCAGGCTTCGCATCTGCCGCCTTTAACATTAAACGAGAAGCGATTTGCCTTGTAACCTTTTTTCTTTGAATCAACGGTTGAAGCAAAAAGCTCTCTGATATCATTGAAAACACCCGTATAGGTTGCAGGGTTTGAACGCGGTGTTCTGCCGATTGGCGACTGGTCAATGTTGATAACCTTATCAAGATGCTCCGCACCGCTCACAGAATCGTGCTTACCAGCAATTTTCTTTGCGCCGTTAAGCTCGGTTGCAAGGTGCTTATTCAGAATTTCATTAATGAGCGATGATTTGCCGCTGCCCGAAACACCCGTTACGCAAATAAACTTGCCGAGAGGAAATTCAACGTCAATGTTTTTGAGGTTGTTTTCCTTTGCTCCGTGAACAACAAGCTTTTTGCCGTTTCCTTCTCTGCGTTTTTCGGGAACGGGAATAAACTTTTTACCGCTGAGATACTGACCTGTTACTGATTTTTCACAGGCAATAATATCATCAACCGTACCGCAGGCAACAATTTCACCGCCGTGAATGCCTGCACCCGGACCAACGTCAACAATATAATCAGCCGCACGCATTGTGTCATCATCGTGTTCAACAACAATCAGGGTGTTGCCGATATCGCGCAGGTGTTTAAGCGTTGCGATAAGCTTTTCATTATCCCTCTGATGAAGACCGATGCTCGGCTCATCAAGAATATAAAGCACACCCATAAGCGATGAACCGATCTGCGTTGCAAGACGTATTCTCTGCGCCTCACCGCCCGAAAGAGTTGCTGACGAACGGGAAAGAGAAAGATAATCAAGACCAACACTTGAAAGGAACTGAAGCCTGCTTCTGATTTCTTTGATAATCATTCGGGCAATCATTTCGTCACGCTCGGTGAGAACAAGAGAATCAATGAATTCAATTTCTTCGTTGATTGATTTATGCACAAATTCATCGATATTTATGCCGCCAACGGTAACGCAAAGAGATTCCTTGCGAAGCCTTGCACCACCGCATTCAGGGCAATTATCGGTTATCATATAGCTTTCAATCTCGCCTCGTGAATATTCACTGGTGGTTTCTTTATATCTTCTTTCAAGGTTGTTGATAACACCCTCAAAATCGGTCATATAAGATCCAGAGCCGTATTCGCTGATGCGTTCAAGCTTGATTTTTTTGCCGTTTGTGCCGTAAAAAATAACGTCCTTTGCCTTTTTGGAAAGCTTATCAAACGGAGTATCGAGCGAAAAGCCATATTCCTTTGCAATGCCTTCAAAATACATTCTGGCAATTGTGCCGCCATCTGCCTTGCCCCAACCGCTTGCTTTGATAGCGCCCTCGTTGATTGAGAGTGTGCCGTCGGGCACAATGAGCTTGGGGTCGATATGCATAAACACGCCAAGACCAAGGCACTTCTGGCAGGCACCGAAAGGATTGTTGAATGAAAATGAACGAGGTTCAAGCTCTTCAATGCTCACACCGTGCTCGGGACAGGCATAATTGAGCGAATAAAGAAGTTCTTCGCCTCCGATAACGTCAACCATCAGAAGCCCGTCTGTAAGACCAACGGCGGTTTCGATTGAATCCGCAAGCCTTGAACGGATTCCGTCTTTGATAACAAGGCGGTCAACTATAACCTCGATATTATGCTTTATATTTTTATCGAGCTTGATATCCTCTGTCAGGTCATAGGTTATTGAATCCACCCTGACTCTCGCAAAACCGCTTTTGCGGATATTCTCAAGTTCTTTTACGTATTCGCCCTTTTTGCCTCTCGCAATGGGTGCCATTATCTGTATTCTTGTGCCCTCTTCAAGAGCAAGCACCTGTTTGGTAATATCATCAACCGTCTGCCTTGCAATTTCTCTGCCGCATTCGGGACAATGAGGAATGCCGATTCGGGCATAAAGCAGACGCAGGTAATCATAAATCTCCGTTACCGTACCGACGGTTGAACGGGGATTTTTTGACGTTGTTTTCTGGTCGATTGAGATTGCGGGTGAAAGGCCCTCAATGCTTTCAACGGCAGGCTTTTCCATCTGACCGAGGAATTGTCTTGCGTAAGATGAAAGAGATTCAACATATCTGCGCTGACCCTCTGCATAAATTGTATCAAAAGCAAGCGAAGATTTGCCACTGCCCGAAAGACCCGTAAAAACAACGAGTTTATCTCTTGGGATTGATATATCAACGTTTTTGAGGTTATGCTCTTTTGCACCTTTAACAGTAAGGTTTTTAATTGCCATTCTATTTACCTCTTCTGAGTTTTTCGATTCTGTCACGCAGATATGCTGCGTGCTCAAATTCAAGTATCTTTGCTGCCGCCTTCATCTCTGCGGTGAGCTTGAGAATCATCTGTTCTCTTTCTTTTCTGCTCATCTTTGAGATTGCCTTTTCATCGTCGGATTTTGCAGAAATTTCAATTATCTCTCTTACGTCCTTGACGATGGTTTTGGGCGTTATACCGTGTTCTTCATTATATTTCATCTGCTTTTCACGGCGACGGTTGGTTTCGGTTATAGCTCTTTCCATTGAGGGTGTTACGCAGTCTGCATACATAATAACCGTTCCCTCTGCGTTTCTCGCCGCTCTGCCGATTGTCTGAATAAGTGACGTTTCAGAACGCAGGAAGCCTTCTTTATCCGCATCAAGAATCGCAACAAGCGAAACTTCGGGAATATCAAGACCCTCGCGCAAAAGGTTGATACCGATAAGCACGTCAAACTCTCCCAGACGCAGACCTCTGATAATTTCCATTCTTTCAATGGTGTCAACGTCGTGGTGCATATAGCGAACTTTTATATCAAGATTTTCAAGGTAATCTGTCAAATCCTCCGCCATACGTTTTGTGAGAGTTGTGACAAGCACTCTCTCGCCCTTCTGCGTGCGAAGATTTATTTCTGAAACAAGGTCGTCAATCTGACCTTCAACGGGTCTGACGGAAATCTCGGGGTCAAGCAGACCTGTCGGTCTGATAACCTGCTCCGCAATGCGGGCACTCTTTGTTTTTTCAAACTCGCCGGGTGTTGCACTGACAAACACTTTCTGACCAGTTTTTTCATAGAATTCATCAAAGGTCAGCGGCCTGTTATCATAAGCGGAGGGCAAACGGAAGCCGAATTCAATAAGACTGTCTTTGCGTGCCTTGTCACCGCCATACATTGCTCTGACCTGCGGCAGAGTAACGTGGGATTCATCAACAAAAAGAAGAAAATCATCGGGGAAATAATCAAGCAAAGTGAACGGTGCACTGCCGGGTTCTCTGCCCGACATAACTCTTGAATAGTTTTCAATGCCCTTGCAGAAACCTGTTTCGCGAAGCATTTCAATATCATATTCGGTGCGTTGCCTGATACGCTGAGCCTCAAGAAGCTTACCCTCTTTTTCAAACTGCGCAACCCTGTCAAGCATCTCGCCATAAATAAGGCTGATTGATTTTTCCATTTTATCGGCAGAAATAACGTAGTGAGATGCGGGATAAATCGCAACGTGCGAAACAACGCTTTTAACCTGACCTGTGAGCGCATTTATCTCGCTGATTCGGTCAATTTCATCACCGAAAAATTCAATTCTGTAAGCATTCTCGTTTGAATAAACAGGGAAGATTTCAACAACGTCTCCCCTGACTCTGAATTTGTTACGGCTGAAATCAATATCGTTTCGCTCATACTGAATTGAAACAAGCTTTTCGATAAGCTCATCGCGGCTTTTTTCCATACCCGTGCGAAGAGAGATAACCATACTGCGGTAATCAATCGGGTCGCCGAGAGTATAAATACAAGAAACGCTGGCAACGATTATAACGTCTCTGCGTTCAGACAATGCAGACGTTGCAGAGTGGCGAAGCTTATCAATCTCATCGTTAACGGCAGAATCCTTTTCAATATAAGTATCAGTTGTCGGGATATATGCTTCGGGCTGATAATAATCATAATATGAAACGAAATATTCAACCGCATTTTCAGGAAAGAATTCTCTGAATTCAGAGCAAAGCTGGGCGGCAAGGGTTTTGTTATGAGCTAAAACAAGCGTTGGTCTGTTTGCCTGCGCAATGATGTTTGCCATTGTGAAGGTTTTGCCCGAGCCTGTTACACCAAGCAAAGTCTGCTCTGCATAGCCTTTGTCAAGGCCGTCAACAAGCTCTGCTATCGCCTGCGGCTGATCGCCTGTCGGCTGATAGCTTGAATGAAGTTTAAAGCAATCCATATCCCTTACCTCCTTTAGAAACAAATGTTCTCTTTATTATATTACATTATAATTTAAATGTAAACAGGTTGAGCAAAAAAATTCACAAAAATTAATTTCATTAATATTTTATTGTTCACCTCAAGAAACATCAGCATCAACACATTACATAAATGTAACTCTTTGTAACCCTTTATTTGTTGACATTTTAGACAAAAGGTGATAATATATTTGAAAGTATATAACCCTGCAAATTATCATTATTCAGCTTTATTATGAAATGGAGTGCGTTTGATGAAAGGTATTATTCTGGCAGGCGGTTCAGGCACAAGACTCTATCCGCTTACTATGGTTACCAGTAAACAGCTTCTGCCTGTTTATGATAAACCGATGATTTATTACCCCCTTTCAACTCTTATGCTTGCGGGCATCCGCGAGATTCTTATTATATCAACCCCCACCGATACCCCGAAATTCAAAGAACTTCTCGGCAACGGCAGACAGTTTGGTCTGAGCCTTTCATATGCCGTTCAGGAAAGTCCTGACGGTCTTGCACAGGCTTTCATCATCGGTGAAGAATTCATCGGCGATGACGACGTTGCAATGGTTCTCGGTGACAATATCTTCTACGGCGGCGGTCTTGGTCATATGCTGCGTCAGGCGGCTAAAAACAAAGGCAGAGCCACCATATTCGGTTATTACGTTGATAATCCGCAGAGCTTCGGCGTTGTTGAATTCAACGAAAACGGCGTTCCCGTTTCAATTGAAGAAAAGCCCGAGGTTCCCAAGTCAAACTATGCGGTTACAGGTCTTTATTTCTATGATAACCGAGTTGTTGAATACGCAAAATCACTCAAACCCTCAAAAAGAGGTGAGCTTGAGATAACGGATATCAACCAGATTTATCTTCAGAACGGCGACCTTGACATCAGACTGATGGGCAGAGGCTTTGCCTGGCTTGACACAGGAACAGTTGAAAACCTGATGAATGCCGCAAACTTTGTTCACACGGTTGAAACCCTGCAGGGAATCAAGATTTCCGCACCCGAAGAAATCGCATATAATATGCGCTGGATAAGCAAAGAAGCTTTGCTCCGTTCTGCTGAAAAATACGGCAAATCATCCTACGGTCAGCATCTTCGCGCTGTTGCTGAAGGCAAGATTCTTTATTCAACAGAAAGACCCGGCGAAAGACCCTGTTGGGGCACAGAGGAGCAAAAAAATGAGAATTGAAAAAACAGCCATCGAGGGCATTTATCTTGTTGAGCCCGTTGTTTTTGGTGATAACAGAGGCTGGTTTTGCGAAACATATTCAAAAAAAGCTTTTGAGGAACTTGGCATCTTTGCAGATTTTGTTCAGGATAACCGTTCCTTTTCATCTAAAAAAGGAACTTTGAGAGGACTGCATTGCCAGACCGACCCGAAATCGCAGGCAAAGCTTGTTTCCTGTACAAAAGGAACAATCATCGACGTTGCAGTTGACATAAGAGAAGGCTCGCCCACCTATAAAAAATGGGTTGCTGTTGAACTTTCGGAAGAAAACAAAAAAATGCTCTTTATCCCCAAGGGATGCCTGCACGGCTTTGTTACAATTTCAGAAAACGTTGAGCTTTCTTATAAGGTTGATGAATTCTATTCCCCCGAAAATGACCGCAGCATTTGCTGGTGTGACCCCGATCTCGGCGTTGAATGGGGCATTGAAAACCCCATTCTCTCTGCAAAAGACAGCAACGCTCCCCTTTTCAAAGACAGCGACGTTAAATTCACTTTCTAAAATTTTACATTTTAAAAAAGCATAAAAAAATTGTTTCAGTCCATACTATGTGTGAAAAGCAAAGTAAGGAGATGAAACTATGCTTGATAAGATTTCACTTGCACTTGTTATTGTTGGCGCTCTTAACTGGGGCAGCATCGGTCTTTTTCAGTTTGACCTTGTTGCGTGGATTTTTGGCGGTCAGGGTGCGATTCTCAGCAGAATCGTTTACACACTTGTTGCACTTGCAGGTATCTGGTGCATTTCTCTGCTCTTCAGAGATACCGAAGCCGCTGTTGTTCACGCTGATGATGACATCAGAAATTAAAAAAATCAAAGCAAAAATCCGCTCTGTTTTTCACAGGGCGGATATTTTTTGCAAAATAAAAAGACTTGCCTGATTTCTCAAACAAGTCTTGAATGTTTTTGTTCTTCGCAAAACTTTTCACAAAGATGAAGAAGGTGTTTTTTCGAATGACAGGCGTATGCGATACGGCAAATTCGAAAAAACGCCTAAAAAACAAAAAGACTTGTCTGATTTCTCAAACAAGTCTTGAATGTTTTTTGTTCTTCGCTTTGTGAAGAAGTATTTTAATTATTCTTCAACTGCGTAAACGCTAACCTTCTTGCGGTCTTTGCCCATACGCTCGAACTTAACTGTGCCGTCGATGAGAGCGAAGAGAGTATCGTCTGAACCCTTACCAACGTTGTTACCGGGATGGATGTGTGTGCCTCTCTGTCTTACAAGGATGTTACCTGCAAGAACAAACTGGCCGTCAGCTCTCTTAGCGCCGAGTCTTTTTGATTCTGAATCACGGCCGTTACGGGTTGAACCCATACCTTTTTTATGAGCAAAAAGCTGTACATTTATCTTAAGCATTCTTTACACCTCCGTAAATTACTTTAATGTTGAGTGGATACTGCTTTGAAAGTTCGGTTAAATGAAGCTCAAGGCCACGAAGAATTGCTTCTGTTTTATCGTTCGTTTCGCTCAGATTAAAAATCATTGAGCCGCTTTCGGCTTCCGCTTTTGCAGAAACTTCAAGAATTTCGGTGATTGTGTTTGCCGCCATTAAAGCAGCCGACGAAACCGCCGCACAAACGATATCCTGACCTTCGGGAGCGAACATTGAATGACCGCTGATTTCAAAGCCATGGAGTCGGTTGTTACCGATTGAGAACTTGACCCTTATCATAGGGTTCTGACTTATGCGTTGATGGCTGCGATTTCAACCTTTGTGTAAGGCTGTCTGTGACCCATCTTGCGCTTTGAGTTCTTCTTGGGCTTATAAGTCATAACAGTGATCTTCTTGCCCTTGCCATTCTTAACTACCTTGGCAGCTACGGTTGCGCCTTCAACATAGGGAGCACCAACCTTGATGCCGTCATCGGTACCAACTGCGATAACCTTATCAAAGGTGTATTCGCTTGCTTCTTCTGCGCCAAGCTTTTCGATGTAGATAACATCGCCGGCTTCAACCTTGTACTGCTTGCCGCCTGTTTCGATAATTGCGTACATTCGGAATATCAATCCTTTTCTTATAGACTCGCTATTCTTGTAACACTTATAACTGGGTTACCTGAGGCACAGAGAACCTGTTTTTGGGCATAACTAACCCGCCCCGAATATGCGGCATATAGGATTATAGCATAACCTTCAAGCCTTGTCAAATGTTTTTTTGACTTTTTTGAAAATTATTTTTGCTCAATCCTTTATATATATATTATATATTATTCTGCTCCTTGCAGGCTGTGAGAGTGTTCTGCATAAGCATTGCAATTGTCATCGGACCAACACCGCCGGGCACGGGAGTTATCATTGAAGCCTTTTCCTTAACAGCCTCAAAATCAACGTCACCGCAGAGCTTGCCGCTCTCAAGTCTGTTGATACCAACGTCAAGAACAATTGCGCCCTCGCTGACCATATCAGCTTTTACAAAATTGGGAATACCGACAGCCGCAACAAGGATATCCGCCTGCTTTGTGATTGAAGGCAGGTCTACTGTTTTGGAGTGGCAGATTGTTACGGTTGCGCTCTTTGAGAGCATAAGCATTGCCATAGGTTTGCCAACAATATCGCTTCTGCCGATAATAACGCAATGCTTGCCCGCAGGGTCAATGCCTTCATATTCGAGCATCTTCATCATTCCCATAGGTGTACAGGGCATAAGCTTGCCCATACCTGTTGAAAGCAGACCAACGTTTTCGGGATGGAAGCAGTCAACGTCTTTGACGGGAAGAATTCTTTTGAGAACTTCGTCTTTATTAATATGTTTGGGTACGGGAAGCTGGCAGAGAATACCGCTTACGCTTGCATCTGCATTAAGCTTATCGATAAGAGCAAGAAGCTCCTCGGTTGTTGTTTCTTCGGGCAGAGCAAACTCAAGCGAGCGCATACCAACCCTTTCGCAAGCCATCTTTTTGTTGTTAACATAAACTCTTGATGCAGGGTCACTGCCAACAATAATAACTGCAAGTGCGGGCTCAACGCCCTTTTCTTTGAGCTGAGCAACTTCAGCCGCAATTTTATCAAGGTTATATTCTCTTATAGCCTTGCCGTCAATAAGCTTTGCCATATTCACACCTCATTTTCTGCAGTAACGGTTTCCGTTTCTGCAGTTTCTTTTGTTTCAGATTCATTAGCGGACTTTTCTTTTTTTGCGTTTTCTTTTGCAATAACGTCCGCATCAAAATAATCAATGCCTTCAATAGGCTTCGGATTCTTTGTATATTTTATCAGAAGCACAACAAGCATAATTGAGCAAACAATAACGATTGCCGCCGAAAGAGCCTGCGAAGTTCTGATTTGAGTGCCTGCAATATAAAGACTGTCTGTGCGCAGACCTTCAACAACCATTCTTTCAAGACCGTACCATATGCCGTAGCAAAGGAAGGTCTGACCGCTGAATTTGCGGAATTTGGTTGTGATGATATAAAGCACGAGAACACCGAGAAGGCACCAAATTGATTCATAAAGGAACGTGGGATGAACGAATTTGTTGGGGTCAACAGAGAAACCGTTAGCCGAAAATTCAGCCTGATTATTTACAATATAATTATAAACCTTCGGGCTCCACATACCCCAGGGCATATCGGTATTAACACCAAAAGCTTCCTGATTTGTGAAGTTACCCCATCTGCCGATACCCTGACCGATAAGAAGGCTCATACCTGCAATATCAAGCAGGTTCCAGAAATTGAGCTTGCGCACCTTGCAAACAACAAATGCCGCCGCGATACCGCCGATGATTCCGCCGTAAATCGCAAGACCGCCCTCCCAGATTTTGATGATATCTGCAGGGTTTGCGGAATAGGAATCCCACTTTGAAAAAACGTAATAAAGTCTTGCACCGATAATTGCGGCGAACGTGCCGTAGATAAGCACGTCAATCATTTTATCAAGGCTCATCTTCCACTTATAAGCCATTCTTCCGCCAAAAAGAACGGCAAGAGCGAAGCCAAAAGCGATGATTGCACCATAAAATTTAATTGAAATTTCGTTGCCGAAAATTGTGAATTCAGCAAGAGTTGCAGGAATTTCAAAAGTTTTCTCAAGACCTTTGAATGATACCGTTGTAAAATCTGTCATTCCGCTACCTCCTTATTCAACAGGAACAATAACGGACAGAGCCGAATATTCATCCTTGATTTTTGCAAGCCTTGCCTGCGCCTTTTCAAGCGTTACACTCTTGCAGGCTTCGATTTCAGCGAAAGGCTCATAGCCGTTAAAATAAAGATTCATCAGCAGGTTTGCCGTGTCGTCAATATCGTTATAGCTCATAACCATTCTGCCATAGAATTTGCGTTTTGCTCTTTCAAAAGCAGCAGCTTCAATACCCTGTTCATTGAGCCTTGCAAATTCTTCTTTGATGATTGCCGCAGCAGCTTCGGGGTCTTTGCTTGTACCGCCAAGCATTACGCAAGAAAAGCCGAAACCGTTAAAAAGCTCAGAGCCGAAGCCCATATCAACAAGCTCTGCATCAAGCAGTTTTTTGAAAAGCGGAGATGATTTGCCCGCAACCGCTTCAAGCATAATCTGCGACGCAATTTCATCTTCAAGCGAAAGCAAAGGCTCGGATATATCCTCTTTGAAACCGAGCATAAACTGCTTCTGCGCAACAGAAAGCTTTTCTTCGATATAGTTCTGAACAGGTGCGGAATCTTCTTTTTCAAACTTGCGTTCGCATTCGGAACCCTCTGTTTTTTTGATGTTGTTTTCAACAATCTCCGCAACCTTTTCGGGCTCGATGCCGCCAACCACGCTGAGCACCATATTGCCGGGGTTATAGAAATTATCATAAAGTCTGTAAAGCAGGTCGGCATCAATCTGTGCGATTGAATCCTGCGTACCTGCAATATCGATTCTCACAGGGTGCTTGCTGTAAAGAGCCTTGAGGAGGTTAAACATAACCTGCCAGTCGGGCAAATCCTGATACATACGGATTTCCTGACCGATAATCCCCTGCTCCTTTTCAACAGTCTGCTGTGTGAAATAAGGATTCTGAACAAAATCAAGAAGAATCTCAAGCGACTCTTCAATTTTTTCGGAGCCTTTGAAAAGGTAGGCGGTCTTTTCAAAGCTTGTGTATGCGTTGGCGCTTGCTCCCGTTTTTGCAAAACGTTCAAAAGCATTCAGGTCTTCGCTCTCAAAAAGCTTGTGCTCAAGAAAATGAGCGGTTCCCTCGGGGATTGTTTCAAACTCACCTGATGCATTTTTGACGGCGGTATCAATTGAGCCATACTTCACGCCAAAAACCGCATAGGCAGAGGAATAACCTTCTTTGGGCAAAACTCTGATTTCAAGACCCGATGAATGCTTGCCGCAATAAACGGTTTCGCCAAGCTTTATATCGGTATATTTTTTAAACTTCATTTTCTGCCTCCTCCTGCGCCGAAAGCATAAAGATGGTATCAATTGAAAGCTTTTTAGCTGCAGCACAAACGTCTTCCATCGTTACCTGCTCAATGCCATTCACAACTTCTTCGGGAGTTAAAATTTCATCGCTTGTTACCTGCGACGAATACCAACCGAGAATGCCCTCGGGAGTTGTGAAGGTATGCTTTTCGCGAAGTGCACGCTTTGAGGATTCAAGCACCTCAGGGTCAGTTTTGCCGTTTCTCAAATCAGAAAGCTGACTGAGCACTTCGGCAGAAACCTTTTTTTCTTTATCGGTATCAATTCCGCTTTCAACAAGCACGATTCCCTTGCTTGCAACAAGCCTTGACCAGCAATAATAAGCAAGGCTCATTTTTTCGCGGATATTCATAAAGAGCTTTGAATAAGTGCCCATACCGAAGATATCATTCATAACCGTAACGGCAAAAATATTATCTCTTCTGTGGCTCATACCTGCTCTGAAGCCCATAACAAGCTTGCCTTGATTAACGGGGAATTTCTCTTCAAAGCGGTTAAAATGTCTGCTGCGCTGAATAAACACGGTTTCAAGCGTTGCAGGCTTACGCTCAATTTTTGCAAAAGCTTTTTCAAAAATCGCCGCAACCTTTTCTTCGTCAGCCGCACCCACAACGGTTATCTGAAAAACTGCGGTTGAAAGCATATTCTGCCAGGCATCATAAATCTCTGATATTTTAACGTTCTGAATTTCTTCAACCGTGCCATATTTATCTTTGCCGAAAGCTTCGTTATGACACATATGGCTGATGCACTTGTTGAAAGCATATGAACGCTTATCGTTAAGCTCTTCTTCAATGCGCTGGATAAGAAGGCGTTTTTCGGTTACAAGAGCTTCTTCGCCGAAAGATCCGTTTTTAACGTTGGGCTTGAAGATGATATCGGAAAGAAGCTGCGCAGCTTCAAGCTGAATGCTCTCATCATCAAGAGCAAATTTATCGGCAAGGCTTGTTATGCTCAGAGTAAGCACCTGCGCTTCACCGTTTTTGCTGACACCTGCGCCGAGAATCGCGCCGTAAAGTTCATCCAGTCTGCCGTTAAGCAAAGACATTTCGGGATAAGCCTCACAGGAGCGTTTGAGAAGATAAACAAGCAACGAATTTGCCGCCAATCTTTCATCCATAGGCAGAGCCATTGAAACAGAAATGCAGCTTGTTTTGAATTTTTCGGCAGGCTCTGAAACAAGTCTGACCTTATCGGCCAGCATTCTTATATTAGGCATAAAATCACTTCCTTAAATCAGATATCACAAGCGGCAACCATTTCATAGGTTTCCCTTTTAACAACGATTCTTGCATCGCCGTTATTAACAAACACAACGGGAAGCTTGGGTATGCGGTTATAGTTTGATGCCATTGAATAGTTATATGCACCTGTTGAAAGCACGGCAAGGATATCGCCAGCCTCAACAGTCTGGATTTTTGTGTTTTCCTGAATCAGGTCACCGCTTTCACAGCATTTGCCTGCAACGGTTACTGTCATATTCTTTTCTTCATTTGCCTTGTTTGCACAGATAAGCTGATAATCTGCCTGATAAAGAGCGTATCTCGGGTTATCTGCCATACCGCCGTCAACCGAAACGTAAGTGCGGATATCAGGAATATCCTTGACTGCACCAACGGTATAAAGCGTAAGACCTGCCGCACCGACAACGGAGCGACCCGGCTCAATGAGAATGAAAGGCATTTTAAGACCGAGTCTTTCGGTTTCAGCCTTAACAACGGCAGAAACGTTTTTCATATATTCACCGTAAGGAATAGGAGTATCGCCGTCAACATATTTGATTCCGAAACCGCCGCCGAGATTAAGCTCGTCAAGCTCTGCACCTGTTTCGTCTTTGATTTGCTTATAAAGCTCAAGCATAACCTTTGCGGCAAGCTCGAAGGGGTCAATATCGAAAATCTGCGAGCCAATGTGGCAATGCAGACCTCTAAGCTTAAGGGCAGGCATTGCAAGAGCCGCCTTTGCCGCTTCAAGTGCTTCGCCTGTTTCAAGAGCAAAGCCGAACTTTGAATCAATCTGACCTGTCTTTATGAAATCGTGAGTATGAGCATCAACACCGGGCTTTATACGCATCATAATACCAACGGTTTTGCCTGCCTGCTTTGCGATTTCATTGAGCATTTTAAGCTCGGTAAGGTTATCAACAACTATTCTGCCAACACCGTTTTCAACCGCCATTGCAAGCTCATCAGGTGTTTTGTTGTTGCCGTGAAAAACAATGTTCTCTGCAGGGAAGCCAACCGAAAGAGCGGTATAAAGTTCGCCGCCCGAAACAACGTCAACGCCTGTGCCCTCCTGCTTACAGATGCGATACATCTCTTTGCAGCTGAAAGCCTTGCTCGCATAGCAAACAAGACCGTTGCCACCGTAGTTTTCATCAATTGAATTCTTGAATGCACGCAGATTTGCTCTTATCTCATTCTCATCAAAGATATAAGCAGGCGTACCGAATTCCTTTGCAAGCTCAACAGTATCTGCCGAGCCGATGGTCAGATGACCCCTTTCGTTTATTGAAATACAGTCTGAAACAAACATTTTTAACCGTCCTTTATTCTGTGACCGCTGAAACAATTTCAGCTTTGATTTCTTCAACACCGATGCCCTTGACCGATGAAAACTCAACCGTTTTGATATCCGAATAATCGGCAAGCTCCTCTTTGAGCTCTTCACGACGTTTTTCGGTTTCGGTTTTATTGAGCTTATCACATTTTGTGAGAGCAATCACAAAAGGAATTTCCATCTGACGAAGAAAGTTAAGCATATCCATATCGTCGGCAGAGGGTGCGTGGCGCATATCGATAAGCTGAACAACGAGCGCAATGTTTCTGCCAGACTGGAAATAACCTTCCATAAGGTCTGCCCAGCGTTTTTTCTCGCTCTGTTCTCTCTTTGCATAGCCGTAACCGGGTAAATCGGCAAAAATCACACCGTCACCCTTGAAGAAATTGACAGTTATTGTTTTGCCGGGCATCGAGCTGACTCTTGCAAGGTTTTTGCGATTAAAAACCTTGTTGATGAGCGATGACTTACCAACGTTTGAACGACCCGAAAAAACAATTTCAGGCATAACCGATGCAGGCAACTGCTTTGACGTGCCGTAAGCGGCGGTGAATTCTATTTTATCAAATCTCATATTTATCAAATCCTGTTTTTTATTTACTGTGCAATCGAGGGACGCTTGCTGCTTTCGCTCACGGGAATACGGTTTTTATCGCTTTTTTCTTCGTGAACCTTTTCAAGAGCTGCATCCCAAACGGCACCAACCGTTTTGACAGGCAGGAAGGTTATTGCTTCCTTGACCTTGGGGTCAACCTCATCAAGATCTGCAATGTTATCATAGGGAATGATAACTGTTTTAATACCTGCTCTGTAAGCCGCCATTGATTTTTCTTTAAGACCGCCGATGGGAAGCACTCTGCCTCGAAGGGTTATTTCACCCGTCATGGCAACATCCTTACGCACCTTTCTGCCTGAAAGAGCAGAAACAAGAGCGGTTGCAATTGTTACGCCTGCCGAGGGGCCATCTTTGGGTGTTGCACCCTCGGGCACGTGAACGTGAATATCTTTATCTTTATAGAAGCTCGAGCTTATGGGGAGTTCATCTGCCATTGAACGGATATAGCTGACTGCCGCCTTTGCACTCTCCTGCATAACGTCACCGAGAGAGCCTGTGAGTTCAAGCTTTCCGCTGCCGTCAAGCACAGCTGCTTCAATCTCAAGCATATCGCCGCCAACCGCAGTCCATGCAAGACCGTTAACAACACCAACCTCATTTTCTTTGGTGATTGAATCGTTTTTGAACTTGCGTGAACCGAGAAGATTTTCAACGTCTTCGGGTTTAACGGAAACCTTTTCTTTGCCGTCAGAGATAATCTGCATTGCGACTTTTCTGCAAACTGCCGCAATCTGCTGCTCAAGCGCACGCACACCCGCTTCTCTGGTGTAGCCCTCAATAATAAGGCTCAACGCTTTATCGGTGATTCGGAGCTGTTTTGCGGTCATTCCGTGGCGCTTTATCTGCTTGGGAACAAGGTGCTTCTTTGCAATATTGAACTTTTCTTCAAAAGTGTAGCTGCCGAGCTCAATGATTTCCATTCTGTCCTGAAGAGGCTCGGGAATATTGGCTCTGACGTTTGCGGTTGTTATGAACATTACCCTGCTTAAATCATAGGGCATTTCAATATAGTGATCTCTGAAAGTTGCGTTCTGCTCGGGATCAAGAACCTCAAGCAATGCCGACGTGGGATCTCCTTTATAATCAGACGAAAGCTTATCGATTTCGTCAAGCAGAATAAGCGGATTATTTGTGCCTGCCTGCTGCATTGCGTTGATTATTCTGCCGGGCATTGAGCCGATATAAGTTTTTCTGTGACCTCTGATTTCAGCTTCGTCTTTAACACCGCCAAGTGAAATGCGGGCATAGTTTCTGCCTGTTGCTCTTGCAACGGAGCGAGCAATTGAAGTTTTGCCAACACCGGGAGGTCCGACAAGACAGATTATCTGACCCTTGATATCGGGCGCAAGCACTCTGACTGCAAGGTATTCAAGGATTCTCTGCTTGACCTTTTCAAGTCCGTAATGGTCATCGTTGAGATCCCCTTCACCTTGACCGTGGTCAGCGGTGGGGAAGACCCCTCCTACGCATACTACCTGGACGGTGAAAACGGGGATATGCCCGTGACTCGCGCACAGGCGCTGGAAGGCACCGTCATTGAAGAGGCACTGCTGAATATGGAGGATACCGGCCGTTATGTGTGGGATGTGCTCAGCGAATATTTCGCAAGCCACGGCATCGAGCTGGGCCGAATCGATCTGCGCTTCGGTCATGTAGCCGAGCACTTCATCGTCATGTGCGGCGAGCTGACCCCCGACACCATGCATCTGACAGACCCCGAGACAGGCAAGCGTCTGTGGAGCGGGGAAGGCGGCATGGACCATGCTTACGACATCATTCGTGAACGTCTGAGCAAATAAAAACTGTGCTTGAAAGAAAGAGACAAAAAACTTATGAATAAAAAAGGGGATTTTATCCTGGCCATTGCAGCGGCAATCTGCATTGGCATCGGCGGCTGCGTGTATCTGTCCAGCGAGAGCAAGGTCGTTGGTGCGGTGCTGTTTTCCGTGGCGCTGCTGACCATCAATTATTTGGGTCTGAACCTGTTTACCGGTAAGGTAGGCTATCTGGCTTTGCACCATGAGAAGAAGGATCTTGTAAAAATCCTGATGATCCTGCTGGGCAATCTGGCAGGCACCATGGTTACTGCCTGGATGGCAAGAGTTTATAAGCCCGCACTGATTGAGGCGGCCGTCCATGCCTGCGAGAAAAAGCTGATG